>JAAAOB010000019.1 GCA_009909035.1 Bacteroidota bacterium
TCAGGAAGCTGAATACTTTTGCGGAACGTATCGGAGGTTTCGCAAATCGGTCCGACAACGTCATACGTTTTTTTCGGCCTGTTTGATGTGAGCACATCCACTTGATGAGCCGCCTGGTAAAGTGCGGGGCGGATCAGCTCGGTCATGCCCGCATCAAGCACGGCAAAGTTTGTGGTGATTCCCTCCTTGACGAAGAGCACTTTTGATATCAAACTGCCGCACTGCGCCACAATGCTTCGGCCCAGCTCAAAATGAACCTGCTGGCCGTCTCTTACGTTAAGATTGTCATCAAAAAGGTTGAAGAAGGAGTCGAAATCTGGAATAGATTCCTCATCGGGGAGCTCATAATTGATGCCAAGCCCGCCCCCGACATTGATGTGCTTAAGATTAAACCCTTCATCTTCAAAGCGAGTTTGAATCTGATTCACCTTTTCACAAAGATCCCTGAACGCTTTTAAATCCCTTATCTGCGATCCGATATGGAAGTGTATACCGGTTAGGTTGACCGATTTGAGGCCGGGCAGCATCTCAAACAGCTTGGGCAAATGCTCAGGATTGACGCCAAACTTATTTTCAGAAAGACCCGTGGTAATGTATTTGTGAGTTTTGGCTTCAACATTTGGATTGAGCCGGACCGATACATTGGCAATTTTTCCAGCTTCATTGGCCAGCTCGTTCAGAACGGTGATTTCCTGGATTGATTCGCAGTTGAAGGAGAAAATATCGTAATCGAGGCCGGTTTGAATTTCCTCATCCGTTTTGCCTACCCCCGCAAAAGCAATCTGTTCCGGTTTGAATCCTGCTTCAATAGCCCGTTCGATCTCTTTGCCGCTTACGCAATCGATACCCATTCCTGCATTGCGTACAAGGTCCAGGATTTTGAAATTAAAATTGGCCTTAATTGCAAAATGGACATGATATCCCTTTGATACGCCGTGCATCTTTACCTGGTCAAGCGTGCGCTGGAGAAGATTAAGGTCGTAATAGTAAAACGGAGTTTGGAGAGATCTGAATTTCTCTACCGGAAAGAGGGTTGACATCGAGAGTGTTTGAATTCGTGGTTAGCCATCAAAACTACGGATTTAGGAGTTCAGATGTGTTGGTTTTTGATTCTCACCTCCCGCAGAGGAGACAGCCGCCATGCGATGGGACCCACCCCTCTGGATCTCCCCTCCCTCCGCCGAAAGACACGGCGCATGGAGGGGAGAGGCTTTAGATCGGAAATCGAAAACCGTAAATCTCAAGAATCGCTAAATCAAATGTAGAGTCTGATGATTTTGCAATAGCTTTACCCGATACCCGATACCCGATACCCGATACCCGATACCCGATACCCGATACCCGATACCCGATACCCGAATTAACGACATAACGATGTAGCGGTCCGGAATTTAGACCTCTCCTCTCGCGGTGGAGACAGCCGCCAAAGCGATCCGTCGGCTCACGGAATGCGACGCGGCAGAGGTGGGTCCAACTATGGCTGATCGTCCGTCCACCACCCATGAAGTAAATTTACATTTGAATATTTACTGCATAAAAGTACATTGTGAAGAGTGAACACCCTAATTTTAATACGTTATGTATGCAGAGAATTACAGGCATCTTGATACTCTTCTTACTTCTGCCTTTTACCGTTCAATCGCAAATCGTTACAGAGATGGAATTGGTGAATGATAAATTAGCCCGTGGGGAAAATTTTCAGTTTACCTACTCATTCTTTAATGGTTCAGATGAAACTCTCCAGTACACAGGGAGTTCATCCTGGCAGGTGAAGCTGGAATTTAGCGACATTGAAGAGTTTGATGTTTCGGTCACCGCTGATTACTTATCGTATTTTGTGGCACCTGGAGGTTTTCTCACGTTTGAATTCGACCTTTCACCAGAAGAGCTAAAATGGCCACTTTTTGACGGCGAACACCTGATCTACGCAACATTCCTGGGCCGCACAGATTCTGTAGCGGTTGAAGCACCGGCCACCTATGGCGGAGAATTGAATGTGAGATACAACAGTACAGATGCAGCGGCAGTGCAGGCATTCAAAGATAGCCTGGCTGCAGAAGATGAAAGTATGGAGATTCTGGACCAGGGGGATAACTCAGGCGAGGTTTTTGAACGCTGGTCATTTGAAAACCTGCAGGTTGAACGGCTGAACCAGCAGGTAAAAGCGGATGACCGGTTTATCAGTTCATGGATAGACCGGTTTATAACACATGAGTCGTCAACGTTTACATCAAATGAAGATGAAAGCGACATTTTACCTGCTTCCACAGAACTCAAAAGGAACTATCCGAACCCATTCAATCCGTCGACAAACATTGAATTTTACCTTGATAGTCAGGGCAGAGTTGAACTTTCAGTATATGATCTTGCCGGCAGAAAAGTGGCAGAGCTGGTCAGCCGAACCCTTTCTGTAGGCACTCATTCACGACAGTTTGATGGCGGAAATCTTGCCAGCGGCGTCTACATCTACCGATTGACCACAGAGAATACCACCCTTTCCAAGAAGCTGACTCTTGTCAAGTAGCTGAAAAAATTTCATTTATTAAGCGTTGTATTGCGGTTTAATCCTCCTTTTATCAACGGTATGATGACAAACAGGAACAGAACGATTGATATAGCGACGATCACGGTTTGATTTGGCAGATCAAAATGTCCAATCCGTGAAGATGCTTTCAATAGATTGGTTAATCCAATCAGAATGGTAAGCCAGGTAACGATGCCGGTCAGGACGTTCGTTACTGTCCCGTTTTGATGGTTAGCAGGCAAAACCCGTGGATTGTTCATGAGCAGGAACAGGATCACCGCAATCACAGGCAGAATAATCCCGTTGAGCGCCTGCGCCAGGATGATCACCGGAACGGGCTGGAGCTGCATCACGCCAAAGAGCAAGCCGATGCCGAGCACGCCCATCCAGACGGATCGGAATTTCAGTCCGGTTTCGTTCCAGGAGGATGGGTTTTTGGTATCTGAAAGGAGGGATTTTGCTGTTACGGATGCGGCCAGGGCGGCGGTGAGTGTAGAGCTGAGTCCGGCACCAAACAGGCCGATGGCAAGCAGGAGAGATCCATAGCCGCCCAGCTGTGTGGAGAGGGTGGAGGCCAGTTTTTCGAAGGTAAAATCACCGGTAATGGCGGTCCCGGTGAGCAGAATGGCCACAGAAATGAGTCCGCCAAGCCCAATGGCGATTCCAAGACTTAGCTTCATTTCTGATGGTGACTGGGCGTGCTTCAGTCCCGATCCCAGGAAAATATTGTAGGGCACTACGGTGGTGCCGATGAGCCCCAGCACGAGGATTTCAGATCCATCAGGAATCATAGGAATAAATCCATTGGCGAAGATTTCAGAAAGAGACGGTGAGATCATGACGGCGGTCATCACAAAACAGATTCCCATGATGGCCACGATCACTCCCAGCAGCTTTGCAATCTGGCGAACCGTGCCCTTCCAGAGCAGAATGCCGGCCAAGATGCCAATCAACGCTACAATGAGCGGAACTGGAATAGAACCGGTCACCAATGTCAGTCCTGCCACGGCGCCCAATATATTCCCGGCCTCAAACGCGGCGCAGCCGCTGAGAATGGCAATGAGCGCGAGCCAGATCAGCCAGGTTCCTGCTTTGGAACACCCATACTCCTGCTTCATCGCCTGACCCAGATTGTGTCCACTCACGGCCGTAATGCGGGCGGATGCCTCCTGGAGGATGTAGCATGCAATTGTGGAGAAGATCAGCGCCCAGATCAGCGCATACCCAAAACCCGCACCGGCTGAAGCAGCGGTTGTGACCGTGCCCGGCCCGATAAATGCCGCGGATATCACCGACCAGAAAAGGATATTGAGGAGTCGTTGTTTCATGGGGAGTAGTGTAGGAGGGAATGAGTGAATTAGCAAATTGGGTTGACCACCCCTCTGGCTCTTTCCTCCCTATCCGCCGGGTGGCGGAAAAGACATGGCGCATGGAGGGGAGAGGCTTTAGATCGGAAATCGAAAACCGTAAATCTCAAGAATCGATATATCAATTGTGAAGGCTGGTAATTTTGAGATAGCTTTACCCGATACCCGATACCCGATACCCGATACCCGATACCCGATACCCGATACCCGATACCCGATACCCGATACCCGATACCCGATTAACGACGCTGCAGAGGTGGGTTTCGGAGGCTGGTAGTGATGTCCTGCCACGGGACCCATCCCTGAAGGTCCGCTGGACGCGACTGCTTCTGTCCCCTCCGCCGGAGGGGAGGAGTTTAAGGCTTGAAAATCGACTTAAAGCTCCACAATATCTAATCAACCAATAAACGAATAAACAAATTACCAACACGCACGCTTGCAGGTCCTCTTTTGACGAATAACGAATTTCCCCATCAAGGAAAAAACCAAATACCGAAATTAATTTGAGTTAACACGCAGTTCTTTATCTTTTAGCTGAGTAAGAATTCTATCTGAAATAGATGCAGGAACAAAACCAATCATCGGCGGCATCCCCATGGAAGCTCTACATCGACACGGGCGGGACGTTTACGGACTGTATCGCGTACGATCCGGATGGAAATATTCATCGGCGAAAGGTTCTTAGCAGCAGCGCGGTTCGGGGAACGGCTGAAGGCGGAACCTCATCAACTAACGTTAAGGTCGTTTTGAGAGAGGATCTGCCTGAGGGATTTTTTAAGGAGTGCGACTTTTCACTGCTTGACCGGCCAGGGGAGACGTTCAGGATTCTGAATTTTAATGCATCTGCATCGCAAATTCTTTTGGATCGTGAGATTGATCTGTCGGGAAAGGAATCACACGCTTTTGAGATTGTGAGCGGTGAAGAGGCTCCGATCCTGGCCGCCCGGATGGTGACCCGCACGGCTCCCGGTGATCTGTTTCCACCGCTTGAACTTCGATTGTCAACAACCAAGGGTACGAATGCACTTCTTGAGAGAAAAGGTGCTAAAACACTCTTTATCATCACGGAAGGGTTTGGAGACCTGATAAAAATCAAAAACCAGCAGCGGCCTGATATTTTCTCACTAAACATTCAGAAATCTGATCCGTTTTATTATAAGATAATAGAGGCTCGAGAAAGGGTGGATGCCAATGGTAACATTATCAAACCACTTGACAAAAAGGATCTTCAAGACCGCATCAAGCCGATAAAAGATGAGTTTGATGCCGTGGCGATCTGCCTGATGAACAGTTACAAAAACAGCCGCCATGAACAAGAGATTGAAAAGATACTGCTGGATATGGGATTCCAATATGTCTCGTGCTCTTCTGACCTGAGCCCTGAGATCAAGATTGTGCCGCGAGCCGTCACGGCTGATGTCAACGCGTATCTGACCCCCATTATGGACCGGTATCTATCGAGAATAGCTAAGGTGATCAGCGGCAGTTCATTCAGGGTGATGAGCAGCGGCGGAAACCTGGTGGAGGCCGATCACTATCTGCCAAAAGATGGGTTGCTCAGCGGTCCGGCCGGGGGAGTCATTGGTGCGGCGGCGATCGGGAAGAGGGTTGCAAAAAACCTGACAGGTTTAGAAAAGATCATCTCCTTCGACATGGGGGGAACGAGCAGCGATGTGTCCCGCTATGATGGTGCAATGGATTACGTGTATGAACATGCGGTGGCTGATGCAACGCTTGCGGCTCCGGCTGTGGATATCGAGACGGTTGCTGCAGGAGGAGGATCCATTTGCGGGTTTGACGGCCGCAGCCTCACGGTGGGACCGGAGAGTGCCGGCGCTGATCCGGGTCCGGCGTGTTATGGTCGTGGCGGTCCATTGACCATCACGGATGTGAATCTGCTATCGGGCCGCTTGAACAGGGCGAACTTTCATATCTCCATTGATCGCAAAGCTGCCGATATGCGGTTCAAGGAATTGCAGAAAAAGGTGAATGAAAATCGGGATCAAGAGCTAAGCAGGAACCAGATTTTGTCGGGCTTTTTGGATATCGCCAATGAACGAATGGCCCAGGCAATCGAGACCATTTCTACACAGAAGGGGTTTGATCCGATGGAGTATTCTCTTGTCGCATTTGGAGGAGCCGGCGCTCAGCATGCCACCGCTATTGCTGAAAAACTGAACATATCAACAGTACTTGTGCCGGCTGATGCAGGGCTGCTCAGTGCTTACGGCCTGCAGCAGGCAACGCTTGAGCAGATAGAAACTCTGCAGATGCTGAAGCCGCTCAGTGATGTAGAACGATCTTTAAAGGAAGAATTTGATAAACTTGAGAGAATAGCTCAAAACGGTTTGAATGGTCAGGGTGTGGACGATGCGCAGATCACAGCGGGACAAAAGCAGCTCTTTTTACGTTTCCAGGGACAGGATAGCTCTGTAGCAATTGACTGGTCGGAGGGGGTGGATATTTCAGAGAGATTTGAAGACCTGTACCGTCAATCATACGGTCACTGGATTGAGGACCGGGAGATTGAAGTTGAAGTGCTTCGGGTGAGAGTTTCCGAAAAGAAGCCCGATTCGCAAAAATATGGCGATGAAAAGAAACAGGAAAAACAAATTAACTATCAGCAAGACAGTAACGAAAGCACGACGTTTATCACGTCAGATGGAGAACTGGAAGCAGCAATCTACAGGCGGAAAGATTTAAAACCGGGCGCTTCATTGACCGGCCCGGCACTTGTGCTTGATGCGCACAGCACCACGGTTCTCGAGCCCGGCTGGACAGGAGATCTTTTGGATGATGGCACTTGGCTGTTCAAGCATACAACGCAAGGCTCTGAAGCATCAACGAAAGTCGACCGCTCAGAGGAAGTAAACCTGCAGCTCTATACCAACCGGTTTACCTCCGTTGCCGAAGAGATGGGAGAGGTATTGAGGAAAACGTCGATGTCGGTGAACGTAAAAGAGCGGCTCGATTTTTCATGCGCTCTGCTTAACCGTGACGGATATCTCGTGGTAAATGCACCTCATATACCAGTTCATCTTGGGGCGATGGGGACGTGTGTGAGGACAATAATTGATTGGAGTAAAAATGAGAAAACCCTCCAAGAGATCGAAACCCTTGGAGGGTTGAGTAATGAATTCGTAGAAGGCGACATCATCGTCACCAACCACCCCGCATTCGGTGGATCACATCTACCGGATGTAACCGTCATCACGCCTGTATTTGTAGATGGAGAGCGGATCGGCTTTGTAGCGAGCCGGGCGCATCATGCAGAGATTGGAGGAAAGCGTCCGGGGTCCATGCCGCCGGATGCAACACGACTTTCAGAAGAAGGCGTTGTGATTCCACCCACCTTGCTGGCCCGCAACGGTGATTTTCGTTGGGACCACATCAAACAGCTGCTGACGGATGCCGAATGGCCCACCCGTTCGATAGACGAAAATATGGCGGATCTGCAATCTGCCGTTTCTGCCAATCATCGCGGGGCTGAAAAGTTGAAATCAATGGCCAGTGAGTTTGGTGTGAATGATGTCACAAGCTACATGCGTCGGCTTAAGGCGTATGCGGCGGACCGAATGCGCCTGACCCTGAATGAATTTCCAAATGGTGAGTACAGCGCCAGTGAAACGCTGGATGATGGATCTGTTTTGGCCGCAACGTGCATGGTGCACGATGATTCGATAAGCATTGATTTCAGCGGTACCTCACCCGTTAATGATGGAAACCTGAATGCAAATCCATCGATCGTCACGAGCGTGGTGATTTACGTTCTTAGGCTGATGATCGATGAGCCGTTGCCGCTGAATGATGGACTTCTGGAGCCGGTAGATATCATTCTGCCTGAATGTATGCTGAATCCCGATTTTCCGGATGACCCGGCGGAGTGTCCGGCCGTGGTGGGCGGAAATATTGAAACGAGTCAGCGGCTGACCGATACGCTGCTGAAAGCGGTCGGCTTGAGTGCGTGCAGTTACGGGACGATGAACAATGTGCTGTTTGGGAACGACCATTTCGGCTATTATGAAACTGTGGGCGGTGGAACCGGAGCGGGTGATGGATTTCATGGGGCTGATGCCGTTCATCAGCATATGACCAATACCCGCGCAACGGACCCGGAAGTTCTGGAGCATCGTTATCCGGTCAGGCTGGACCGCTATGCAATTCGGATAAAGTCTGGTGGAAATGGAAAATGGCAGGGTGGCAACGGGACTGTTCGGGAGCTAACGTTCCTGGAACCGGTAAGCCTGTCGGTTCTTACACAGCATCGTGAAAATCAGCCGTTTGGCCTGAATGGCGGAGAACCTGCAAAGCCCGGCTTGCAGTGGATTGAAAGAGCAGGCGGAAGCAGACAAGAGTTGAATTGGCGCGACGGTGCTGATCTTGAGATAGGGGATCGATTCATTCTGCAAACGCCCGGCGGGGGTGGATTTGGCAAGAATGAAGAATAACAAGCGTTGACGTAATGCGTTTGGAGTGAGTATTTTTGAGGACGAAAAAATTAATGTAGTGGCATAAAATGACAACCGACAAAGCAGAACAACGACTCGAATCTCGACGCATTCAGCCAACGGCGATGCGGCTCAGGGTGTTGAGATATTTGTCGGACAGGAGGGTGGCCGTGAGCCTTTCCGACCTTGAGCACCATTTTTCACATGCTGACCGGACAACACTCTACCGAACGCTGAAAACCTTCCAGGAGCATGGACTCGTCCACCAGATCTACGACGAAAGCGGAAGCACGAAATACGCGCTTTGTACCGAGGATTGCACCTGCACCTATCCGGATGACATGCACGCTCATTTCTACTGCTCTTCCTGCGAGAATACATTCTGTTTCCAAAATCTGTCGCTGCCAACAATCGATCTCCCCGATGGATTCAAACCTTCTTATGGAAATTTTGTGATTACCGGACAATGTCCTGATTGTGCCGCCTGATCTTTGCAATACGGTTGCACGGTACAAATCCATACTTTTTGGATGAATTTAGAATTAGAAATCCGTACACCCGAATTGAGTATGTCTGAACATGTTCATGAACAAGCCTGCGGCGACTCGTGCGGTTCATGTTCGCCGCAATCAAAGTCTGAATCGTCTTCGTATCTGGCAGATTATTGGGCGCCTATTGTAAGCGGGCTGCTTCTTTTTGGCGGTCTGTCCATCGACTACCTGCTGCAGGCCGGCTGGTTTTCAGGCCCGGTTAAACTGGTCTGGTATCTGGTCGCTTACATGCCGGTTGGACTGCCGGTGCTGCAACAGGGGCTCAAAAACGCGCTGAGCGGCAGCCTGTTTACCGAATTCTTTTTGATGGGAATTGCCACCATTGGGGCGTTTTTCATCGGCGAATATGCTGAGGGCGTGGCCGTGATGCTTTTCTATTCGGTGGGTGAACTTTTTCAGGAGCGGGCGGTTCAAAAAGCACGTGCAAATATCAGGTCACTGCTCGATGTTCGTCCCGAGACCGCTCACCTGATCGGCGAGGGTCAGGTGACAACAGTACATCCGAGATCGATTTCCGTGGGGGAACAGATTCGGGTCAGGCCGGGGGAACGCGTTCCGCTTGATGGAGAACTGATATCGGAAGGAGGTGGATTTGATACGTCTGCACTGACCGGTGAGAGCAAGCCGCGACAGTTTTCAAAAGGGGATACCGTGCTGAGCGGGATGATGAACCAGAACCAGGTGGTGGAACTGGAGGTCACCAAATCGTACGAAAACAGCTCGATTTCCAGAATACTCAAACTGGTTGAAGACGCATCCTCCCGAAAAGCGAAGACAGAGCTGTTCATCAGGCGATTTGCAAAAATCTACACGCCGGCAGTCGTCGGGTTAGCCGCGCTGCTGGTTGCACTTCCCGCACTGTTCGTAACTCCCTACGTTTTTGAAGATTGGTTGTATCGCGGTCTTGTATTCCTGGTTATTTCATGCCCGTGTGCTCTCATGATATCGATTCCGCTTGGGTATTTCGGTGGAATTGGTGCGTCATCCAAAAACGGTATTCTCGTAAAAGGGTCGAACTTTCTGGACGCGTTGAGGTCGGTACAAACGGTCGTTTTTGATAAGACGGGCACACTTACGGAAGGACGCTATTCCGTCCGGGATATCGAAATCCAACATAACAATCAGAACCGGATGATCTCACTGCTCAACGCAGTGGAAACGGCATCCACGCACCCGGTTGCAAAAGCAATTGTAGAACACATTGGGAAGGAGACCAATTTTCAGCCGAACGTGACGGATCAGCAGGAGGTTCCCGGGTTTGGCGTGAAGGCTATCGCCGATGGGTTGCCGGTCGTTGTTGGGTCTGAAAAACTAATGAGACAAGAAAAAATAGACCTGAATGGTCACGCAAAAAATGGGCGGTCAGATCGTTCCGTGGTCTACCTTGCTGTTGATGGTAAACACGCCGGGACAATAACATTGTCGGATCGGTTGAAAGCCGATGCTGCTGACGCCATAAAGCAACTAAAGAAACTTGGTGTTGAGCGGACGATCATGCTGAGCGGGGATCGTAAATCGATTGCAGATCAAGTCGGCAATGAGATCGGGATTGACGAGGTCTATGGCGATCTGCTGCCGGATGAAAAAGCAAACAAACTGGATGAGATTAAACAGAAATATCCCGGCGTAACGGCGTATGCTGGAGACGGAATCAACGATGCGCCTGTGCTGGCCCTGAGTGATGTGGGAATTGCGATGGGTGCAATGGGGAGCGATGTAGCTATTGAAACGGCTGACGTCGTCATTCAAACCGATCAGCCATCAAAAATAGCTTCGGCCGTTCGGATCAGTAACGCTACCCGGAACATCGTATGGCAGAACATTGGCCTGGCACTGGGCATTAAAATCTTGGTGCTGGCGCTCGGTGCCCTCGGAATGGCAACCCTGTGGGAGGCGGTATTTGCGGATGTAGGGGTAGCCCTGCTGGCGGTTTTAAACGCAATCCGGATCCAAAGGATGGATTTTGGATCATGAGAAGCAGCGAGTCATCAAATCGTATTGAGGATGTAAACAAAATCAGATCCCGCATTATTCTTCCACTATACCCTGAACGAGGTGGCAATTTCCCCTGTGATCTGCAGTATGAAAGAATCTGCGCTTAACTCCATTTATGTTGAGTGCCAACGTCCGGGAATATAAACCGTTGATGGTTTATCCTGTCCGTCCAGAACGGTTGAACCTATAAACCAGATCCTGCTGCTGCATCTCATCGTTTTTCATCCGCGGTACTCAGCGATAATTATTGAGGGATTGATTTTAGACGGGGTAAACAAACTCTCTATGACGTTGAAGAACAGGAGATATTTTAAATTTCGAACGTGTTGTGGACAGCTATGATTTTTTTTCCTGCCCGTCCAAAGCGGTTGAACCTATATACGAGATCCTGCTGGTGCATCCCATCATTTGTCATTATCGCAGATTGAGGCTGAGTCTATCGCAGAGTTGCGCTGAGTTGGGATCGTTTTGGGCAGTCCATCCTCGCGAAACTCAGCGAGAATTATTGAGGGATTCATGTTAGACGGGGTAAACAATCTCTCTGACCTTGAAGAACAGACGATATTTTAAATTTCAACAGTATTTGGACAGCCCTGATGGTTTGTATTAAAACGATCAGCGCGATTCTATTGACTTTAAAGCTGATTTTATTTAAATGAGAAGTAATCACCGTTATAGCTGATACACCGGGGAGCTTGTAAAAAGGGGAAGAGATTACTGAGACTATGGCACAGAATAAAACGACGATCCTGCCGGAGGATGACCGTACAGAAGCTCGCCATCTTTACCAGCTGGAGCTTGAAAAAGAGCTGGCACAGTTCGTGGTACTTGGCAATAGTGATGAATCGGAACGAATTGTAAACGATGCCGACCGGCTTGCAGGGGATCCTGAAGATCCACGCCGAGTGGTTTGGGCGAAAAACCCGGAATTCATCGTAGATATCATAGAGTCACAATCCATTTCAGCCAACCTGGAGCCGGTAGATACCGAGACTCCAGATAAAGCATATACGGTTGGCCCAAGCAGTACCATACGGTTTGTGATTCGGCATGATGATCCGGAACCGAATAATCTGAAAATTTTTGAGGCGTATATCTATGCAGAGCGTGATGAAGATTAAGCTGAAGAGACTCTACATCCAGGTTTTTATCGTTTTGGGTTTCGTGGGGTCTCAGCCCGTTCATGCACAAATTTTGCAAGTCACCGAATTTGATGAGGATGGGCATGAGGTTATTGCGAAGCGGGGAGTATCAAGGGCAGATATCAACAGCTATTTTACAATAGACATTAACAAAAATCAGCTGGCTGCCAGTCAGCCGGAGAGCCGTTCTCTAAACAGGCAGCTCAGGAGTATCGAGCGCCTGCAGTTCAGGCTTGCTGAAGGGATGCGTTCGCTGGCTGATCTGCAGGAGGCGTATAACGCCTCATTGGAGCAAAACGACAGGAGAATATACCAGGCGGCCCTGAACAATCAGGCATCTGTGACGATCGAGGTATTGGAGCTGCTTCGGGACCTTGAAATGGATCGCGCACTGCAGCGGTTTGATAGTGCCCTGAATGAAAATCTAAGTATAATGGAACAGTATACTCTCTTTTTTGAGATAGCGGAGGAGGAGGTTACTAAAATAAGCCGGGATGTTGAGGGTATAATTGAGCGGGAGGGCCGATTCTACCTGTTGGGAGCCTGGCTGATCCACCAGGGTGAATCGCGCCCGGTGTCGCTTTCGGGTTTTGACACCTACCGAGAACAGGACTACTACCGGGTGGATCGCTTTCGGGATGTGTTTATGAACATATCTGCGGAGCATGAAAACATGCTTCGGCAGTTCGGTACAAGTGATCAGAGACGCAGCTACGAGAATGCACGAGAGCGCATGGTATCCAATGCGGCAGAGAAAGTTGAACTGCTCCGAGAAAACATCAGGGGATGCATCACCAACTTTAAATTTGAAACCGGACGGTTGATAGCTGCCGAGATGGATGAGTTGATGAGCCAGCGAAACCAGCTTGTTGAGGTATTTGAAGAGATAACCGGCATGTTTGAAGATCTCATTGATGAGGTTCGATCAGTCTCAAATGCAATGGAGGGAATAAGTGCTGTTCACTCCATCACAACAGAAGTCGAACCCCTGGAAGATCGCACAACTCAACTGCTCCAGACCGTAGAAGTGTTTGCGGATTCAGCAGCGGCACGGCTGGCAGACCCGGACCTGGCGTCGATGAACGAGGTGCTTGAATCGTGCCGGAGCAGGTTATATCCAGTGACAGAGCTGGTTCACTTATTTCAGGCATTTGGTGAGTCAGGAGAAGCTAATCGTAAAGCGCTGGAATTTGGGGATGAGGTGATTCGTCATAGCTTCTCGAGTTTGCCCGGGCAGACCTCTTTTTCTCTGAAAAGATCCGGTTTCAGGGAACCCGGGGATATGATCGTACTTAAGATGTCTGCCGGGAAGAAAGAGGAAACTCCGACGGATCTCGCTGTTCGGCAGCTTCAGCTGGAGCGTGTGTTGCCCTATTTGAAGCTGTCGCCGGGACTGATTTACGCCCGTCCAACAAAAGATGAAAGCAAAGGGGTGGCGGGCGAATTTCACCTGGCACCATCGTATAGTGTGCTGCTGAAATTCGGCAGCCGTCGCAGTTCTTTTATCAATCGCCTGCTTGAGCCCGGCGTGGGGTTAAATATATCGGCACTTGATTTTTCGGGCAATAACACGCCCGAACTTGGTATATCGCTGGTAGGATCAGCCATGAAAGACTATCTGCAGGTTGGCTACGGGTATAATGTCAATGTTCGAACGGGATTTTTCACTTTCGGCCTGCGGTTGCCGCTTGCGTCCATGACGCTTCAGGGTCAGTTAGAATAAGTGGCAAAGCGACGGCAGAATGCGAAGAACGGAGTAGGATTTCTCTATTCAGCGAACATATTTCTGTAGAGAATCCATAGGATAGACCCACAGTATGTGATTACTTTCACCAGTAGTTTGTACTCTTTGGTTGTAAAAACGTGGTTTCTTTTTAAAATGATAAAGCTATAGGCCGGTGTATTTTTTGGAACGAGCATCCTGTTCTTGGAGAGATTTTCACGACTGATCTTAAACATCGGAATTCCAATTTCGGAGCTGAGACCACTCTCCATGGCTAAATTGGCGAAGATACCGGTTTTACCGGGACAATTGGCATTATTTGTCATGTAGGAGGTCCGCTTAATAAACAGCGTCTTAAATGCAGGCTCTTTTTTAATATCCTCCGGGCCAAAATCCGGTGGCTGTAAATCACCCATAGATATGAGCATATTCGGCCTGCCTTTTTGTACCGACCAGATGGATAAATACTCGATATCAAAATACTTCATCAGGTTAACGGAAAATCTCCGTGCAACGAAAAAGAAATCTTTCTTTTTAGAATCCTTTACGAGATTTCTGATAATCAGCTTACCAACTTTTTTTAAATCGGTATCTTGAGCAGGCCGGGTTGCGGATTCCGTAATATTATTTTCAATTATTTTTGAAAGTGATTGCTTCCCCTCTTCCGTGAGTAGTTTATCTTTTGAAACAAATGCCGCAGCACCAAGATTTTTCGCTTTTTGCTCTCTCTCCTCCGTTGCTTTCCCCGTCAAAATTACAACGGGCACATCGTTGAGGGTCGTGTCGATCATGAGTGATTCCAGAAGTTCAAGGCCGGACAGTTCAGGAAGCTCAATATCGAGCAGTATCAAATTGACAGGGATAGCAGATACAAGATCGATCGCCTCCTGGGCATCAGAAGCAAATTCCAGGTCGTAGTTCTTGTTGAGCATTGCCTTAACAACAACGTGTATCGAAACCTGGTCATCAACAAATAAAACTGTTGGTTTTTTCATGACGTATTAGGTGCACAGTTTGTTGGGTAAAAACTGAAAGTAACCTTAGATAAATGTACTCTAAGGTTCGTAATGTGTACAATATTTGGGCAACACCTGAGTGATTTAATAATCAAAAAATGTTCACCGCATGAGAAGTTGGGGCTTTATTCTGCTATTAATTATCGGATGCATGTCTGCAATATTAAGTATTATTCTTTCACCGGGCAGAAAATCTTGAATTGTGTGGTTGGTGCCTGATGGGCGGGCTATAACGATCCGGTTATAAAGTGCATGGATCTGGCGCCTATCTCGTAGATTTTGGAGATCTATTTTCTGTTAAAAGACAAAAACTGAAAGTTGAATAATGTTCAAATTTGTTGTGGATCGCTATGAAAAAAAGAATAAGCCATCTTGACTATATACGAACGAACACACCCGGCTGCCATCACCGGGTTCATTTGAATAATGCCGGTGCTGCCCTGATGCCCAAACCGGTGATTGATACGATTCATGACCACCTTTTGCTTGAATCACAAATCGGCGGGTATGAGGCTGCCGATGCCGCATTGGAAGAGATTCAACGTGCCTATGCTGCTGTAGCTGACTTGATAGGATGTGGCCACCGCAACATCGCCATGGTTGAGAATGCAACGGTGGCCACATCGCAGGCACTGAGTGCCTTTGATTTTACCCGCGGTGATACGATCATCACCACAAATGTGGACTACTCGTCGAATCAAATCATGCTTTTAAACCTCTCGGAGCGATTTGGCGTAAGGATCATAAGAGCAAAAGATCTTCCGGCAGGTGGAGTAGATCCTGCGTCTGTTCGCCGGTTGATCCAAAAGCACCGTCCCAAAGTGATGGTAATGAGCTGGATACCAACAAACTCCGGGATGGTTCAGGATGCCGCCTCCGTTGGGAGTATCTGTGAGGAAGAGGGCGTGCCGCTGCTACTGGATGCCTGCCAGGCGGTAGGGCAGATTCCGGTGGATGTGAAAGACATAAAGTGTGATTTTCTTGCTGCCACCTCCCGTAAATTTCTGCGCGGTCCGAGGGGCATGGGATTTTTGTATGTGTCTGATCGTGTGCTTGAGAGGGGGTTATCACCACTTTTCCCGGATACTCACGGGGCCCGCTGGACTGGCCCCGACACCTTTCTGCTGCAGGAGGGGGCCAAACGGTTTGAAAACTGGGAGTTTCCATATGCACTGCTGCTGGGAATGGGCAGAGCCGCGGAGTATGCCAATCAGATCGGGATGGAGATGATTTCAAAACGGGCACATGAACTGGGTGACTACACCCGCAGCAAACTGGACGAATTACCGGGTGTTCGCATGCTGGATTACGGTAAGCAGAGATGTGCCATCGTATCGGCTGCATTTGAGGGTATTGATGCAAAAGTTCTTGTTCAAAAACTCAGAGATCGGAATATCAATACAAGTTCTGCTTCGAGAACGGCAGGTGTGATTGATATGGATGCCAAGCATGTGGATTCAGTTCTGAGAATTTCCCCTCATTATTATAATACCAGGGATGAGATTGACCAGGTTGCGGAGGAGTTGAGAAATTTAACAACCTGAGGTTGGTTGATGCGCTCAATTTTCAGGATTAGAATTGGAATCAGGATAGGGTATAATTCGTTGTGGTTTATGGATTTACAAAAAATGTAAACGGTTTAATACACGAACGGACTCCATAGTCAATGGTTGAAGGGATCTACCAGGCCGACTACTGGATAAGCCGCTTCATTATTCAGCGCGGCATGGGGTTTATTTACCTGTTGGCGTTTCTTGTGGCTTTTCATCAGTTTCGTCCACTTGTTGGAGAAAATGGACTCCTGCCGGCACCTGAGTTTTTAAAAAGGACAACCTTCAAAGAGTTTCCGGGTATTTTTCAGTGGCATTATTCCGACTCTTTTTTTGGATGGATTGCCGCATCGGGTCTATTTCTGTCCCTGTTGGCGTTGTTTGGAGTCTCTGATTCTTGGCCCGTCTGGCTCACCATGCTGCACTGGTTTCTGCTGTGGGCACTCTACCTTTCGATTGTCAACGCGGGGCAGATTTTTTACGGGTTTGGCTGGGAATCTCTTCTGCTCGAGGCGGGATTCTACGCCATCTTTCTGGGCCCTCTTCATTACAATGCACCAGTCGTTGTGATATTTCTGCTCCGATGGCTTCTGTTCCGCGTGGAGTTTGGAGCGGGGCTCATCAAAATGCGGGGAGACAGATGCTGGCGGAACCTGACCTGTCTGAAGTACCATCACGAAACGCAGCCGCTGCCCAATCCGCTGAGCCGCTTTTTTCACAACCTGCCGAATTCAATCCATACATTCGAAACGCTATCGAATTACGTTGTACAGCTTGGGGTGGTTTGGCTGCTGTTTGCCCCTCAGCCTGTCGCCTCTTATGCGGCCGCCCTGATTGTGCTGAGCCAGGGCTATCTCATCATTAGCGGCAATTATGCGTGGCTGAACTGGCTGACATTGCTTCTGGCGTTCAGCGGATTCAGCGATGGATTTTTTCAGCAATTTGTCCATCTGTCACTACCAACCGAACTCGTGTCACCGGTTTGGTTTCAGGGGTTAACTGCCGTACTGACTCTTGCGGTGATCTATCTAAGCATGCATCCAATCAAAAATATGATTTCACCATCTCAGCGAATGAATGCCAGTTTTAATAATCTACACCTGGTAAACACCTATGGAGCTTTCGGGTCAGTTACGAAAGAGAGGCGGGAGATTGTAGTTGAAGGTACAACGGATGACCATATTGATGAGAATACGGTATGGAAAACGTATGAATTTAAAGGAAAGCCGACGGACCCTTCCCGGCGTCCGCCGCAAGTGGCTCCTTATCACTTACGCCTCGACTGGCAGATGTGGTTTGCGGCTATGAAAGATATTCGGTCCAGTCCTTGGTTTATCCGGCTTGTGCTGAAGTTGCTGGAGAATCACCAGCCGGTTGTGAAGCTGTTAAAAAACAATCCGTTTGAAAAAGAGCCCCCAAAATTTATACGGGCGGGGCTATACATTTATCGCTTTACAACACCGGAAGAGAAGCGAGAGTCCGGCCGATGGTGGCACCGGCACTATCAATATGAATATATGCCGCCGCAATCACTCCATGACCTGAAAGGAATTAATTTTTAACCTCAAATAATACACGCTATGACACTAAAAAAATCAGACGAATGGATAGACAGCGTAAAAAATATTGTGCACCAGGACACCCAGCAACAGGAGTTTTGTTTGGATTTGACAGTTAGTGAGATCCGGAACTTCACGGGCCCTGGATCCCTGGATTTTGGCGGAAGCGAGTTTGCGCCGGCATCAACCGAACTCATCGAGCCGAAAAAGAAGAATCCGGAGGATACATACGGCTGGTGGAAATTGTTGGGGGGCATCTATCGTGCCGTTTGTAACGAATCCTTCAAATCACTGGGGGATCACGCAGTATTCATTGTCCCTCATCAGCATGCACTTGATGCCGGGCTGATGGTACATGCGGCATTGGCTGAACGAAACGTAAGCAGTGACCCCATTGAGCTGCTGATTCACGCTCCCGGTGCCGGGTGCAATATCAAAGAAAATGCAAGAATTGCCTCCGCATACAGGATGTCCGGTTGAGGGGCGTGCCACGGTCGGATTTCCATCTCTTCAGTCCCGTCGATAATGAAGCGTTATTTACGTATTATCGGGTAGTGGAATAGAGTATGCTGGACTCAAACACTTTTAAATATCTTGCAGATCGCTGCACGGTCTGGTATGAAACCGGCGATAAAACCGAATGATTAAACCATAATGTCAAGCAGATTACTATATTGAAGAAGAAACGAAAGGAACTTACCGACCAGGAAAAGCGCACCGTTGATGAACTGGTTGAGGCGCACATCACTCCGGAAGTGCATCACCTGGGAGCGGAACGCCGAAAGGTTGCACGGTACGACAAACGGGAGAAGATGTATGGCGGAACCGGAACTGTATATTTAATGCAGTTATTTCACGAAGGCGAACTGGTGAATAACCGGATCGGGGCGTACATGATTTTGCCAACCAATGAGGATTCCGCAGGTTTCCATACGCACGGTACCAGACAAGAACAAGAACTATACGTGGTGATGAGCGGCGCGGGGCAGTATCATGAAAAAGATGACGCTCAAAGCAATCCAAGGACATATCCAATCAGCACAGGAAGCGTCACAACCGTCCGGGGCAATGCTCACCATGCCGTCAGTAATACCGGGGATGGCCCATTGATCATCTTTGTCATTACCACAAACGAGCCGGAATAGTGCCACAGGGTTCAGGAATGAACATTTCAGGCAATCTCCGTCAGGGTTGTACTCAGATCATGTAATCTTATGCGTAGATTTTTTATTTGATAAATGATCGGATTTGTGCAAATTATTTGCATATCAATGATAGAGGGTATCCAAGCGTGAGAACACCTTTTGAACATGAAAATGCGTCTTCATCGGCAGGTTCACCAGCCCGGGCAAACCAAACCCCATGGCTAATGTAACGGGTGATGAATCCTTTCAGCCAAATCTGCCGGAAGTTGACTTCAGCTTTTAATGCGGTGCTATGAATATTACTGATCCCACGAGGTGGACGTTTATTGAGGAGTTATTTCACAAGGTTATTGACCTGCCGGAAAATCTCCAGGCTGACCGGGTTCGCCAGATGCAGAAGGAGTATCCGGAATATGCCGATGCAGTTGATAAACTATGGAAGGCACACAGAAAATCCGGAAACTTTCTGTCCGGTACGATTGTGGACAAAATTAATATTCAGCCCGGTGAACGTGTGGGGCCCTGGGAAATCCAAAGAGAGATTGGCAGAGGCGGAATGAGTACCGTTTTCCTGGCCGAGCGAGTGGATGGCAGATTCGAACGGCAGGTTGCCATTAAATTTTTGCACGGATTTATTCCCGGTAAAGACATGGCAGATCGAATGAAAGCCGAACAATCGATCCTTGCCGGGCTCGATCATAAAAATATTTGCAAGCTGCTGGATGCAGGTGTAGCCGCCGGCGGGCGCCCCTATTTTATCATGGAATATGTGAATGGCGAACCGGTGGACCAGTATTGTGAAACGAAAGATCTGACGGTTGCTCAAAGGTTGTACTTGTTTGAGCAGGTCTGCGAAGCTGTGTTATATGCCCATCAACGGATGATTGTACATCGCGATCTGAAGCCAAGCAATATTCTTGTAAACCAATCGGGTCAGGTGAAGCTCCTGGATTTTGGGATCGCGAAGATTCTGTCTGAAGAACCTGAATTGGACATCACCAATACTCACACATCTCTGCACCTGATGACCCCGGAATATGCCAGCCCGGAGCAGGTGGAGTACCGGCCTGTCACAACCGGTACGGATGTCTACTCGCTCAGCCTGGTTCTGTGTAAAATTTTGACCGGTTCGCTACCTTATGAGCTCCAGAAGAAAACGCCGCTTGAGATGGGAAAAACGATTACGGACACCGAGCCCGTAAAACCCAGTGCACTTGTTAAACGATTGAATTCGAAAGCCGGGGAACGTGATGGGAGAAATAACTCACCGGGAGTAGAGCGAATTCTTAAAGGAGATCTCGATAATATCATATTGAAAGCCCTCAGAAAAGATCCAGACCGGAGGTATTCATCAGTAGAGCAGTTTCTGCAGGATATCCGAAATTACCTGGAGGATCGGCCGGTAACCGCCCGGCCCGAAACGGTAGGGTACAGGGCGAAAAAATTTATAAAAAGAAACCGTGGGCCCGTGGCAACCGCGGCCGTAGTGGTTATCCTATTGATCTCATCCATGGTGATATCACTGTGGCAAGCAGAGATTGCAGACACACAGCGGAGAATTGCCGAACAGCGCCTTGGAGATTTACGAGAGCTGGCGGGATCTATGATGTTCGAGGTTCACGATGCTATTGCCCCTCTTCCCGGATCCGTGGAGGCACGGGAGATGATTGCTTCAACTATTTCTGAATACCTGGAACAAATATCGTCAATGAATGTGGAGGATCCGGACCTCAAACTTGAGCTTGCGGGTTCTTATCGCAGAATTGGGGATTTGCTGGGAAATCCAACGACATCCAACCTGGGAAGGAGCCAGCAGGCACTCGATAATTACGATAAAGCCCTTGATCAGCTGAACAGTACACCTTCATGGCGGAGTGTTGAGAACACAGCCTTTGTTCGGGAGCGAGCGGTAATCCTGGAAAAAAAGAGCGATGTGCTTGCCTCCCTCCAGCGTCTCGATGAAGCTGAAAACCTTCAGCGCGAATCTGTCTCACTATTCAGGCAGATAATGAACCGGGACTCAAACGATGAATCGGAGTTCAGTTATGCAGTTTCACTGTTGAAACTGGGAGATTTGATGGGGCATCCTAACTTTCAGAACCTGGGTATGCCGGACAGTTCTTTAACGCTATACAAGAGCGCTGAATCAATCCTGGATCGGCTTTATCAGCGGCCTGAAAAGAGTACAAGAGTGGTTCGGTATAACGGACTTATACATGAACGCATTGGAGTGATATATGAACAACTTCGCCAAACGGAGTCTTCTATTGAGCATTTCGAAAAATCTATGGAGATGCGGGAAGAGTTCATTGAACTTGATCCTATGAACTACAATGCGATCCGCGATAAAGCCGTCAGCCTGGAGAACCTTGCCAAGGTTTATCTTACAACCGGAAATTTGGCGGAAGCTGAAAAAAGATTTGAAGAGTCGTTCCAGACATTTAAGTGGTTATATAACTCTGATCCTACAAACTACAGCGCAATTCAATCACTGGCTGTCAGCCACATACATCTGGGAGACCTGGCCTACCATCCGGATCGCCCGAGTTACAATAAGGTTGATGAATCAAGAGGTCATTTTTTAGAATCGAAAAACTTACTCAGCCAGCTGATTGCAATTGAACCTTCCAATTCCCGAACGCAATTTTTGCTCGATCTGGTGGAAGGCCGGTTGAGCCGGTTGCCTTGACCTGGAGATTAATATTTTGTTGGCTTCCAGATTTTCCTTGATTTACGGGGTAATCCTCAGACTTTTCATTTGCAGAGGTTCGGAATAGAAGAAAAAGTTGAGATTATTTTGTATCTAAGAGCAGGAGTATCCATTGAAATATCTCTTCAATAGAAGAACTCAATTCGCTGGTTTTTGGAAAAGAATACAAAGCTTATGGGTGATACAAATAGTAGTAATGAGTTGACCCGCTTGTTAAACTCACTTCAGGAGGATGATGAGGCGGCTAAAAAAATCTTTCCTCTGGTCTATAACGAACTGCATGCGTTAGCTCATCGTAAAATGCGTAAAGAACGGAACGGCCATACCCTTAACACAACAGCCCTTGTTCATGAGGCATACCTGAAACTGGTTGATTACCCTCCAGAGAATAACTGGGACGGGCGAAATCATTTTTTTGGGATAGCCGCCCGTGCCATGCGGCAAATTCTTGTGAACTATGCCCGGAGCAGAAATGCCCAAAAGCGCTCCGGTAATAAAAACATTCAGCCGTTTCAGGAAGAGATCTACCTTACCGAAGAGAAGGCAGGGGAGCTTGTCCATCTGGAGGAGGCGCTCACGGAACTTGAAAAGCTAAATGAACGGCTCGGAAAGGTGGTTGAGTGCAGGTATTTTGCGGGGTATAATATCGAAGAGACAGCTGAAATCCTCGGAATCTCTTCGGCTACGGTGAAACGAGACTGGACCAGTGCCCGTGCGTGGCTTTACAACTATATGCACCCGGGGGAATAGTCTCGGTAAAGAGTGTTAATTCGTAGTGAGCCCGTTCCGGGCAGACGGTTAGCAAAAATGGCGAATTGAAACAATATAGAAGATGAGCCACTAATTTTCCGCTTGAATTCGTTCAATATCCCCTCATTTCATTAAGCGTGGATTTTCACCACCACGGGCGGGTGCTTTTTAGTTTATCAAAAATGAAATCACTATCATTTGTGCTTCAATAGATCATCGCCCTAAATCACAATAGAAATGGAATATATACCTTTCTCGCTGCCATTTTCAGACCCTGTGATGATTTTTGCCCTGGTGATGCTGATCATTTTACTGGCACCGCTCATCTTTAACAAGTTTAAAATACCCGGACTGGTAGGGATTATTTTATCGGGAACCCTGGTTGGACCGAGTGTGCTTGGCCTGCTGGAACGCGATCGCACCATTGAGCTTTTGGGAACCGTCGGCCTGCTCTACCTGATGTTCATGGCCGGCCTCTCCATTGACCTGAACCGCTTTGAAAAGCTTCGAAACAGAAGTATCGGGTTTGGATCGATATCCTATCTCTTTCCTGCAGCAGGGGCGTACTACATGGGAATCTATTTCTTTGATTATTCTGTGGCGACGTCTCTTTTGCTTGGGGCTATTGTGGGCTCACACACATTACTGGCATACCCAATTGCAGAACGACTGGGCATCACAAAAAATACGGCTGTTACGATGTCGATTGGGGGTACCCTGGTAACGGATGCACTCTCACTTGGAATATTGGCGGTGATTGCCGGTACGGCGGGTGATGTGTCCGGTCCCGGCTACTGGATCGGATTTACAACATCCGTCTCTGTTTTCCTGATTGGTGCCGTACTGATTTTACCGAGGCTGGGCCGTTGGTTCTTCAGAAACGTAAAATACCAGAATAATACAGATTATGTGTTTATGGTGGCGGTGCTGTTTACAACGGCTTTTTTGGCAGAGCTATCGGGGTTAGCGTCTATCATTGGGGCGTTCCTTGCTGGTCTGCTTTTAAACCGTCTCGTTCCGGAAACGGGTACGCTGATGAGCAGAATTCAATTTGTTGGTAATGCCCTGTTTATTCCATTTTTCCTGATCTCCGTGGGCATGTTGGTAGATATTGATGTTTTAGGCAGCTACGATGTCTGGGAGAAAGCGATCGGTTTGATGCTGCTCGTTTTTGCCGGTAAAGCCATCGCATCATACATCATAAAGTTAATTTTTAGCTACTCCATTGAAGAAGGGTTGGTTATCTACGGACTAACCACGCCCCAGTCAGCCGCTACGCTTGCTGTTACACTGCTTGGGTATGATCTGGGCTTTTTTGATCAAACGGCGGTGAATGCTGTGGTCATCCTGATTTTATTCTCCTGTCTGCTTGGCCCCTGGCTGGTTGAAAAGTATGGACGTGCTGTGGCTGTTATGGAAGAAGAGAAACCGTACAATCCTGCTGATGCTCCTCAACGAATCCTGGTTCCGCTGGCGAACCCCGAAACATCCGACGCGCTGATGGATATCGCATTTATGGTATGGGATCAAAAGTCAGCGCAGCCCATTTTTCCGCTTACGGTTGCACGAGATGATGCCAACGTGGAAGCCAATGTGGCCAGAAGTGAAAAAATGCTTAGTCATGCCGTCCTGCATGCCGCAGCAGCAGAGGTTCCGGTCAATCCCATCACGCGCGTTGATCTGAATATTTCCAAAGGAATTTCGCGGGCTGTTGATGAGAAGCGAATTACTAACATCATTATCGGGTGGAATGGCGAGATATCCACCAAACGGAGAATCTTTGGCAGTGTACTCGATCAGCTGTTGGAGATCGTGGATGAAATGGTGATGGTTTGTAAAGTGAATAAACCGCTGAATACGTTTGAACGGCTGGTGGTAGCAATACCGCCGCTTGCCTCACTTGAAATTGGGTTTAGAGGAACCATCCACTCATTGAAACTGATGGCCGATCAGATGGGCGTGGAGCTCATTGTTATTTCTACAGTAGAACGTGAACCCTACGTCCGGAAACGAGTGCTGGATGTGAAACCGGATCTGGATGTGGAGTTCAGCACTCTCCACCGCTGGAGTGAACTTCAGGTATGGCTCGACAAACACTGCAGCGAGAATGACCTCTTTGCACTTGTAAGTTCCCGTGAGGGGACCATCTCCTGGCGCCCCGGCCTTGATCGGCTCCCCCGCGTTATTGTACAGCGCCACCCTGATCTCTGTTTTATCATTACCTACTCCTCCGAAATAGAAGAGGAAGCTGACCAGGGACTCGGGTATTCTCAAAATGTAGAGCTGCTGAACCGCAGCCGGGTGAAAATTGGGCTTGAGTCAGAATCGATCGAGGAAGTGCTGACTGAACTCATATCAGACGACAAACTCATCGAACATATTACGACCGATCGGATTACGAAACGTCTGTTAAAGAATTCAGCCGATTACAGTCCTGAAATGATGCCGGGAGTGCTGTTTTATGAAACGCACACTTCAAAAGTAGATGAACAGGCTCTGTTTATTGGTATTTCAAAAAAAGGGATCAACACAAAAGTGACGGCTAACCAGGCAACCGTCGTCTTGATTCTGCTGAGTCCAAAAGATTTAAAGGCCCAGGATCATTTGAGGACCCTGACGAAAGTGTCGCGATTAATTCACCCGGGCCGGGATGTTGAACAATTAAAAACTGCAAAAACCAGGCAGGAGGTACTGGATGTTCTGCTTGGTATGTAAATGTCAGTGTGGAATGTTCTAAGTTCTGTAAAAATCGAATGATAAGGAACTTCATCAGCGGAATGAACTGTTGATGGACATCACGATTTAATCATTCAAACTCATACTATTTTTTTGAGAACCATAAACGCCATTATTCGCAAATCCATCGTAAGGGCACTGAGGAGACAAATGGTTGGTATCTTATTTTCTATTAATAACGCATATTTGATTTGAAGAACCCTCGAAGCTTAACGATAAGACCAAAAAACTACGGGCAGAACGGACAATTGCTCTCATATGAAACTGTTCAACAAGACCAAAAAATTGGAAAAAGCATGTAGAGTAAAAACTGATGTGATGGACGGCCGGGTAAAAACAGGCCCCTTTTCTACTTAGCAGATAATGTTTACATACTACAGCAGATGATCCTGTAATTATCTCTAAAACATACTATTCCGCTCCTTTCTACCGGAGGATGATTATTTATCTATTCCATCTACCCGTTATAAATATTTATATATTAGTAGTTATTAAAAAATGGTCGATTCAGCAGAACATAAGATCTGAAAGCTGATCAAAGCTGACTATTCGATACAGAATCCTTTTATCCTATTTCTTAAATGCCAGTGAATAAAAACCACAATAAGCTCGATAAAGAACTGAAGCTTTTCGACGTCTATGCTATAAGTACGGGGGCAATGTTCAGTTCTGGCTTTTTTCTTCTGCCGGGACTCGCCGCTGCGCAAACCGGACCATCTGTAATTTTAGCCTATTTTGTGGCAGGAATTTTGATTTTACCGGCCATGTACAGCGTTGCAGAATTATCCACGGCCCTTCCCCGGGCCGGCGGGGCCTACTACTTTATTGATCGCAGCCTGGGGCCGTTGTTTGGTGCAATTGGCGGAATTGGCTCCTGGCTGGCACTGATCTTCAAAAGCGCATTTGCCCTGATCGGGATGGGGGCCTACATCGCAATATTTATCGATCTTCCGATCACACCGGTTGCCATTGCCCTGACGATTTTCTTCGGTATTACAAATGTTGTAGGGGCCAAGGAGAGCAGCTGGCTGCAAAACGTAATGGTCGCCTCGCTTGTAAGTATACTCTTCTTTTATGTTACTGAGGGTATGTTTAAAGTGGTCTCAGTTGATATTTTTGACGTGATACGCACAGAGTTTCAACCCTTTTTCCAGTTTGGCGCGGAGGGATTTTTTGCCACCATTGGGTTCGTGTTCGTCTCGTATGCGGGCCTCACAAAAGTTGCCAGTGTTTCTGAAGAGGTTCAAAACCCGGATCGGAATATCCCGCTGGGTATGATGCTCTCCCTTGCAACAGCGACGTTCATCTACGTCGTTGGTGTTTTCATCATGGTGATGGTGCTCGATTCTGAGGCGCTTCAATCAGACCTGACGCCAGTGGCCACCGCCGGTGAGGTCTTTATGAGCTGGCTCCCCGGCTCGTTAGGGCTAATACTGGTCGTGATAGCGGCGATTGCCGCGTTTGCCTCAACCGCAAATGCAGGAATTATGTCGGCAGCGCGGTATCCATTTGCAATGGCCAGGGACGAGCTTGTTCCATCCATATTTTCAACCCTGGGGCGGTTTGGCACGCCAATGGTTTCAACGATAACCACGGTCCTGGTGATGGTATTTTTGATAGTGGCCTTTAATGTTGAAGCGGTTGCGAAGCTTGCCAGTGCATTTCAATTGCTCTTATTCGGCATACTGAATGTTTCGGTAATTGTGATGCGGGAAAGTAAAATTGATGCGTATGATCCCGGATTTTACTCGCCGCTCTACCCGTGGATGCAGATCGCCGGGGTCATTATTTCGGCGTTTTTAATTGCGGAGATGGGCCTTCTGTCGATCTTATTTACGCTGGGTGTCATAACGGTTAGCGTTGCATGGTATTTTGGATACTGCAAAGATAAGGTGAGTCGTGAGGGGGCAATTTATCATGTTCATGCCCGGCTTGGAAAATACCAGTACAAAGGTCTCGAAAGAGAAATGAGAGGAATCATCAGAGAAAAGGGATTGCGCAAAGAAGATCCGTATGAGAAAGCGATTGGCCGGTCGGTAGTGTTGGATATTCAGGAGAAAGAAATTGAGTATACTAAACTGATTCAGAAGGTGTCGCAGGGACTTTCAATGCGCCTTAACCTGGAGCAGGATGACATTGCAGAGTTGTTTATGGATGAAAAGTTTGAAGGAATTATCCCTATCGGTAATGATACGGCTTTGAAACATATTCGGCTTGAACAAGACATTGAATCGGAAATTGCGCTGGTGCGGTTTCAAAACGGCGTGGTATTGGAAGATGATAGGTTTGTCTCATTCGATGACAGGGGAGATGTTGATGACGACAACCGGCTTTATGCAATCATCTTTTTAATCAGTTCTAAAGCAAACTCAGGACAGCACCTCCGCATTCTTGCTCACCTGGCTGAAATGGTGGACAGTATTGACTTTATCAAACGGTGGATGAAGGCAAAAGATCAGGCCGAACTGCGTGAGATTTTACTCAGGGATGAGCGCTTCATTAACATCTCTATCCGGAATGAGGACAGCTCAAAAACGATGATCGGCAAAAAGGTGAAAGAACTAAAACTTCCGGGCGAGAGCTTGATCACGATCATAAAACGAGATGGCGAAATTATTTTTCCACACGGTAAAACGGTGATCCGGGAGAGCGATGAGATATCGATCATAGGCGAGAAACAGGATATCATAGAGATCAAGGAGACGGTGAAGAGGGGAGATCAATAACGTCTCTTGCAGCTGCAGACCCGTGGTGGGGGTATTTTTTCTGAGTTGGCGACATCTGGCAATAGAACGTACTTGCGGCACTTGAATAAAATACATAAATATGTTAATATGATTTTATGCGAACAACGATAGATATACCGGATGAGCTCATGAAGATGGCGAAGAAAAAAGCGATAGAGGAGGGAATTACCCTGAAACAGCTGTTTACAAAAACACTGGAAAAGGAACTGGCTGATGCACCTTCCACAAGCAGCACGCCCTGGAAAAAGCTAAAGGGGATGGGTTCGGCACACAAGCTTTCTCCCGATGATTCAGGCTTTGACGGGTATTCAGGCCCAGATTGGACCCATTCTGTCCAGGTGAATGAACCCAATGATACATGATCCTGCTGGACACCCACATCTGGCTGTGGTGGTTACTGGGGGATGGGGCGCTATCTGAAAAGGAACGAGACGCACTGGACCAGCTTGCAATAAAAAAGTTACTTGCCCTTTCGTGGGTATCGATCTGGGAAACGGAGATGCTGGAGAGAAAAGGAAGGATTGAGCTACTTCCGGAATTTGAGCGGTGGATTGCAGCTGCAAGGCAGCCCGGTATGATTACAATTTTGGCCGCAGATACCGACGTAGTGCTGGCTCAGCGCAGACTGCCAGAGGAGTTTCACAATGATCCGGCAGACCGCCTGATTACAGCTACGTCAATCCTTTCGGGTTATCCCCTGGCCACACATGACGGCCGAATACGTGACTCCGCGGCTTGCGAATTGTGGAAGCCTTAAACAGCAGGTGTAAACCGCGCCAGGATCTGCTCAAACGTAAGCGAATGTTCCTCACTTTCAGCCATATCACGGAATGTGAATGTTCCTTCTGTCAGCTCGTTATCTCCCACAATGATGGTGTATCGTGCGTTTTCCCGGTTCGCATCCTTCATTTGGGCTTTCATGGATCGGCCCTTATAATCCATCGTGGCGGAGATGCCTTTATTCCTAAGCTCCGGCAGCTTTTTTACGCCCCATTTTCTGGCTTGATCTCCAAGGGTTACAATATATACATCCACTTTTTTATTTTCGCCGAGAGTAATTCCAAGTTCTTCGCATGCAATCATCAGCCGTTCCATACCGGCCGCAAAACCGACAGCCGGCGTAGGCTGCCCGCCAATCTCTTCCACAAGCAGATCATATCGTCCGCCCCCAGCAAGCGCGTCCTGCGAGCCAAGATCGGGACTGATGAGTTCAAAGGCGGTTTCCGTGTAGTAGTCCATTCCACGAACCAGATAGGGATCCTCCTCGTACGGGATCTTAAGATCATCCAGATACTGTTTTACCTTTCTGTAATGTTCAATCGAACCCTCACTGAGGTAATCCGTGATCACAGGAGCTGATTCAATAAACGGCTGATCCTCCTCTTCCTTGGAATCAAGGATTCGAAGTGGATTCTTGTCGTACCGCTTTTTAGAAACCTCGCTTAAACTCTCAAAATTGGGTTTCAAATGGGCTTTGAGGGCTTTTTTATAACTTTCCCGGCTTTCGGGGTCGCCAATGGAATTGAGTTTCAGGGTTGTGTTGGTGATGCCGATCGTATTGTAGATGTGGATCATAAATGCAATGACCTCCACATCGGCAACTGCATCGTCCGTGCCGAGAACCTCTATGCCGAATTGGTGAAACTGCCGCTGCCGCCCCTTTTGCGGGCGTTCGGCCCTGAACATGGGGCCGATGTAGTACAGCTTCTGGGAGCCGCCCCGTTGCTCCAGGTGATGCTCCACATAGGCGCGAACCACAGGGGCCGTAAGTTCCGGCCGAAGTACATAGTGGTCATCCCCGCGGCTGAATGAGAAGATCTCTTTAGATACAATATCCGTAAGCTGACCCAATCCCCGCACGATCAGTTCGGTCTGCTCCATGATGGGGGTTCTGATCTCCTCCAGGTTAAATATTTTGGCTTCACGGTGTATCAGTTGTTCAACATATTGCCATTTCCGTGCATCATCAGGAAGGATATCCACCATTCCAGGGTGGGTGGTGTATTTTGGCTGAGCCATTGCGGTCTAAATATGATTAAAACGTTGGGATTAACAGCGAGACAAGATACGGCTGATTCACGACATATCGTAAATCATCTGATGGCTATATCGGGAATTCAAAAGACGGTTGGTACGAGCAGACGCTATTGAATTATTCAGAGGTATCATTTCTTTCATCATCATTTCCTATTTTCATGCAGTGATCAATTAAAACGAAAAAACAATGACTCGTTTTTCTTTCTCGTTTCTTGCTCTTGTTATGCTCTCTTTTTCCGCTTCCGTTGCCCAGGACTTGGTGTATGAATCGGGTGGTGAGCTACCCCCGGAGCTTTCCTCGTATAACGTTCATTTTTATGATCTGACTGTTACCATTGATCCTGCAGACAGCACGATTAGTGGAAGTGTTGAAACTCACGTTGAGATTGTCCAGCCGACGAACAGGATTGTTTTGGCTCTTGATCCCAAACTGTCTGTGTACCGGATGATGGAGCTGAAAGGCGATAACAGAAGAGATCTGAGATTTGAGCGAAGCGGCGATCATAAAAACATGGTGATTTATTTTCCGGTAACGAAGCAGCCGGGGGAGAGAGCTGTTATTGAAATAGATTACGGAGGAAAACCCATGGAGGCTGCGAATCCGCCCTGGGATGGCGGACTGGTTTGGGCGAAAACGCCCTCGGGCGAACCATGGGTGGGGGTGGCTTCCCAAACGATCGGCGCCTGGGTTTGGTGGCCCAATAAAGATCATCCATCCGACCGGCCCGATTCGGTAGCCATCAACCTGACGATGCCTGATCACCTGGTGGTTGCATCCAATGGCCGTTCAAGAGGCACCACCGAACGGAATGATGGGTTCAAAACCTGGCACTGGTTTGTATCCACCCCGATCAACAACTATAACATCACGTTCAACGCCGCTCCATATGAGACCCTCCGGGAGACCTACACAAGCACTTCCGGGGATGAAATGGAGATTGTTTTCTGGGTTCTGCCGGAATTCATAACCGAGGGACGTGAGCTATTTCCTCAATTTGTCAGCCAGATGGAGTTTTTTGAACGGACGCTCGGTCCGTACCCATTCAGGGCGGATAAATACGGCGTTGCCCATGCACCGTATCTTGGGATGGAACATCAGACTCTGATTGCTTACGGCGCAGGGTTTGAAGATGGCGTTCTTTTTGGCGAACCGTCGAAATTTGATGATCTGCATCAGCACGAACTGGCCCATGAGTGGTGGGGTAACCTTGTGACCGTCTGGGACTGGAGGGATTTCTGGATCCACGAAGGGTTTGGAACGTATATGCAGGCGCTTTATGCCGAGCAGGTGAGCGGAATGGACGATTACCAATCAATGATCCGATTTTTTAAGAGCAGGATCTCGTCAACTCAGCCTGTTGCTCCCCGCCGGCGGATGAGCACCCTCGAGATAACAAGAGGTGGAAGGGGCGGGGATGTTTACTACAAAGGAGCCGCTTTTCTGCATACGCTCCGGAATTTTATCGGGGATCAACTCTTTTTTGAATCGCTCCGAAGGTTTGCCTATCCCGATTCAGACATGGAAAAGGTTGTCGATGGAAGCCATATGCGATTTGCCACAACCAATGATTATCTGACCCTGGTAAATCAACTTACTGGAGACGACCTGGGCTGGATGTTTGAGGTGTACCTGCGGCATGCACCGTTGCCAATCCTGGTTGTAGAACAGACTGAAAATGCAATTGCTTTGCAGTGGAATACGGAAACCGGGGATTTTCCGATGCCCGTGGATGTGCGGATTGGAGACCAAATCCGGGAAGTGATTCCGGGTGAAAACGGCAGCCGGATCGAATTTGATGCCGGACAAGCCGTAGAGATCGATCCAAAAGGCAAGCTATTGATGACGGTGGAGAGAAGAGTTCCGTAGTGAATGGCTCAATCCACGCCGGATGTTATCATAAAAAAAGCCCACACCTTTTTAAAGCGTGGGCCTGACTGAAAGTTGTTGAAATTACCCGAATAGGTTTTTCAGGAATTTCTGATGTTTCTTTTTGTCTTTTTTAATCAACAGGGGAACACCAAACCGGTAATACGCCATTTTATCGGTGAAATCCTCCCGGAAGATACTTGTGATTTTTTTGTCGGATTTGGATACAGCAACGATCATATCAATTTGGTCTTGAATGATTTCATCGTAGAGCTGATCCATTTTTGATCCTTCAACATTCAGAGAAAAGACAATTTCTACATCACTGGGAATGGAATACGATTCAATGAACTCCTCCTTTTTCTCTCGCAGGTACTTGTGCATTTTCTCCTTGTCTTCCTCTTCGGGAAGATAAGGGAAAAACTGGGCCGGGTAATTGTAAATGTGCTGAGCTTTCACACTTCCTCCTTTTGTGCTGGCGAGTTCGTGCGCAAGCTTGACGGCCGTGGCAGATTCGCTGGAAAAATCGATCGGAACCAGCGTCTTCTTAAGCTGGTAGCGAGCGGTTTCCGGCACAAAAAGAATGGATGAATATACATACTTCATAATTCTTCTTGGAATTACCCCTTTGCCGCTGTAGCCTGATTTTTTGCCCATAATTACAAGATCGGGGTCGACCTCGTTCATTGTTTTCACAATTTCATCGGTGGGGCGCCCCTCCTGAATCAAGAGGTTTGTTTCAATTGGGGTGTCAGCAAAATATTCGTCAATCTTTCCTTGAATATCTTCGCGAATAACATTTTCGAAATCTTCCCTGTTTTGTAGCTCGGGAAAAAGCTGCACCATGTCATCAGCCACTTCCGTTGATTTGATGACATGAATAAATGTTATTTTTTTAGGTTTGATTTCTGATTTAAGAAAATTTGCGTAACCCACCAGGATGTCATCCATACTGGTGAGGTCCAGACATACAAACCATTCTTCAAAGCGTTCCATAAATTAGCTCCCGGTCGTTTTTAAATTTGTTTTTCTAATGTGGATTTTACGATCTCTTCGTAGGAATCTCGTTCTTTGTCCTTCGCCTTATTGAGATTTTCCTGGTACTCTCTTTCGAGACCTTGCTTAAGACTGTAACACATGACGAGCAAAATTAAAGCGAACGGAAGCCCTGTACTTATAGCCGCCGCCTGGAGAGCTCCAAGGCCACCGCCAATAAGAAGAACCGCTGCAACAAGACCCTCTGTAGAGGCCCAAAAAATACGTTGTCCCACGGGAGAGTCAAGCTTTCCGCCACTTGTCAGGCTGTCAATAACAAGAGACCCGGAGTCGGAAGAAGTGACAAAGAAACTCAGGACAAGGATGATGGCAAGAAATGAGGTGATTACACCCAATGGGAATTCATTGAGCAGAACGAAAAGGGACGTTGTTTGATCTGCTTCAACCGCGGATGCAATTTCTGCAAGACCACCGGTTTCGAGATACAGGGCACTTCCGCCAAAACCGCTCATCCAGAGAAAGGTGACAATTGTGGGTACAATAAGTACACCCAGTACAAATGTTTTAATTGTGCGTCCTTTGGATATTCGGGCAATAAACATACCTACATAAGGAGACCAGGAGATCCACCACGCCCAGTAAAAGACGGTCCATGTACTCATGAAGCTTCCTTCCTCATAGCTTTGTGTCCAGGTTGCATAGCTGGCAAAATTTTGAAGGTAATAGCCAAAATTCTGGACGAAAGATCCTAAAATATAGAGTGTAGGGCCCACCACAAGAATGAAGAGCAAAAAGAGTCCTGCAAGGCGAATATTGAATTCACTAAGGATTTTAACTCCTTTGTGAATGCCCAGGACAACAGACCCGGTGGCCACAATTGTAACACCAACAATAATCATAACCTGCAGATTAATGGTGTTGGTAAAGCCAAACACAAATTCCATACCTGCACCTGCTTGCTGGGCACCCAGGCCAAGAGATGTGGCAAGTCCGAAAAGTGTGGCAAGGACCGCGAGAATGTCAATAACATCTCCCATCCACCCTTTAATCCTGTCACCCAAAAGCGGGTAAAAAATGGAACGGAAAGAGAGAGGCAATTTCCGGTTAAAGGCGAAAAATGCCAGTGCTAATGCTACGATCGCGTAAATGGCCCACGCGTGCAGGCCCCAGTGGAGGAACGTAACCCCCATGGCATCGCGAGTTGCCTGTATCGATCCGGATTCCGCGTGTGGCGGATATAAGAGATGCCACATCGGCTCGGCGACGGCAAAAAACATTAAACCGATCCCCATACCGGCACTGAAGAGCATGGCAAACCACGCCATTGTGCTGAATTCAGGCTTTGCATCTTTTCCACCTAAACGTATGTTGCCATATTTGCTAAAGGCAAAATACAAGGCAAAAGCTATGAAAATGTTCACAGCTGCAACAAATAGCCAGCTTGCCCAGTCTGTAATACTCACCCTGGCAGCGTTAAAGGTCTCTTCGGCTGCTTCTCCTGCAAGCAGTGTGCCTACAATAAGAATTGTAATCAATATCACGGACGGCCAAAAGACCGGCCCGTGAATGTCAAACCATTTATTCGTGCCGGTTTTTTGAGACTCCGGCGTGTCGTCATCTCCTCGTAAAGCCATACTGTTCCAATTGATTTTAAGTTATAGTGAGCAGTTAAGATTTGTTTAGAAATAGAATCCAATATTGATGTTGAAGCGAATATTATATTCGGAATCACCAAGTCCAAGATCTTCGTGTCCCGGACCTACGCCAACACCAAAATTGTCTGTCAGCCACGGCTGATCAATTCCCTGAGCAATATCAAAATAGGTAAAAACAGGACCTGCGGAGACCAAAACTCCGGTAATGTTCTGTAGTGTAGGCTGGAAGTTATCATCCAGGGTAAGTGTACTTCCGGTAGCGCGGAGTGTGGTTCCTTCACCAACCGTATTCTCCATGTAGCTGAAGTCGTTGTAAAAGTTCAGGTTTGTGATAGGGCCCCATTCTACATCATGAGAGTAGGCGATGCCAAGCGTGGCAATCCACGCTTCGGTAGACACCTCATATGGAATTCCATAGGCTCCCATAAAAACCGTGCTGAGCTCATCACCGGCGTTATCGGTTGCGTCCATCGTGTAGTAGGCGAATTGCGGCTTGATGTTAAAGTTGCCGGAGTTGAAATCGCCATGAACGGATACGGCAAACTGGTTGTCAAAGTCATCTTGTGCGGAATTGTAAAGCTGACCATACTGCACAGAAGCACCTAATTCGCTGGAACCGATCTGGTATGCACCGCGGACGTTAAATTGATTGCGCTCAGTTAATGACGTATTCTGGCCCGGAATTACATCATACGAGTATCGTCCTGCACCACCTACACCAAAGTTCGAATTCCCTCCATTGGATGGACCCTCAGGTTCTGCCTGAAAGAAGTAGGCAAAATCCCACTGCCAGTTGTCGGTAGTACGGGTAAACTTGATACCCATATCGTGGTCATCTTCAAGGCCTACGTAGTATGGAAGGCTGAACCACCAGTTATGGGAGTTGTACTGCAGGTTGCCGAACGGAACCTGAGTTACACCAAGCTGGCCCTGAACGGTTTCAGAAAAGTCGTACTCCAACCAGCCCTGTTTTACAAAGTGGGTGCCGAACGTAGGATAGAAGCGATACTCAAAATTGAGGCCGATCCCATTGGGGTTATCATAAACGGCATTGATTCTCCAGGTGTCAAAAGTGAATTGAGAGCTGTTAGCGTCAATATCACTTTCATAACTGGTTAGCAGCATATTATAACGTACAGCTCCCCCAACATGCAGCGAAGGCTCATCGTCCGATTGAGCAATAGCTTCAGTATCTATTCCACTAATCAGCAGAAGAACGATAGCGATTAGAAAGATTTTCTTAATTGTCTCGGATAAATTCATGTATCTGTAGTTTTGATTAATTTTTGAATTAATATTTTTATCAGGATTTTGGCCTGAGATAGTTAAAAGTTTACCGACGTCAATTAATTCCATAAAGATTAAAAAAATCCTCAAGTAATCAAAGTCTGAAACTCTTTTAAATAATTGGAATTTCTGAACTTACAACCATACAAGAGTTATCCGGAAAGTCAAATAGTCTATTTAAAAATAATAGTCAAATAAGATTATGCTATTATGCACATTGTGCCTGATGAAGATGTGTTACGGGCGTGACTTGAGAGGGTGGGGTGATAAGTATTATTTGTAAATAAAAAATATATAATTCAAAAATTATAATATATAAAATAATAATATTATTTTTTGAATTTATAATCAGCACTGTACTGACCGGGACCCGTAATCAGAAGTGATATAAAAACCACAGCCACTGACAGCGGGTGGGCAATTCCGGGAAACCCAGCTTCCCTGGATATTTGGGTTATGACCGCTACTATCATGGTGGAGATCAGTAATACGAGAGCAGGAGTGGTGAATAGTCCAAAGATTAATAATATTCCACCAAAGAATTCCGAAAAGCCAGCCATGAAACCAAAGAGTACGTGAAAGGAATCAATTCCCAGGTTTGACATTGCACTACCCACAGCTCTCCATTTTTCAACGCCGCCGAAAAGTTTAGGATATCCGTGAATTAAGAAAATGACGCCAAGTGCAACCCGTAGAAAAAGGAGGCCTGCATTCAGTCGGATTTTTTCTGTGGCTGATAGTCTCATAGTAGTTATTTAGCGGTGAAATTGTCCTGTTTTGATGTCAATACAACTATTTTGATCCGATTTCGGTTTCGTAGCGTAACAAATCTAATTCAAATGTTGACCTACGCCACTTATGAAATCACTTGTTTGGTTCAGAAACGACCTTCGGCTAAAAGATCATCAACCGCTGACGGAAGCATCTAAAGCGGGATCCATACTTCCGGTATACTGTTTAGATCCGCGGCTGTTCCGTGAGAACAGATACGGTTTCCCTAAAACAGACCGCCACAGGGCCCGGTTTTTGCTGGAGTCTGTCAAGGATTTACGTCAAAATCTCCATGCTGCGGGATCTCCTCTGATCTTCAGGAGAGGCAAACCAGAGGAAATAATTCCTGAATTGGTGTCCGGAAACAAGATTGATGCGATATATTTCCACGGAGAAGTGACTCAGGAGGAGATTTCGGTAGAAAAATCTCTTGAAAAGCGATTGGATATTCCCATGCACCGCTGTTGGGGACACGCCATGTACCACCGCGACGATCTGCCGTTTGATCTTCTCACTATCCCCGATGTATTTACCCAGTTTAGAAAAAAAATAGAAAAGAAAAGCAGTGTTCGGGCTCCTCTCCCGGAACCACCACGGCTCCGTCCGGTGTCGGACGTACCATCTGATGAACTGCCCGGGATTGAAGATTTGGGATTTCGACGTGAGGAGAAAGATGAGCGTTCCGTACTCAATTTTACGGGTGGCGAAACCGCCGCCTGGAAACGGCTTCAGCACTATTTTTATGAAGAAGACCAGTTGCGAAAGTATAAATTTACCCGGAATGGACTTTTGGGAGCCAATTACTCATCCAAGTTTTCCCCCTGGCTTGCCCATGGGTGTATATCTGCACGCTCCATCCATTCTGAAGTCGTCAATTATGAGCAGACCATTCACAAAAATGTGTCGACCTATTGGATGAAGTTTGAATTGATCTGGAGAGATTATTTTCGCTACTCAGCGATTAAGCACGGGAACCAACTCTTTCAGCTTGGCGGAATCCAGGGCAAAGAGCTCAAAAAGTCAACGGATATGCCAACCTTTAAAAAGTGGGCGGCCGGTGAAACGGGTATTCCTTTTGTAGATGCCAATATGCGTGAACTGAATCAAACGGGATACATGAGTAACCGGGGCCGGCAGAATGTGGCCAGTTTTTTGGCCCAAAACCTGGATTTCGACTGGCGATGGGGTGCGGCTTATTTTGAATCGAAACTGATCGACTATGACGTGCACAGCAACTGGGGAAACTGGGCCTATAATGCCACGGTTGGCCACGATCCACGCAATCGTTATTTCAATATTATCAACCAGGCCCGAAAGTATGATAAAAAAGGAGAGTATGTGCGTCACTGGTTGCCGGAGCTGGAGCATTTGCCGTCTGAATTTGTCCACGAACCGTGGAAAATGACGGAAGATCAGCAGGTTCTTTACGAAACGCGTTTTGGGGAGGACTACCCCGAACCGATGATCGATCTGGAGGAGAGCTATGAGCGGATAAGAAACCGCGGGTAGCACAAAAGCCACCTTATCCATTGATTCTGAGCGTTTGTTTTTGTAAATATGTATAAAACATGTGCAAAATGAATAAAGAGCCAATCAGGGGCCGCGGATCCTCAACCAATCCCCGGCATCGGTTTACCGATAAAGAGATTGAGTATGATATCGACGAAAAGACGGGTCAACTCCGAAAACCCGAACGGAAAATTCTTACAGATCATACCAAGGGAATTATTTCCAAAAACAAGAGCCCGGACATTCCGTTTGATGTCAGTATCAATCCATACCGTGGGTGTGAGCATGGGTGTGCTTACTGCTATGCAAGGCCAACGCACGAATTTTTGGGGATGTCGCCGGGCCTGGATTTTGAAACAAAAATTGTGGCGAAATACAGTGCACCGGACCTTCTTCGGGAAACGTTATCTTCGAACTCCTGGAAACCCCAAACGCTGGTGATGAGCGGTGTAACAGATCCCTATCAGCCCGTTGAGAAGGATCTGGAGATCACCCGGAAATGTGTGTCGGTGCTTGCCGAATGCCGGCACCCCCTGGTTATCATTACGAAGAATTATGGAGTTAAAAGAGATATCGACTTTTTGCAAACACTTGCATCCGTTTCAGCCGTGCGGGTGGTACTTTCAATTACCAGTCTCGATAAAGATTTGATCGGCACGCTTGAACCAAGGACCTCACGTCCTGAGAAACGTCTGAGGGCAGTTAAAGAGCTCACAAATGCCGGCATCCCGGTTCATGTCAATATCGCTCCGCTCATCCCCGGTCTCACTGACGACGAGATCGTTCCGATAATGGAGCGGTCCAAAGAAGCGGGTGCGGAATCTGTTTCCTATACGATACTGAGGCTTCCCTACGCCGTAAAAGATCTCTTTATGAAATGGCTCGAGGATCACCAGCCGAACCGAAAACAGAAAGTGATTCATAAATTAAAAAGCCTGAAAGATGGGCGCCTCAACCGGTCTGAGTTTGGTGAAAGATTCAGAGGCGAAGGCGCGTACGCTGAACAGATCCGGCAACTGTTTGAAATACACAAAAAACGGCTGGGCCTGAATGAAAATAATTATTCATTGAATAAACGCGCATTCAGAAGGCCGCCAACGGACCAGTTAACTCTTTTTTAAAGGCACAGCAAATGTCGATATAGGTTCTCCGAAAGGATATCATCACGCTGTAGATCCCGCATCGAGTGCGGGATGACGCCCATTTTGGACAGCCCCATAAAGATAAACGTCCTCATTTGAATTGATGTGAGAACATTCGATAACAGATTCCGACACAGTTAAACGAATAAAGTTCGCAGGTTTATTTTGAAGCTCGCCTCCTTGCCGAGTCCCGCCATGGCGAGACTCCAACATTCTCGTTGTTTTGACCCAAACGTTAAGGGTTCTTCGTTGATGCCTCGAGGGTTCTGGCCGAAGGTAGTTTATTACATTTGATGGCTATAAACCTGGACTTAATATGAAAACGATAAATAGAATGATGTATCTTTAAGATAGGATCAACTCAATCCACCTATTTCATGTTACGGGATGAGTTTAAAGATCTCTATTTTGAATGTATTGTTTCTTAAATCTGTTTTTAAAATTCGATAAATTAAAAATAAAAACCTGATTATGTCTGCAGTTAACTCAACAATGTTAGAGCTTGGTACAACAGCACCCAATTTTTCACTATTGGATGTTATTTCCGGTGAAACCTACTCACTGGAAAAATTTAAAGGGAATAAGGCGCTGCTGGTCATCTTTATGTGTAATCACTGTCCCTATGTGAAGCTGATTAAAGAATCTTTGGTTGATTATGCAACCGACTATATGCCAAAAGGGGTCGGTATGGTAGCCATTAGTTCAAATGACATAGAGAACTACCCGGACGACCGTCCCGAGAAAATGAAAGAGGATGCCGAACGATTGGGGTATCCGTTCCCGTATCTGTTTGATGAAAGCCAGGACGTGGCAAAAGCGTACAAGGCAGCCTGCACGCCGGACCTGTTTCTCTTTGATGAAAATCTGAAACTGAAATATAGAGGGCAGTTTGATAACGCCCGGCCCGGGAATGATGTTGAACCTACAGGATCGGATCTTCGTGATGCTACCGATAAAGTTCTTTCCGGCGAAACCGTGCCCGCAGATCAAAAGCCAAGCATTGGATGCAATATAAAATGGAAGAAAGGGAATGAACCGGAATATTTTGGGTAATTCGGAAGAGCAGGTAGACATAGCAAATCTGCGAAAAAATTACACCAGCGGCGGGTTGGTGGAAGATGATTTGCTTGACGACCCCGTTGAATTTTTTAAACTATGGCTCAACCAGGCGATCGACTCAGAAGTTCCTGAGCCAAATGCAATGTCCCTGGCAACCGTTTCGGAGAGTGGCAAAGCTGAAAACAGAATCGTTTTGCTGAAGGGTGTTGGCAAACGATCCATTCAATTCTATACAAATTACAATAGCCGGAAAGGAAAATCCCTCGAAGTAAATCCATCTGTTGCCGTTAATTTTTGGTGGGCAGAGCTTGAGCGGCAGGTTCGTATGAATGGAGATGCTGCGAAACTGAGCCGGCGGGAGTCGGAAGACTATTTTCAAAGCCGTCCGAGAGAGAGTCAGCTTGGTGCCTGGGCGTCTGAACAAAGCAGTGAAATAACCAATCGTGCGGAACTTAGCAAATCGTTCGAAGCTGTAAAACAAAGATTCGGAAAAGACCCGATTCCGACACCTGGATTTTGGGGCGGTTACAACATCACACTAAACGAAATTGAGTTTTGGCAGGGCCGGCCCGGACGTCTTCATGACCGCATACTGTACACTTACGGAGATGGCGGCTGGACCTTTAAACGATTGCAGCCATAAGCCGATGGGAAAAAATAAGCTGCAGCGGTACGCCGAAAATAAAGAGTTGGAAAATGTTATCGAGCATGGTGCGTTCGGTGAGGATGATTTTTCTCATAAAGGAAGATGGGCTCAGGAAGTATTTGGAAATAAAAACCCGATAATTGTTGAGCTGGCATGCGGTAAAGGGGAGTATACGACATCGCTTGCTGAGCGATTCCCCAACAAGAACTTCATTGGAATTGATATCAAGGGAGACCGGATTTGGAAGGGAGCAAAACGCGCAATTGAACAGAATCTGGACAACGTTCGATTTTTGCGGTGTTTCATCGATCACCTGGACCAATATTTTAGCAAAGGTGAGATTCATGAGTTCTGGATTACCTTCCCTGATCCTTTTTTGAAAAAATCGGACGCCAAAAAACGACTCACATCCCCTAAATTTTTGTCGATTTATCGAAAAATTGCCGAGGAATCAGCTACCGTGCACCTGAAAACCGATTCGGAACAGCTATTTCGGTTCACGGAATGGGTAATAGAGAATCAACAACTCCCGGTAATACGGCGATTTGATGATCTCTATGGTGAAGGTCCGGCTGATGAACTTCTCTCAATCAAGACCTATTACGAAAAGAAACATCTTGCGGCCGGCCGCAAGATCCATTTCATCAGCTTTTCGCTTACCTCCTGAATTTTTACGCGGCCTATTGACTTTCTGCAGGAAAATGGTAAATTAAAAGATGAACTTAACACTGTTAACCTGTCTGCAATGTCCCTCAGAGAAGATATTTTACACGTAAGTCGTTCTCTTTTAGTGAAAGAGGGTTTTGGAAAAATGTCGATGCGGAAAATTGCCAAAGAGGTAGACGTATCGGCAACCAGCATCTACCTGCATTTCAAAAATAAAGATGAACTATTGCTGGCTCTCATCGAGTCGAGCATTGCGCACCTTGCCGATATCCTTCAAAAGCAATTGAAAGATGGAGACGATCCGATTCAAAAACTGGAAAAGCTGGCAGACGGCTTCATCTACTTTGCTCTCAATCACCCGCAAGAGTACGAAATCATTTACATGGTACGGCCGGAGGAGATGCCGAAATTTCCGAAAGAGAAGTTCAATCAAATTCGCAAAGTTTACGAACTCTTAGCAGATATTATTGATGAAGGGTGTCAAAAGGGAGTTCTGCAGGTCGAAGATCCGCTGATGAGCGCATATACGGTATGGGCCCAGCTTCACGGGGTTGCATCCGTAGTGATCAGCAAACGCCTGGATACTCGAATACCTGTTGAGCCGTTCGTAAAGCAGGCCGTTGACCACGTAATTCAGGGCTTTATAACACAAAAAACAATGGTTTAAAGGAGAAATTATGGAAAGTTTAATTCAACAACTCGCATTTTTTGCCGAGCTCCCATCCTGGATATCCTGGGGGAGCGTCATTGCCGCACTATTAATTTTATCCTACACGGGAGCACCTCTGTGGCTCTGGGCCGCAGCCGGCCTGGCAGCGCTTACAGGATTTGGTGCCCCGGTATGGCTGGTGGCAACGTATCTTGTCCTGGCGGTAGTTTTTAACCTGAAACCGGTAAGACGAGTACTCTTTTCAGGGCCGATTATGAAGCTTCTGGATGTTCTCAACATCTTGCCGGCTATTTCGGAAACAGAACAGACCGCTATTGATGCGGGTACCGTTTGGATGGAAGGAGAATTGTTTTCCGGCAAGCCCGATTTCAAACGGATGATGAATGAATCCTATCCGGATTTAAATGATAAAGAGAGAGAATTCCTTGACGGGCCTGTTGAAGAGCTCTGTGGTATGGTGAGTGACTGGGATGTCTTTCAACGACGCGGGTTTGACGATGAAACATGGAAATATCTGAAGGAGAAACGATTTTTTGGATTGATCATCCCCGAGGAGTATGGTGGATATGGTTTTTCGGCCAACGCGCATAGTGCGATTGTATCAAAACTTGCATCACGATGCGGGCCGTTGGCTACAACCGTCATGGTTCCCAATTCATTAGGGCCCGCGGAGCTGCTGATGCATTATGGTACCGATGAGCAAAAGAACCATTATCTCCCCAGACTTGCCGACGGACGCGAGATTCCCTGCTTTGCTCTTACCGAGCCAAATGCTGGCTCTGATGCCGGGTCGATGCAGAGCACCGGGGAAGTCAAGATGGACGACAACGGAAATCTCTACCTGGTTCTAAACTGGGATAAGAGATACATCACGCTGGCGGCCATATCAACCGTCATTGGCCTGGCTTTTAAACTTTATGATCCAAACGAATACCTCGGGAAAGGCAAAACCCTGGGCATTACATGTGCACTGATCCCCAGTGATACCGAAGGCGTGGAACTGGGCAAGCGGCACGATCCGCTGGGCGTACCGTTTTATAACTGTCCCACACGCGGGCATGATGTGAATGTGCCGATTGATGCGATTATCGGTGGGAAAGAGGGAGCCGGAAACGGGTGGCGTATGCTGATGGAATCACTGGCCGTTGGGCGCGGTATTTCGTTACCGGCGCAGTCAATCGGTGGTGCAAGAATGGCATTCAGAGCCGTTGGGGCCTACGCCGCAATTCGGAAACAGTTTGGCCTCAACATCGGTAAATTTGAAGGAATTGAAGAGCCGATGGCTCGTATCGGCGGGTACACATACCTGATGGACGCCTCAAGAAGCTACATTTGCGGTGCACTCGATCAAGGCGCAAAACCGGCAGTTGTTACAGCCATTGCAAAATATAACTTTACGGAACTGGGCCGTGAAGTGATCAATGATGCAATGGATATTGTAGGCGGAGCCGGAATTTCCCGTGGACCACGAAATATTTTTGCTCACAGCTACATCGCAACACCGATTGCGATTACCGTGGAAGGAGCCAATATTCTGACCCGCACCTTGATGATCTTTGGCCAGGGTGCCATCCGGAGCCATCCATACGCGCTGAAAGAGATCAATGCGCTCATGGAGAAAGATGTAAAAGCATTTGATGATGCGTTTACCAAGCACCTGGGCCACGTGGTCCAAAATAAAGTACGCGCCCTGCTGCTAAGTATCACGAGAGGGCATATTGGCTCCTCGCCTGGAAGCGGAGCCACAGCAAAATACTACCGCAAACTGAACTGGGCGTCAGCCTCTTTTGCTTTTATGTCGGATATTGCCCTGGGATCTTACGGGGGAGCTCTTAAAATGAAAGAGAAGCTTGCCGGACGCTACGCTGATATCCTGAGCTGGATGATGCTGGCAACCGCCACGCTACGGCGCTTTGAATCTGAAGGGCAGAGAGAAGAGGACCGTATCTTTTTTGAATGGTCGATGCAGCATGCTTTCTACCGAATACAGACGGCATTTGACGAAATCTACAGCGAAATTGATGTTCCGGGGCTGAGCTGGGTTTTCCGGGGTCCTGTCGGACTTTGGTCGCGAATTAACAGAATCGGTAAAAAGCCGTCTGATAAGCTGGGCCATAAAGTTGCCCAGGCGATGCAGCAGCGCGGCGAACAGCGAGACAGGTTAACCGACGGAATCTATATCAGTACATCCACTGATGAAGCCATTGGCAAGTATGAACACGCAATGAAACTGATCGAGCAGACCTATCCGATCTACAAAAAGCTGTATAAAGCAACCAAGGCCGGCAAACTTAAGAAAGGAAACGTCCTGGAGCAGCTTGATCCTGCATTGGACAGTGGAATTATTACCCATGAGGAAGCCAACCGGGTGAAAGAGACCGAAAATGCACGGTTTGATGCCATTCTTGTAGATGAGTTCACACTCGAGGAGTACAACAAAAGTGCGGTCACACCTGATGAGGATAAAGGGATGAAGGAAGAAAAAAATCCACTGATGGCGTAACCGTAGCGCAATTCCGTATTGGATAATAAAGCCGGAGTACCACCTCCGGCCGCCGGCCCGGGAACCTGAGATAGATACTGAGACTGCCGCGAATGAAACATTGGTACGACATCAGGCCGTTTGTTCTCTCAGGACTCGCTTTCGCCGGTGTGTAAACTCTCTGCCTTTGTAGCAGAAAGAAGTATTCCCTTAATCATGGCGGAGCTGAATCCGCTGTGCTCCATCTCGTTCAGTCCGGAGATTGTACAGCCACGCGGGGTTGTCACCCGATCGATTTCGAACTCCGGATGATTGTCTTTATCAGCCAGAAGAGATGCGGCGCCTTTGGCCGTTTGTGCGGCCATTTCAAGTGCTTCATGAGCATGAAAGCCGATCTCGATTCCTCCCTGGGATGCGGCACGTATCGACCGGAGAAAAAAGGCAACGCCGCAGGCACACAGCGCTGTGGCGGCCGTCATCTGTTCTTCCAGTATGGTAACGGTCTTACCTACGGTTTTAAATATCGCGCTTGTCGTCTCCAGGATATCCTCATTTCCATTATCCGTACAAATACAGGTCATGGACTCGCCAATGGAGATTGCGGTGTTCGGCATGGCGCGGGTAATGGAGATATCCTCATCGATAATAGTTTTCATGTAACTGATCATGACACCTGAAACCACCGAAATAAGCAGATGACGATCTGCATCAAGGAAAGGGCCAATCTGCCTGAGAAGGGCATCGATTTGACTGGGTTCAACAGCCAGAATTACGATATCGGAGGTTTCAATGGCCTGCTGATTGCTTGATGTGACGTTAAATCCTTTTTTACTGTACGACTCCAGCAGGTGGGTTCGGCGTCGGGTAAGCGTGATAGAACTGGCCTCGTATTTACCCGACGATGCAAGGCCGGTAGCAATAGCTGTGCCGATATTTCCGGCACCGAGTATGGCAATGGAAGTGCTCATGATTTCTTTTTATTATTGAAATTTACGTGCTAACAGGAAGTGGATCTGAATCTGTTATAAGTCAATTAATAACAAGTGGTTGCTTTATTTTATTTACAAAAATAATTAACTAATGCAGTAGACTAAAGATAAAATTTCAATAAAAAAAGAATAGGAAGCGCTTCTATAAAAGAAAATTAGAAATTGCTGAAAATAACTTGAACAGGAACGATGAGTTGACTAACATAGATCGCCCTTAAACCACCATCAACCAAGTCCATTCTATGCAAGTCCTTAAATTTGGCGGAACATCCATGGGAACCGTCGAATCTATCAAAAGTGTATTATCAATTGTTAAAGATAGAGCGGAGGCGGGTTCTGTAGCCGTAGTGGTTTCAGCAATGAAGGGAGTTACGGACCAGCTTGCGGAGACCTGCGATCAAATGGCCCAATCGTCGTTTGAGTACAACAACCTGCTACAGAATCTTGAAGAAAGACATTTTGCTATTGCCCGCCAGATGCTGCCCGCTCAGGCACAGAGTGAGCTGATCACAGAGTTAAAGATTATACTCAACGAGCTGGAAGATGTCCTGCAGGGAGTCTCCCTGGTTCACGAAATATCCCCCAAAACACGGGATTTTGTGATGGGTTTCGGGGAGCGCCTGTCAGCAAAAATCCTGACCTACCTGGTAAAAAGTGAGGGAATAGAGGCGGGCTATACGGATGCACGATCAATCATCGTAACGGATTCACGCTTCGGAAATGCGAGTGTGGATGAGATGGTGACCTACGACAAAATCCGCTCATATTTTAAAGAAAGATCCTCAACCCGCGTATTTATCGTTACGGGATTTATCGCGGCAACGGCAAATAAAATGCCGACCACACTTGGCAGGGGCGGGTCGGACTACACCGCTTCGTTGATTGGCGCGGCTGTAAAGACGGATCTGATTGAGATCTGGACCGATGTAAACGGTTTGATGACTGCCGATCCGCGCAAGGTAAAGCGGGCGTTTCCTATTGATGAAATTTCCTACGAGGAGGCGATGGAGCTTTCGCACTTTGGTGCGAAGGTGATTTACCCGCCAACATTGATCCCGGCGCTGAAGGCCCGAATTCCCATCGTCATCAAGAATACATTTGACCCCTCAAAACCGGGGACATGCATCCGTAAAGAGATCACGCCCAATAATAATCTTATTAAGGGCTTGTCGTCTATCGACAATATCACCATGCTTACGATTAAGGGGAGCGGCATGATTGGTGTAAGCGGTATTGCAGCCAGAATTTTTAATTCACTGGCCGATGCAAACGTAAATATCATCATGATTACCCAAGCCTCTTCGGAGCATACAATATCTATCGGTGTGCTTCCTTTCCAGGCCAAAACGGCCCGGGAAACCATTAAGCGTGAATTTGAGAAGGAGCTGCTGGGCAGTGAAATAGATCATGTGGAGGTGGAGGCAGATCTTTCGGTGATTGCGGTTGTGGGAGATAATATGAAAAATATCCCGGGCATTGCGGGACGCGTATTTCGTGCGTTAGGGCGAAATGGAATTAATATCCGCGCTATCGCCCAGGGATCATCGGAACGGAACATCTCATTTGTGGTGAGTAATAAAGATGAACGTAAAGCCATTAATACGCTTCATGACGCTTTTTTCCTTGCCGGCGTCAAAACGGTCAATCTTTATGTTGCAGGTGTAGGGTTGATTGGCGGTACGCTGCTCGAGATGCTCAATGAACAACTGGAAGCATTTTATACTGAATATAATATCGATTTTTCGCTCCGTGCCGTGGCAAATTCCCGGCAAATGTTGATCCGGGAAAACGGTATTGCCCTGAATAACTGGAAAAAACACCTGGATGAGGAGGGTGAGCCTACAGACCTGATGAATTTTACCCGGCAGATCCGGAAACACAACCTGCCAAACTCCATTTTTGTGGACTGTACGGCAAGTGATGAGGTATCAGAAATTTACCCGGAGCTTCTGTCCTCGAGCATATCCGTAGTGACACCGAATAAAAAGGCAAATTCAGTTGACTACAGCTACTACAAAAAACTTCAAACGCTTGCTGATCGCCACAATGTGGCGTTTAAATACGAAACCAATGCCGGAGCTGGTTTACCGATAATCTCAACGATCAATGAGCTGGTATCAACCGGAGATCATATTGAAAAAATTGAGGGCGTACTCTCGGGAACGCTTAGCTATATTTTTAATTCATTTACCGGCGAAAAAAGATTCAGCGATATTGTACGGGAGGCACGGGAAAAGGGATATACGGAGCCGGATCCCCGCCAGGACCTGAACGGCCAGGATGTGGCCAGGAAGCTATTGATTCTGGCACGTGAGGCGGGTGTTGAGCTGGAACCCGACGATATTGAGGTTCAAAATCTCGTTCCTGAATCGGCACGAAATGGAAATGATATTGAGCAGTTTTTTGAAGAATTATCTGGATACGATGACCAGTTTAAACAGATGGGGCTCAATGCAAAAAAAGAAGGGAAGAAACTTTGCTACATCGCACGTTATGAGAATGGAAAGGGTGTGGTAAAGATGGAAAAAATATCCCGTGATCATCCCTTCTACGGCCTGGACGGAAGCGACAACGTCATCGCTCTCTACACACGCTACTATAAAGAGAGCCCTATGGTGATCAAAGGCCCGGGAGCCGGTGCCAACGTCACCTCCGGAGGCATTGTAGCCGACATACTTCGCGTTGTAAGTACAAAAGCAGCAAGTAACGCAGGATGAGCTGATGCAAATCAAGAAACGTACATCTGTAAGCGCCTTTGCACCGGCCTCGGTGGCCAATGTGGCTTGTGGATTTGATGTCCTTGCATTTGCTGTGGAGGGACCCGGAGATATCGTAGAGGTCTCCTATAGTGATGATCCGGGCGTATCTATTGTTCATATTCAGGGAGATGGAGGGCTCTTGCCGAGAGAACCTGTCGAGAATACGGCCGGGAGAGCCGCCATGGCAATGCTCAACAGCCTTGATGGGGCTCCGGAGCAGGGCATATCTATTCGGATAGAAAAAAAGATGCCCCTGGGCAGTGGCATGGGATCAAGCGCGGCAAGTGCCGTAGCGACAGTTGTTGCCCTGAACGAGTTGTTAAATCATCCATTATCGCGAATTGAGCTGCTTCCGTTTGCCCTTGAAGGCGAACTGGCGGCAAGCGGGAGCCTGCACGCGGATAATGTTTCCGCATCTCTTTTGGGGGGATTTACACTCATTCGCAGCCAACATCCTCTTGATGTTGTGGAATTGCCCGTTCCGGACGGGCTGATAGCGGCTCTGTTTCATCCAAATATTTCCATCAGCACGAAAAATACCCGTCTTATTCTTCGGAAATCTATTCAGATGTCGCAGGCGGTGAAACAGTGGGGGAATCTCGGCGGACTGATAGCCGGGCTATACACGGAAGATTACGACCTCATGGCCCGATCGCTGGAAGATCATATTGTGGAACCGGCGCGCTCGATTTTGATTCCGGGATTTGATGAAATGAAAGAAGACGCTTTGGCAGAAGGTGCACTCGGGTTCAGCATTTCCGGAGCAGGTCCGTCCGTTTTTGCACTTTGCAGGTCAGAAGAGATCGCCAACGCAATCCGTCTTAAAATGGAGCGAATCCTGGATACCTATAATCTCAGCGTGGATACGTATATTTCGCCCATAAACCGGAAGGGCAGCTACATACTGAATGATGAAGAGGATCCCGGATGAAATTTTACAGTACACAACGGTCATCTCCCCACATATCCTTTTTGGAAGCGGCTGAGAAAGGACTGGCTCCCGATGGCGGCCTCTATATGCCAGAGACGTTCCCCGGGCTTGATCTGCCGTTTGAAAACGGGAATCCCGACATTTCCTTGACGAGTCTGGCCAAAACCTGCAGCTACCCTTATCTGAAGGAGGATCTGACAGTAGATGAAATCGGCCGGTTGATTGACGATGCGATCCATTTTGACGCACCCCTCGTGCAGCTTGATGAGGATCTTTTTGTACTGGAGTTGTTCCACGGCCCAACTCTTGCATTCAAAGATTTTGGTGCAAGGTTCATGGCCCGCCTCTTTTCAGCCTATCGCACCAAAAACCGAGGCGACCTGGTGATTCTTGTTGCCACCTCAGGCGATACCGGCGGGGCCGTTGCCAACGGGTTTTACGGTCTGCCGGGCGTCCATGTCTGCCTTTTGTATCCTGAAGGTAAGGTGAGCGATGTACAGCGCAAGCAGATGACAACTCTCGGGGAAAACGTGACCGCCCTTGAAATATCCGGTACGTTTGATGACTGCCAGAGGCTGGTGAAGTCGGCTTTTTCGGATGAAAAGCTGAATGGTGACCTGAACCTGAGCTCCGCAAATTCGATCAATATTGCCAGGCTGTTGCCCCAGAGTTTTTACTACCTGCATGCCTGTTTTCAACTAAAGAAGCTGACTCAAATCCCGCCTGTATTTTCCGTGCCGAGCGGGAATTTCGGCAACCTCACAGCGGGACTGTTTGCTGAAAAAATGGGGATGCCGGTTCAAAAATTTTTGGCGGCCACAAACAGCAATGATGTTGTGCCGAACTATTTGTCCGGCCGTGAGTTTAGCCCCAGCCCATCAATTCAAACCATCTCCAACGCAATGGATGTGGGAGATCCCAGTAATTTTGCAAGAATCCGCGCTCTGTTTGGCCAGGACGATGAGGCTATCCGGAATCATTTGTGGGGTGCGGCTTTTTCCGATGATAAGATCAGATCAAAAATAAAGGAGACACATCAGCGGCATAAGTATGTAGCCGACCCGCATACCACAGTGGGGCTGCTTGCAGTTGATTTATATCGTCGTGATACCGGAGACCAATCCCCGGCAATCGTACTGTCAACGGCACACCCTTCAAAATTTGCAGACGTGGTAGAAGAGGAGACCGGTACAAAAGTAGAGATCCCCGTACGCCTGAAAAAAGCCACGGAAAAGAACGAAGAGTCCATCCCGCTACATGCCAATTACGAGGCCTTAAAAGCTTTTCTTAAGAGAACGTATTAACCTCAGTTCGATTCTTAAATCTGTCAAATGCCACTAAATACAGTCCAAAAAGGGCGTTAGATAAGTTAATTCATCAACAATTATGTCATGCCACGCCCCGGCGTGGCATCTCCTGCCTTTGTTAAGGACAGAAGGTTTCACTCCGCTGGCGCCACGTGTTCAAAAAATGAGCGCATCGAGTGCGAGATGACGCCCTTTTTGGACTGCATTTACCTTTATTTTTTAATCGAATTCAGGTTATTAGTGTAATGTCAAGGCTGACGTGTTGTGTTACGGAGCTATCCTCAACCGGCGACTTTTCGTCATCGGATGAGAGTTGTTGGTCCGGATCTCTGCGTCCGGCCTCGAACTGCCGGGTGTCTTGGTCGAGCGATTCTCCGGATGAAGCGAATTCATCCGATGAAGATCCTTATCCAATAAACCGGTTAGGATGAAGATCAGACGACTTAAGACGTAAGCTCTGCTCAACGTTTCAGCAACTTTTTCAGTTCCTCAACTGACTGCACCGGTGCATCACAGGAGAAATTACGGCAGACATAGACTGCTGCTTTTTCACCGATATTAAAAGGCTTCAGAAATTCAGAGCTTTTTTCAACCCGGTCTGCATTCTGATCGGTTTTCAGCAGAACGGAATACCTGAAGCGGTCCGCTGTATGAAAATAGTTTAGAAACTGTTCTACTTGAGAGGATTCAGCAGGGCCTGTAACGGCAATTTCGGCCGGATGATGTTCTTTTACCAGCAGCGGAATCAGGGCAAAGGTGTAGCCAGATGGATTGTATTCAATCAGTTCGGAAAAGACAGAAAAAATTTGATCTGACTGATCATCAAATGTCATGTCACCGGTCAGGCGTGACAGCCGAAAACCATTCAGCGCGGCTATGGAGTTGGACGATGGCAACGCCCCGTCGTACATCTCTTTTTGGCGGCCCAGCAGCTCTTCGCCCGATTGGGATGTGAAATAATAACCGCCATGATCGTCATCCCAAAACTGCTCGTTGAATGATTTCTGAAGGCTGACAGCTTTTTCCAGATATTCGGGATTGAGCGTGGTTTGATGGAGTTCAATCAGCCCCCAAATACAGGCGCTGTAATCATCTGCCATTCCATCGATGGCCGCATCTTCCCTCCGGTACCGGTGGAGCATGGTGTGGTCGGCCGATATCATCCGGTCATATAAAAATTCTTCTATCTCTTTTGCTGCATCCGTAAATGCATCGTCTTGAAAAATTGTACCGGCAGTTGCAAAGGCCGCCATCAAAAGGCCGTTCCAGTCGGTCAGAATTTTGTCGTCCAGGAGCGGATGCACGCGCTTTTCACGTGCATTTTTGAGGCTGTTTCGGATTCGTTTAAGAGATTGAGCAAGTTCACCGGCGTCCGCCTGCCGTTTATCGGCAATCGTATCAACGGGTTCGTTCAGGTGTGGGATGTTCCGGCCCGTATATCTGCCGGTGGCTTCATCCCGGTAGTTTCCATTGTTGTTGATGTTGTAGATGTCGCAAAACAGGCCGGCATCCGATTCAGGGAGCAGATCAAAGATCGTCTCTTTTTCCCAGACATAGAACTTCCCCTCCTCGCCGTCGCTGTCGGCATCTTCGGCGGAGTAGTAGGCGCCTTCGGGGGATTTCATTTTACGATCCAGGTAGCTGAAGATTTCGTAGCAGGTCTGTTTGTAGAGCGGATCGCTGGTCAGCCGCCACCCTTCGGCGTAAGCCAGCAGAAGCATGGCCTGATCGTACAACATTTTCTCAAAATGCGGGAGCAGCCATTCGGCATTGGTCGAATACCGGTGAAACCCGCCCCCGATGTGATCCCAGATTCCGCCGAGACGCATCTGCGTCAGCGTGGTTTCCACCATCTTCAGTGCATTCTCATGCTGATGATAGTCAGCGTATCGCAGCAGAAACAGGAGGTTGTGGGGGGATGGAAATTTGGGCTGCGATCCGAATCCGCCGTGGGTTTGGTCAAACTGACCCTCAAGCAGGCGCAGAGCCTGGGTTGTCACATCTGCCGACAAATCGCCTTTGGATTGACCCAGCTGAAGCGACTTTGAAAACCCGTTTTTTATCTTTTTAACCGAGTCCATCACCCGCTTTTTGTCATCCGTCCAGATTTTGTGGATCTGCGGTATGAGGTCGACCATTCCCTGCATTCGCTGGCGGGATTGTTTCGGGATATATGTTGCCGCAAAAAAGGGTTCTTTTTCAGGCGTCATGATAATGGTGAGCGGCCACCCGCCGCGGCCGGTCAGCATTTGGCAGATGGTCATGTAGGTATTGTCAATATCGGGGCGCTCCTCGCGGTCTACTTTGATATTCACAAACGCATTATTCATCAGTTCTGCCACCTGTTCATCTTCAAAACTCTCATGGGCCATCACGTGGCACCAGTGACAGGTGGCATAGCCGATCGAAAGAAAAACCGGTTTATTCTCAGCTTTCGCTTTTTTAAAGGCCTCATCGCACCAGGGGTACCAGTCTACCGGGTTTTCGGCGTGTTGGAGAAGGTAGGGGCTTTGCTGATTTTGGAGGCGATTCATTTTAAAAGATTTTCAGGGTGAATATGACACTGTTCTGATGATATCAGAGAATGCACGCTACGTGATAATCTAAAGTGGTATCATTCCCCGACATTCTGGTACGCCATGATGCGTACGTTTAATCAGCGCTACTACGCTTATTTCCACATATTCATTGAGAAATATAAATAGTAGTAGTACCCGACCGGCTACTGCTCTCCATCTTCTTTCAGGCGTTCCCCATAATCCACAAGAAATCGCTCATATTTCTCATCCATTAGTGGTGACGTAATCAGGAAGTCGGCCGAAGAGCGATCGCAGGCAAGCGGGATGTTGTATACAATCGCCATTCGCAGCAGGGCTTTTACATCCACATCATGCGGCTGAGCCTGCAGTGGGTCCCAGAAAAAGATCAGAAGATCCAGCTTACCTTCGGCAATGGCTGCTCCAATCTGCAGGTCGCCGCCCAATGGTCCGCTTTTGAAGCGATGTACGGGAAGCTCCAGTTTATCGGCAATGAGTCCGCCGGTGGTTCCTGTACCGTATAGTTTGTGTTTTTTCAGGATGTCGCTATTGAATTCGGCCCAGTCGAGCAGATCCAGTTTCCGGTAGTCGTGGGCGATGAGTCCGATACGTTTTTTTACATCCATGGTGGCGGTGTGGGAACCGATACTTGGATGTGATTTGGAGGGTTTGATTTTATTCAAGATCGCGGGGTTAGGTTCAGTATAAAGGCTGTGCAACCTGAAATTAAGAAATACTGACCGCTTCTCCCATGTTTTTGTGGGATCCTTTACAACACACACCATATTCCGATATGGTCATTAGAACCGCTGACCCGCTGCGATTCAGATGGATTAAGACTTGCCGCTATACAACAAGCTTCATTTTCGGCTTCATCAGGCTCAGGCGTTTGATGGGGTGGAGCTTCTCGCCGAATCCTTTAATTTTAGAATCGGAGCCGGTTACCTCGCAGTAAATATCGTCTTGCTCAAGGAAATTCTGAAGGTCTTTATGTTCAAGCGTTTCATCAGAGATGACCAGCTCATCACTGTTGGCTTTCTCTACAAGTCTTGATGCAAAGTTCACGGTGTTTCCGAAATAATCAATTCGGTTATTGAGTGTAACCGCATAACAGTTGCCGCAATGAAGGCCCCCCTTAATTTTTATGCGATGGTCAGCTTCATCGGCTGAATTAAAGTACTCCTGTGCTTTACGATAGGCACGTACCGCGTTATCGGGTTTCCGGAAAACAGCCATTATGGCGTCGCCAATGGTTTTTACAACGGCTCCCCGCTCTTCGCGAATAATTTTCCGAAGAACTTCAAAATGATCCATAACCCGGCTGATGGCATCCTCATCTCCGCCTTCGGTGTAAATAGATGCGGAATCAATCAGGTCTGTGAAAAGTACACTTAGCTCACTACATTTCATTTTCTGGGATGACCGCAGTTTCTCACCGGGAAAGCAATCTCTGAACAGCTGCTGGGATGTAACCTCTGCTGCCGAAACGCCATATTTGGCCCAGCTTGTATTTTCTATAGAAATCAGAAGCGGGTAATCCGTTTTATTCTTCACGATCATATCAGACTCCGGGTTAAGCCGGGTAAGACCGTTATCGGACTCTCCCTCTTCAAGAGTGAGGGTCACGTTATCCAGTCCGCCGGATTCTGATTTTACAGTTGTATCGCGATTCAGGGTGTCGGTTCGTACCCGTAAGGAGCCCTCGGGTAGGCTCAGCTGAACGTAGCGCCTGGCATCCGGCTGAATATATTGCTGCATGTATACGTGTGGTTGTTCATGCGGTCCGGATTCGCAGTAGGTGTCCTCGCTGAGTTTTCGAATAAGGGGGTGGCACTTGAATACGAGCTGTGTGCAGTTATTTAAATCCAGTTTCATCGTATCGCCACAGTGTTTACAGTAATGCGATGTGCTGATCTCGCCGAGTTTCCTTGATTTTTTCAGCGTTCTGCGGCACTGCGGGCAATTTTGCTGCCATTCCATATTCAGGATGTTCAGCAGTACAGCTTCGTAGCTGGTTTCCAATACCCTGTGAAGCGGTACCCGCCAGTAGTTTGACAGGCGAACCGGGTTTATCTCTTTTAGGTCTTGTTCATCACCATACCGGATGAACCGGATCAGTTTTTCAGATACCTGGGAGTCTCCCGATTTTTTGATCAGCTTGTTTCGTAATTCACTCCACTTACCGAATTTAAACCTCGCCCAGAAGGGCAAATTGCCCATTGGAAACCGGTTGTTTTTGATGGCATCATCATAATTTCTGACCATCTTTTTTAACCGTCGTTTAAAATGAGCTGCAAAATGATACTTGGTATGTAGTGAGCCTATGAAGCCACGCGATGTACCCTGAAAATGAAACACGATGTCAGTACTGCCAGAGTTTTTTTTGCGAACAGGGTGTAGCTCAATTCGGATGGATAGGCGTTTCAATGAGCCTCTCTGATAGTTTCTCTCAACAGAAAGATAGTTTGGAGCCTCCCACTGGTAAGGTTCCTCTTGCCAGATATCGGATCTTCGAAGTTGGTTATACTCAAGCTGCGCAAAATGGCGGGGCAAATCATGGGAGAGGATCGCTTCCTGAACCGGATGTTGACCCATATCTTTAAATATCCGGTTGGTATCGGAGATATAGGGCCACAGTTGTTCCGGAGATACGGAAGATCTCAGCCGCCAGCTGTATGAAAATGGATAACTTTTCATCGGTTATTTATTATAAACGCTTTGTCGAGATTCTTCGAGTGATATTGTATATTTGGCACTTCTATATAATAAGATTGTTTTAACCCTGAATTGTTACAAAAAAAAATAAAATAATGGCAACAGAACGAACTTTAACCATTCTTAAACCCGATTGTGTGCGGAAAAATCTTGTAGGAACCGTAATAGCCCAAATTCAAGAAGCCGGGTTTTCCATCAAAGCAATGAAGATGACACGCCTGACCAAAGATACTGCCGGCGGGTTTTATGCCGTACATAAAGAACGCCCGTTTTTTGGCGAGCTGGTTGAATTTATGAGCAGTGGACCGTGTGTGCCGATGATTCTTGAAAAAGAGAATGCGATTGAGGATTTCAGGAAATTTATTGGTGCTACCAATCCCTCGGAAGCCGAAGAAGGTACCATCCGTGCGCAATTTGCTGATAGTGTTGGTGAAAATATTATTCATGGCTCTGATTCCGTTGAAAACGGTACAATAGAAGCCGCATATTTTTTTGCGGAATCTGAAGTTGTTGCAAATAACGCATAATTTTTTAATCCTGCGGTCAAAACGGCTCTCCGGGTCGCGACGGAGCGGTTTTAATTACCATAACCAAGTATTTTCGATAACCTCAAGATTTTCCGCATGAAAAATAGCAGACATTTTCTGTGTTTATCGGCATATATTTTATGTTTGATAACCATGATGCCCGGATTGATTTCCTGCACGGCAGAGGAGATCAGCGAGACAGAGAGCTCCCCGGCAGTAAAAACCGGGGGTGAAGTATTAATTGAGAATCATCTTGACGAGCTGAAAGGCAAACGTGTTGGCCTTGTCATGAATCCTACGGCTGTGGTCAATGGTGTGCATATGCTTGATACACTCTTGGCACACGAAGTCAATATAACGGCTCTCTATGCCCCGGAACATGGATTTCGCGGAGAAGCCGGGGCCGGGGAGAAAATAGAAGATGGAACGGATCAACAGACCGGCTTGCCGGTATACTCGCTTTATGGCGATACGCGCAAACCATCCCCCCGGATGCTGGACAGCGTTGATGTTTTGCTTTTTGATATGCAGGACGTGGGGGCACGATTTTATACCTACCACGCAACGATGGGACTTGTGATCGAAGCTGCGGCGGATGCAGATGTGCCGGTCTGGATCCTGGATCGCCCGAATCCTCTGGGTGGCGAGTATGTAAGCGGATGGATCCGGGAAGATTCTCTTGCATCGTTTGTCGGGCCCTACCCGATACCTGTTGCACATGGCATGACGCTTGGAGAACTTGCCCGGATGATGGTAGGAGAGAACTGGTTGCAGACCGGTTCCGAACCGGAGGTACGCATCATTGAGATGGAGGGCTGGGACCGATCCATGAGATGGCCGGAAACCGGGCTGCCCTGGATCGCTCCATCACCCAATCTCCCAACGTTCGAGCACGCATTTGTATACCTTGGCACCTGTCTTTTTGAGGGTACAACACTATCGGAGGGGAGGGGAACAGACGATCCATTTTTAATTCTCGGTTCACCTGCAACTGAACTCGACGAGGAGAGCTATGACCGGCTAAATGAACGCATTGCCGGTGGTAGCGTAAGCCCGGCGGTCTTTACCCCGAGATCGATAGAGGGTGTAGCAGCCAATCCAAAACACGAGGGAGAGGAATCCTTTGGCGTCAGGGTACACGTGGACAGTTATTCAATGTATGAGCCCTTCGAAAACGGGCTGGTAATCCTGGCTGAACTCATGCAACATTCACCGGGCCAGTCGACCATTGATTTCCTTTATAAACTTGCCGGTACCCGGGCCATTGACAACGTACTAAGCGGTGAAGTACCACCGGATGAAGTGGCGTTTGATCTCGAGCCTTTTCTCAGCAAAAGGGACGCGTACCTCATCTACTAACGCATTGCGAACGAGCGCTTGCGGCACTACCGATTAACTTCCGGCCACCTGTTGCCTGCGCCATTCATAGCAGATAAGTGCCGCGCTGACAGATGCATTCAGGGATTCCACTCCGTTATACATTGGCAGGGAGAGGAGAAAGTCGCAGTGTTCGCTTGTTTTTTTTCTCATTCCCCGGCCTTCGTTACCGATAACAAATGCCATCGGCACGTCAAAGGTCTGATCCCAGACGGCAGTATCGGCTGTTTGATCGAGGCCCGCTATCCAAAATTTGTTCTCTTTTAGCGTCAGAATGGCTTGATTAAGGTTCACAGCTCTGACAATCGGAATGCGGCCGGCTGTTCCGGCACTGGTTTTCATAACCGTGGCGTTTACCGGCGCCTGCCGGTGTTTGGGAACAATCACGGCACTTATACCGGCGGCGGCAGCCGTTCGTAAAATTGCACCAAGGTTGTGTGGATCTTCGATCTCGTCGAGGCAAAGAACGGCTTTGCCAGGGGTTGGATCAAATTTATGGAGCCACGTTTCAAAATCCTGGTAAGAAATCTCAGATACCGATGCAACGACTCCCTGGTGGTTTACGTTACCTACAAGGTCAATGAGTTTTGATTCTGGCACACGAACCACGGGAATCCTGTGATCGGAAGCCGAAGCGGTGATTTTGTTTATTTGGTGGCTGGATATTCCGTCTCGCAAATAAATTTTATCTATTCCGGATGCATCCGTTGTTAATGCTTCCTGGAGTGGCTTAATACCATACGTAAATTTGTTAGTCATTTATAATATTCAACCTTGTTGTTTGGATATTGATTGTCAATTGATATACTGTCAGATACAGAGATAAATCAGAGACTTATTTACGCCTAAACATAACGAAAAAGGCAACGCCATGAAGAATGATCACAAAGAAAAACAAGGCAACAACCAATCGCTTCCTGTAACAGAGATACCACATCAGAAAACACCTGAATCAAAAAAAGGAATCAGCTCCCTCTTAAGTTCTGATGCAGGCTTAATCTTAGCCGGTATTTTTCAAATGATTGTGGGTCTCAGTATCGTGTCTGTCACCATTCTCGGGCTGCTTACTCCTCTTTGGCTGTCAGCAACGCTAAGCTTGATTGGCAGTATCTCGAGCATGTTTGGCGTATATCTGATTTTTCATGCGGTGGCTTCGAACGGTAAATTTGACTCCCTCATCAATTCTTCAATCAAACGGGTCATCCGGGATCAAAATTAGAAGCGCTTTTTTGTATAGGTGTCCGTAGAGGTATCATCCCGATCATTTATTCATCATAAACAGGCGTGACAGGCGGTAATTCATTTTATAAAAGCACCCTTCTCAGGGCCGGAAACAACCAAACGGTTAAAAATTCAGTTGTCCCGCCACACGGATTCAATGCAGCAGAGGGTTTTTTTGTAATCGCGCACCGCGGAGCGAGCCATTATGCCCCGGAAAATACAATGGCCGCTTTTACTAAAGCCCATCTGATGAAGGCGGATATGATCGAGCTGGATGTATTGCTTACAAGAGATGGCGTGCCCGTTGTACTTCATGACACGACACTCAACAGAACGACTACAGGCAGCGGGCCGGTGAACAGTCATCTATCCAGAGATATTGCTGAGCTGGATGCCGGCAGCTGGTTCGATCCATCTTTTTCCGGTGAACGTATTCCCACTCTTGAGTCTGTCATGAAATGGGCGCGTAACACCATTGCCCTGAACATAGAAATCAAGGGACGATCAGACACGAAATCAGCGCACCGGGTTGAGGAAATTGTCATCGACCTGATTGATTATTATAAGATGAGGAGCAGCGTTTTGGTGTCGAGTTTTGACAGATCGGTTTTGCATCGATTAAAACAGGTGGAACCGGGAATCGCGACTGCACTCCTCAACGGGCAGTATAGCTATGGTACCCGCCGTGCGCTCAGGCGAATGAAAAAAATTGGGGCAGATGGCCTGAACTTGCTGCCACGCCAAATGAATAAACCATTGATGAACAGGCTGAAACAATCCGGCACACCGGTGTGGGTTTACACAGTAAATAAAGAGAGTGACATGCGGCGGGTCATCCGGAAGGGGGCTACGGGTATTTTCTCCAATCGCCCGGACCTGCTCCGGCGTGTAGTGATGGATGAATTTCAGTGATCATCCCGTCCCGGAAAAAGATCGATCTTTCTTGTGATTTCGTTTGAACGGGAATAGTGATCAAGCTATTTTAAGTCTTACACTAACCAAGTAACTATCGCATGCCCACGAAATATATCCTTGTAACCGGAGGGGTAACGTCATCACTCGGAAAAGGAATTATTTGCGCGTCCCTGGGGCGTCTTCTTGTTGCCCGGGGGTTAAAAGTCACCATTCAAAAACTCGATCCATACATCAATGTGGATCCCGGCACCATGAACCCATACGAGCATGGAGAGGTTTATGTGACGGATGATGGCGCAGAGACTGATCTTGATCTTGGCCACTACGAGCGCTTTCTGGATATTAAAACGTCTCAGCAAAACAATGTGACAACCGGCCGGATCTATTACGATGTGATTAAGAAAGAGAGAAAGGGGGTTTACCTGGGGAAGACGGTCCAGGTCATTCCGCACATTACCGACGAAATTAAATCTCACGTTATAGAACTCGGCAAATCGGATAATTACGATGTTGTCATTATTGAAATTGGCGGAACTGTGGGCGACATTGAAAGTTTGCCCTACATCGAGGCGATGCGCCAGTTAAAATACGATGTAGGCCGCGAAAATACCCTCTCCATTCATCTTACACTTGTTCCTTACCTGGCAGCAGCCCGGGAGCTGAAAACCAAGCCAACGCAGCACTCCGTAAAGACTCTGTCGGAAAGCGGGTTGAGTCCCGATATCCTTGTCTGCCGATCGGAGTATCCACTCGACTCTCTGATACGCAATAAAATAGCCCAGTTTTGTAATGTCGATATTGAAGATGTGATCGCATCGCTTGATGCAGCCAGTATCTACGAAGTTCCGCTGCTAATGCAGGAAGAAGGGCTGGATGAACGAGTCATTCAAAAATTAAAGCTGGATACGCAACCGGCAGATCTTGAACAATGGATTACATTCGTAGATAAGGTCAAATACCCGTCAGGTAGAGTGAAAATAGCCCTGGTTGGAAAGTATGTGGAGCATCACGACTCCTACAAGTCGATTGTTGAAGCGTTGATACACGGTGGTGCGGTAAATGATACAGAAGTAAACATAAAATGGGTTCAGTCGGAGAAGATCACCAGGCAGAATGTAGAAAAATACCTGGGGGATGTCTCCGGGGTACTCGTGGCTCCGGGGTTTGGCGATCGCGGAATTGAGGGGAAATATCTTGCAGTTCAATTTTCACGGGAACAGAAGATCCCGTTTTTCGGTATTTGTCTGGGTATGCAAACTGCCGTTGTGGAATTTGCCCGGAATGTAGCCGGCCTGGAAGATGCAAACAGCACCGAATTTGTAGAGCACTCCTCCACCCCTGTAATTGATCTTATGCTGGATCAAAAAGATGTAGAGGATAAAGGCGGCACAATGAGGCTTGGGCGGTACCGGTGCAACCTTCGGGAAAATACACTTGCCTCACGCGCATACGGAACAGATCACGTAGATGAACGCCATCGGCACAGGTACGAACTGAATAATCAGGTTCGAAGCCGTCTTACCGAGGCCGGTCTCGTTGTTTCTGGTGTAAATCCTGAAAAAAATCTTGTCGAAATTATTGAGCTTGCCGGTCATCCCTGGTTTGTCGGGGTTCAGTTTCACCCCGAACTGAGGAGCTCGGTCTATCACCCGCATCCGCTGTTTGTAGATTTTGTTGAAGCAGCGATGAAGGCTAAAGTAAACATCAAGACTACGCCTGCACCGGAATCATCAGCACATTGAACGGAGCAGAGGGGTTTTCCGGCCGTGTGAGGGTTCGAAGCTGCGCACTTGTGGTTACGGATAATCGCCTGCTGCTTGTAAAACAGAATGCCCCTACCAGAACAGGGCCTATCTGGCTGCCACCCGGTGGAGAAGTTGAATTGGGTGAAACAGCCAAAGAGGCGGCAGCGCGTGAGACGTTTGAAGAGACCGGCATTAAAAGTATCCCTTCACGCCTCATGGCGGTTCATGAGTTTTCAGAACCGCCGTTTCATGCGGTGGAACTCTATTTCTTATCTGAAATGAGTGGTGGAACGTTGAAAGTTGGAACAGATCCTGAACTATCAGAGCGTGAGCAGCAAATTTTGCAGTGCAAATTTATCGACATAGAGAGTATAGGCCGAATGGACGTTTATCCTGCGTTTATTCGGCAGATAGATCAAGACTGGCTGAAGAACACGGCAGAGGTCCCGCATTTTGTGAGCAGGAGATAAGATCGGGTTGTGAAAGTATCTAAACAGTGATCTTCTTGCCAAGTCTATGGATCAATTGATCAATAAACTATCGGCGATTTTAAAGGGCAATTGATTTGCTAATCGCTCTGTTCGCCAATACCCTTCAACACCGATTGCGCGGGGGTTCACCAGCGTGCCATCTTTTCGTACAAGAAAAATTCCGCTTTCGTTTTGAGGAGATAAACGGGCTCTCTCCCTGTTTTCTGTTCGCGCTGATTTATTGCCATACAGTATGTCAACCGGTCGCCGGATATGAAAGGCTTTTACCTTTTCACCAAGATCGGCTGGATTATAGCCATTCCGGATGAGCGCAAGAATGATTTCACGGGAACGTCTCGCTTTATAAATTTTATCCCGTTGCTTTCCCATAAATCTAACGACTTCAAATTGGTTTCTCGATAATCGATCCTCGTATAAACTTTTGAGAAAATGTGATAATGACCCCTGGAAAGCACCTTCTCGGTTTTTTTCCCATTTTTCACGCTCAGCGGGTGTATTTGGGGTAAGCTCGGAAAATTGAAGATCGAGCAGCATCAGGCCGGTATCACTGTTTAGCTTCCACATAAAATCATTCAATTTTACATCAATCCGATAGCCAAGTCCACGGTTTTCAATGATTAATGGGGCTGAAGCGGTGGCAAAAAGTTCTCCTGAGGGTGTCCGTATAAAATCAAGCACCCATTGGTTTTGGATAGTCGTCTCAGACGCCAGCTGATTGCTTCCAATAAATTCATTTACAAACGCCTCGTAATTTTCCTGCCATTCGCTGTTGTCGACAGAAATAACTATATCATCCATCTCGATTCGATCTGGGCGCAGTTCAAACCGCAGATTTTTTACCCTGTTGGTGTCGCTAAGTTCAACTGGATAGGATGCTTTATGATACCCAATAAAACTAATCAGGATCGTTTGCGGGCCCGTGCGGTTTGTGGCAAAAGAGAATGTGCCATCTTCAAGCGTGCTTGTGCCGGTGGTTGTATTTTCGAGATATACATTCGCTCCCTGGATTGGCTCGCCTGACAGTTCTTCAACAACAATGCCTTCGATGGTAACGGGTTGAGACATCACACCTGCTGCGGTTCCAAGAGCGAAGAAAAGCCATATCGTTATCCAGACGTTTATTTTTAGCCATTGAATTTTTTTCATAGCAGGTACGTTTTCGCATAGTCAATGCGCAGTTCCAATTGATAAATTATGACTACACTGAATTCTTGAGTCTAAGAGCCAGTATTATATTGCCTGTGATAAACTCTCAATGAATGTGTCAAACTACTAATTAAATAGAAAGAAGCTAAAAATCAAACGAGATGGTGAGTCTGTTTCAAAAAAAATGGATATAGAAAACAGAATTCAATGAGCTGAGGTCAAAGGCGATTTATCCAGAGCGTATACATCTGCTGAAGATTTGGAAGTAGATCGAGGCCTCTTCCGGAGGGGGGAAGAATCGGTCAGTCAAATTCTTGTTCAGATGTTCTTTTCTGAACTGAACTCTTTTTGGTTGCGATCATTTCTTATATTGACGACAGAATAAAAATCTATCACAGCACCTCAATCCATGTTCATGCATCGACTACCTATAATTCTCCTGCTTTTACTACCATTCGTCTTATCCTCTTGTGAACAGCAGCAACAGGGCACACTACTTCATAACGTAAAAGGCTACTCTCTTCTTGATGATGAGCTTCATGAATTTGATGCCATCGCGTTTCAGGATGATGAAATCCTGGCCACAGGCTCATCTGATCAACTGTTGGAGGAGTTTTCCGGGTTTGAAACAGTTGATGGGGAAGGGAACACTCTGTTGCCCGGTTTGATTGATGCCCACGTTCACGTGATGGGACTTGGATACCAGGAGCTGGAAGTGGATGTGTCGGGACTTGAATCGATGGAGGCTACGCTTGAAAAAATTGGCGAGTATGCGGATGCAAATCCGGATCTTGAATGGATTCGGGGCAGGGGCTGGAACCAGGTGCTGTGGGAAGAAAATGAATTTCCAACGGCGGCGGACCTTGATGAGGTTGTGAGCGACCGGCCGGTTTGGCTGACACGTGTTGATGGCCACGCCGGATGGGCGAACACCCGCGCCATGGAAATTGCCAACATCAGCCGGGATACACCCGACGTCCAGGGGGGTCGAATTATTCGCAACTCCCGCGGAGACGCCACAGGGATTTTCATCGATGCCACGATGAATAACATCTCATCAAATATTCCAGAACGAACAGATGAGGAGCAGAGAACGGCATTGTCTTTGGCCCTTGATTCAATGGCTGAGCACGGGCTCACCTCCGTTCATGATGCCAGAACGGATAAGGAGACGTGGGAAATGTATAAACGCTTTGCGGACCGCGGTGATCTTAAAACACGAATTTACGCTATGATTGCCGGCACCGGTGAGCAGTTTGATCAGCTGTCTGAAAACGGGCCGGTGGATCAATACGCAGATCACAAGCTAGCTCTCCGGAGTGTGAAAATCTCTGCAGACGGTGCACTTGGCAGCCGGGGCGCGGCCATGATCGAAGAGTATAGTGATGATCCCGAAAACACGGGACTCTTGTTCTTTGACCAGGATGAGTTAAACGCCATGCTGCTGAAAGGTGCAACAAATGGATACCAGATGAACATTCATGCAATCGGCGATGCAGCCAACCGGCAGGTTCTTGATGGATTTGAGTATGTGGAACAGCAGCTTGGGGATCAGTCGGCCTTGAGGCATCGAATCGAACATGCGCAAATCGTGGCTCCGGAAGATATCCCCCGGTTTGTTGATCTCGACCTGATTGCATCTATGCAACCCACACATGCCACCAGCGACATGAATATGGCCGAGGACAGGGTAGGGTCTGAACGGATTGAGGGGGCATATGCCTGGCAAACGTTTCTTGACCAGGGTACGGTAATTGCCGCCGGGTCCGATTTTCCCGTTGAAGATGTAAACCCGTTTTACGGGCTCTACTCAGCCGTGACGCGAAAAGATCACGACGGAATGCCGCCGGGCGGCTGGTATAGCGAGCAGGCGATGAGCAGAATTGAAGCGCTCAGGGCGTTTACAATTGACGCGGCGTATGCCGCACACCAGGAGGAAGTACTTGGCACGCTTGAGCCGGGTAAAAAAGCAGATTTTATTCTTGTGGATAAAAATTTCTTTGAAGTAGATGCTTCAGAGATCTGGCAAACAGACGTTCTGCAGACCTGGATGGGCGGAAATAAAGTCTACGACAGGAGCAGCCAGGAATGAAGATCAGGCTCCACCAGTTAAATCCCACCATAGGTGATTTGAAAGGGAATAAATCCCTTATTCTGTCCGCTTTGAATGAAGCGGAACAGGCGGGAATGGATCTGCTGATCCTGCCCGAAATGGTCGTGACCGGATATCCTGTACAGGATCTGCTTGAAAATCCCGGCTTCAGAGATGAGGTGTACAGACTGAACAGGGAACTGGCAGAAACCACCGGAAATACCGCACTGCTGTTTGGCAGCCTGACGCCGAACCTGGAGGCAAACGGCCGAAAAATGTGTAATTCAGCCATCCTGGCACGAGATGGACGACGCCTTGCCATAACTCATAAAACGTTGTTGCCAACCTACGATGTTTTTGATGATCTGAGATATTTTGAGCCCAACCGAGAGTTCAAATGTATGGAACTTGACGGGGTCCGGCTTGGGGTAACGATTTGTGAAGATATTTGGTACAACGAAAATGAGGTTCAGTACCACACATACGATATTGATCCCGCCCGGGAACTGAAGGAAGATGGGGCAGATTTGATTATCAATATTTCAGCCTCACCATATACCAAAACGAAGCATGAAAACCGGCTGCATATGCTTGGCAAGCATGCGATGGAGCTGCAGTGCCCAGTTCTTTACTGCAACCAGGTGGGGGCTCATACCGAAATTGTGTTTGACGGAGACAGCATGGCAGTGAATTCAAATGGAATTCCGGTGTCGGGCACCACGGCGTTTTCGCCATCCTCTACAGAACTGGAGTATAAACAGAACGTTCAGCTTGACCACCTGCGGGGAGACGGGTGGTATCCCGAATCGGAAGATGAGCGCCAGTTTAATGCAATCAAGCTTGGCCTGAAAGATTATATCGAAAAAACCGGTGTGACGGACACGGTGGTGGTGGGGCTGAGCGGTGGCATTGACTCGGCATTAACAACAGTCATTGCAGCCGAAGCGCTGGGAGCTGAAAACGTACGGGCCATCACAATGCCGGGAGAGTTTTCGAGCAGTGGAAGCGTAAATGATTCACAACTGATGGCCGGCAAACTCGGGATAGATCTGGAAGAGATATCCATTCAGGGAATATTCGAAGAGTTTACGGGCGCCTTACGTCCCCTGTTTGGAGATCTACCCTTCGGTGTAGCTGAAGAAAACTTGCAGAGCCGGATCAGGGGCACACTGTTGATGACCTATTCAAATAAATTCAATACGTTTTTACTTGCAACGGGGAATAAATCGGAATATGCGGTTGGCTATTCCACACTCTATGGCGATATGAACGGTGCAATCGCGCCCATTGGAGACCTTTACAAAACGGAGGTTTACAGGCTTGCACGATGGCTAAACCGAGAACATTTCAAAACAGAGGTAATCCCTGAAAGCATACTCGAAAAACCACCGAGTGCAGAACTGAGGCCCGATCAAAAAGACAGTGATTCACTTCCTGAATACGATACGCTCGATTCCATTCTCTACCAGTATATTGAGCTTCAAAAAAGTATGGACGAGATTGCCGCCTCAGGTATCGACAAGAAGGTGGTACAGAAAATTACTACGCTGGTCGACAGGCAGGAGTTTAAACGGTTTCAGGCCGCGCCGATAATTAAACTCAGTTCCAAATCGTTTGGAACCGGAAGACGGCAGCCGCTGGCACAAAACCTTCGGTAAACGACGGGCTCAGAATTTGCAAAATGATGTAGAAAGGGTTAAAAGTTAAATTGATATTTCCTTAGATTGTTTGCGTCAAGTAGAGAAGATGGGAATGATATCTTAATCAGAAACATAGTATGTATAATATGAAATTTACAATCCTGCTTTCGACTATTATTCTTTGGGCTGGTTCCATAACTGCATCTGCACAGCAGCAACATCCGGCGGATACTACTGAGATAACGCTGCCGAAAAAGATGGTTCCCTACTCAAATCCGCTTCTGAATACGGGCCAGCGTCGGGTTGCCAAAGAGAATACCCGGGAGATTGGCGACCTGGAAAAGGAGACCATGACCCGGATATCAGACGTCTACAGGATCCATGTATTGGCCATTGACGCACAGATACAGGACGATCTTGTGCAGGCAGAAGTCCATATCAACGATGCGTTTGCTGCCATACAGGCACTGATGGATGACTATCCCGAAATCAGAAACAATCAGCGATTTGCGGCTCTCTACAGAAGCGTGATGGCTGAATACCGGGAGTTTTACGCCATCACGGAACCAATCAATGATGTAGAAGGGGATATTTTTGAAATCCAGGACGAACTATTTTCTGAAAATGATGAATGGATTGCCGAAGGATACAACCTCCCCGATAATTTAACGTTTAACAAAACGGACGTACCCCTGGTGCAGAATCGTCACGTGAACCGCCACCTAATGTATTATACCCTCCGCCGGCCGGAAGTTATGGAGCGGTGGCTTGAGCGTTCAGAATACTACTTTCCCATGATGCTTGAGATCTTTGAGGAAGAGGGAACGCCCAAAGAGCTGATTCACCTGTCGATGATTGAGAGTGGCCTTGTGCCGACGGCCCGAAGCTGGGCATCAGCTGTTGGACTCTGGCAGTTTATCCGGGCCACAGGGTCAATGTACGGACTGGAAGTTAATTGGTGGGTTGATGAGCGCAGGGATCCTGTGAAATCAACGCGCGCTGCCGCCCGGCACTTAAATGATCTGTACGATATATGGGGAGACTGGCACCTTGCACTTGCCGGATACAATATCAGCCCCAGAGGGTTGAAACGAGCCATCCGGGGCGGTGGCGGTACGGAAGATTACTGGAGTGCATTTCCCTATCTGCCGCGCGAAACAAGAGGGTATGTGCCCGGCTTCATAGCGGCTACGATGATTTCGATGAACCCGGAAGAGTTTGGGTTCCAAAGAGATTATGGAAACGAGACATACCAATATGATGTGGCTGCTGTAGACGGGCTGATGCCGCTCGATAAACTGGCTGATGCCGCAGGAATTACAACTGAAGAGCTCAAAAGCTATAACCCGGAACTTTTGCGATGGGCAACACCACCGGGCAACGCCTATCCTCTAAAACTGCCAAAAGGAAGTAAAGAGAAGTTCCTGCTGGCCTACCAGGACATTCCCAAAGATGAACGTGCCAGCGAAATTGCCATGCACACGGTAAGCAGCGGTGAAACCCTTGGCTACATTGCCCGGCGCTACGGAACCTCAGTGCGCTCTTTATATGAAACAAATGAGGGCCTGAGCAATGTAATACATCCCGGACAGCGAATTGTTGTGCCAATCGCCCCGGGATCTATGGAACAGATGTCAGCCGACCAACCGTCAAACCAGCGCTCACGATCTTCCTCACGGTCTTCATCCCGGGGTGTCCAGGCGCCTGCCAATACAAGCCCTGTTTCATATACGGTGAAAAGCGGGGATACTGTCGGCCATATTGCCGAATGGTATGATGTCCGGGCATGGCAGCTTCGAAGCTGGAACGGCATTTCAAATACGATTCGTGTTGGCCAAGAGATAACCGTCCACGTGCCGAACGGCAAGCAGTCGTACTATCGCCAGGTCGATACTCTCGCTTTTTCAAAAAAACAGGAGCTGGAAAGACGTCAGCGTTCCGGCGAAAATATTCTTGCCCTTAATTTTAACGGGTCAAATTCAAATAATGGATCGTATACCTACACCGTTAAACGAAATGAGACCCTCGGCGGTATTGCCAACCGCCATGGCGTATCTGTTGGAGCCCTGCAGCGGGCCAACAACCTGAATGGCACAACTATTTACGCCGGCCAGACGCTAACAATTCCCTCAGACTAAACTGATCGTATGTTTCAAAAAAAATCCCGGCTGTTTGCCGCTTTTTTACTCAGCGTACTTCTGTTTACGTCGATGGCACTTGTCCGGCAAAATGATCTGTTTTTCCAGATCAAAAAACAGCTGACCATCTTCAGTGACGTCTACAAAAATGTAGCAACATCGTATGTTGAAGAGGTGAGCCCGCAAAAACTAATGCGCACCGGGCTGGATGCCATGCTCCAGGAGCTGGATCCATACACGGTGTTTATTGACGAGGGCGAGCAGCAACAGATGGAGATCATATCCCAGGGATCTTACGGAGGGGTTGGGCTGGATGCCGGTTTCAGAGGCGACCAAATCGTGGTTATAGCCCCGCTGGAAGGGTATCCCGCTGAACGCGCCGGTATTCGGCCGGGAGATGTGATCCAGTCAGTGAATGAAGTCTCAGTTGAAGGGCTCAGCCCCGAAGAGGTTCAGCAACTGACAATCGGGGACCCGGGGACAACTGTAACGCTTGAGATCCGGAGGCCCGGCATCGAAGAGCCGCTTTCATTCACGATGGTACGGGAGCAAATCGAGGTAAAGAATATTGAGTACGCTTCATTGATTGACGACAGGGATAAACTGGCTTATGTAAAGCTAAGCAGGTTTGGACAGCGGGCTTCTGAAGAGGTGAGAGAAGCGTTGCTGGGTTTCAAAGAGCAGGAGGGGCTGAACGGACTGATCCTTGATCTTCGGAATAATCCGGGAGGTCTGTTGAATGAAGCCGTTGAGATCGTTGATAAATTTATTGAGCCTGGGGTCACCATCGTTGAAACTAAGGGACGGATGGAGAGCCAGAACAGCGTGTTTGCCTCGGACGAACCTGAAGTGTTTGGCCACCTGCCTGTAGTTGTGCTCATGAATCGTGGAAGTGCAAGTGCATCCGAGGTGGTGGCAGGAGCACTTCAGGATCTCGACAGGGCCGTTATTGTAGGTGAAACAAGTTTTGGGAAAGGGTTGGTGCAAACCGTTCAACCGCTCTCCTATAACACCTCGCTGAAGATCACTATTTCTCAGTATACAATCCCAAGCGGCAGGAACATACAGTCTGTTGACTATGCAGGCCTGGATAGCATCGAAGGAGAGACGGTTCCAGATTCTCTCCGACGATCATTTACAACAAAAAACGGCCGAACCGTGTACGACGGGCTTGGAATTGAACCGGATGTGAAGGTTCAGCAGGAGAAAGAGCCGCGTGTTCGGGTAGCCTTGCTGCAGAACAATACGTTTTTCTTTTTTATTGCCGATTATATTTCTAAAAATGGGCAAGATGGCAAGCCGGAGGATCTATATGATCGTTTTATGAAGTATCTGGATGCTCGTGATTTCGATTATACTGTATCTGCAGAACAGCATCTTGAAAAACTTTCTGAAAATACAGGCAATTTCTACGATAAACAGAAGTCAACCGAGTTAATAACGGAACTCCGCCGATCGATTGAGCAGAAAAAGAAAGAAGACCTTTTGAAGAGCCGGGAATTTATTGAAAAGCAGCTCGACCGCGAATGGGTGGCGCAAACCGGATCAACAGAAGAGCGCGCACAGAACAGGCTGAGTTCAGACAAGGGCGTTCAGCAGGCGATTGACCTTTTGGAGAACACCGATCGTTATAACTCAATATTAACCCCCTGATGTATTGGGTAAAGCAGATCTTCATATACATACAAATGCATCGGACGGCGTGTGCGAACCGGCAACCATTCTTGAACGGGCTGTAGAAAAAGGGTTAAATACAGTTGCCATTACAGACCATGACTCCATCAAAGGGTTCAAAAAAGCAAGAGAAGGGAATGTGGATGGCAAGATTGAGCTTTTGCCCGGTGTGGAACTCTCCGTGAGGTGGAAGAACAAAGAAATTCACCTGCTTGCCTACTGTTTTAACCCGGACAGCAGCATTGTGAATGACTTGATGCTCCGCCAAAGCCGGGCCCGCAGATTGCGGATGGCAAAAATTGTAGATCACCTGAAAAAGCAGGGCGTGGATATTGACCTTGATGAAGTGAAGGCAGAAGCAGGGTTAAGCAATATCGGACGGCCCCATGCAGCCTCCGTACTTATAAACAAAGGAATTGTGGCATCGGCCGGCGAGGCGTTTATACGGTATCTTTCATCCGAACAGCTTGGAACAATTGATACAGAGTATTGTACACTTCAAGAGGCTATAGAACTGATGAAGCGTGCCGGAGGTGTTCTTTCACTGGCGCACCCCGGGCCGCTATATTCATCTGCCGAGGTGTACGAAATGATGGAGTTGGGAATTGATGCCATCGAGTGCATTCATCCCAGCCACCCCTGGCCGGTTCAAAAAAACTTTGTAAAACTGGCGAAGAAAAATAATTTTTTAATTACCGGAGGCAGCGATTATCATGGCAAAAGGCAATCGGACTATGATCCGTATTTTGGAATCGTTACACTGGGTAAACAGCATGTTGATGCCCTCAAAAGAGTTTCGAAACAGCGATTAAAATTGAGTGAGTGAGGATACTATGGAGTGGGAAAACAAGCGAATAGCCGTTGTAGCAGCAAAGTGGAACTCTTTTGTGACTGATGATATGCTCTCAGGGGCGGTCTCTGCTCTGCGTGGTAAAGGAATAACGGAAGAGCATATTATCACGCGGCGGTGCCCCGGCTCCTACGAACTTCCGCTGGCATGTAAAATGTGTATCGATAATTTAGAGGTAGATGGCGTTGTGGCAATTGGAGCCGTTATAAAAGGGGGAACACCACACTTTCACTATGTTTGCGATGCGGTTAATCGCGGAATTACGGATTTAAATATACGATATGGTATTCCCGTTGCGTTTGGTGTTCTGACAACGGACAATGTTGAACAGGCGATGGAACGCGCAAATACCGAAAAAGGGAATAAAGGAGCAGAAGCCGCTCTTGCCGTGTGCGACATGCTGGAGCTCGAAGCGTCGATTCAAAAATGAATCCACAATTAGCTCTTGAAAAATGGTTATATTAGCTCTAACATGTAGAGCTTGAACAAAATATCAAAAGATCTCTTTGAAACCATTTACACTTACAGATAAAGCCCAGACATCATCTGATAAAAAATTGCAGGAGACGATTACGGAGTCAGGACGGCTTCCCGGTCATATTGCAATTATAATGGATGGAAACGGACGCTGGGCTCAAACAAAGGGTAACGTTCGTATATTTGGACACAAAGCGGGTGTTGATTCGGTGCGAGACATCACGGAATCGTGCGCACAGCTGGGCATTCAATACCTGACGCTGTACGCATTTTCTACAGAAAACTGGAAACGCCCTACCGTGGAGATCAACGGGCTGATGAAGATTTTGGTGAATTCACTAAAGAATGAAGCTGAACGGCTTCACGAGAACAATATAAAATTTGTAACCATAGGCCAGATTGAGCGGCTTCCGGAAAAATGTCAAAGACAAATCAATGAAGTAACAGAGCTGACGAAAGATAATGACAGGCTTCAGCTCTGCCTGGCCTTGAGTTACTCGGGCCGGTGGGATATTACGGAGGCGGTAAAACGCCTTTCCAAACAGGTGCAGTCAGGGGACCTGGATCCCGCGGATATAACCGATGATGTCATCAGTTCGCATTTATCAACCGCAGAAGTGCCTGACCCCGATCTGATTATACGAACAAGCGGCGAATTCAGAATAAGTAATTTTTTACTCTGGCAGCTGGCGTATTCCGAGCTATATATCACAGAAACCTATTGGCCCGACTTTAGGCGAGACGAACTCTACGAGGCAATAAAATCTTATCAACAACGTGATCGTAGATATGGGAAGGTGAAGAACGGATACCCTGCATCCGGCTCCTCATCACTATTCAATAAAATAATTTCATAAACGCTGAAAGGTAGTACTAAAAGGTGGCAAAAATTAAGCATCTCTGTTGCAGCATCTCGATCATTCTTATTGTATTCGGCTCTTTTCAAATTGCGAATGCACAGGATTCTACCAGTATCCAGATTGAAAATCCCGAAGACCTCGTGCCCCGGCAGTACGAAATACGGGACGTAACCGTCACCGGGTTGGTTACCGGGCGTGAAAGCTACCTGATAAGTTCCAGTGGTTTACGGGCCGGGTCAATGATCACCATTCCCGGCGATGACATCTCCAATGCAATTAAACAGATCTACCGGACGAGTCTATTTTCAGATGTTCAGATTTTCTACGAAATTCTTTCTGGCAACGGCGTAAATATCGAAATTGCGGTCCAGGAACAGCCGCGACTTGGCAGTTATGAAATTGAGGGGGTGAAACGCTCGCACCGGCGCGATTTGCGAGAACGCCTCAACCTGATATCGGGCCTTGCAGTCACAAATTCGATCCGGTCGCAGGCAAGAAATACCATCCAGCGGTACTACTCCGAGGAGGGGTATTGGGGCACAACAATTGACATTGTGGAAGAGGCCAATGAAAATAACCCAAACCGGGTCGACATCACGTTTAATGTAGATCGCGGCGACCGCACAAAGGTACGCGTTATTGAATTTCATGGAAATGAAGAATTTGATGACGATAAGCTGAGAGGCGAGTTTGGGACGATCAAACAGGATCGCTGGTGGAGAATTTTTAAACGGCACGTCTACACGGAAGAGGAGTACCGGGAAGGGTTAGAAAATCTGAAACAGTTCTATCGCAACAACGGGTTTCGCGACATCAGGATTCTGGAAGATTCGGTATATGTTGACGATTGGCGAAGTAAAGAGGGCGTCTATTTTGATATCACGGTTGCCGAAGGGCCCCAATACAAGGTCCGAAACATTACCTGGGAAGGAAACACCGTCTATACTGATGAACAGCTGACGCAGACTCTTGGATTTAATAAAGGAGATATCTTTAACGAAACCCGGTTCCAGGAGAATTTAACGTTTCGCCAGGACGAATCGGATGTGACCAGCCTGTATGAAAACATCGGCTACCTGTTTTTCCAGGCAAATGAAAATATTGAGATTGTGGCTGAAGATTCACTGGATATCCATTTCGAAATTATTGAGGATGAAATTGCAACGATTCGAAATGTCTCCTTTTCCGGCAACACCAAAACGCATGATGATGTTGTGCGCAGGACCTTGCGCACCGTACCGGGCAACAACTACAGCCGGTCGGCCATTATCAGAAGTATCCGGGAACTGGGCCAGCTGGGCTATTTTGCGCCGGAAGGAATTACACCGGACGTCCGGCCGAACCCGGAGGAGCGAACGGTCGATATCGGGTTTGACCTGGATGAAACGCAGGGCTCCGATAATTTCGAATTTTCCGGTGGTTTTGGAGGCCGGCAGATCGGTGTGATCCTTGCCGCACGTGTCAATTTCAATAACTTTTCAGTCCAGCGGATGTTCGAACCGGGCGGCTGGGATCCCATTCCGGCCGGCGACGGGCAGAAACTCTCGCTTGGTGTTCAGGTTACCGGAAGTGGATTCCAAAGTTATAATTTCAGTTTCACGGAACCGTGGCTCCAGGGGAAACCGAACTCTTTAGGTGTATCGCTTTCCTACGACCTGTTGAACTTTAATCAGAGCAGAAACCAATTCTTCGGGCAGTCTACCCGGGGAGACCTCGACGAGAGAAATGAGCTGTTTTCTGCGAGTGTCAGCCTCGGCCGCCGGCTAAAGTGGCCGGATGATTTCTTTTCGCAGCGTACGATTCTGACCTACAATCACTTCAACGTCGATGGGTTTGCCCAGATCTTTGACGAAGGAAAAGCCGACTTGTTAACGCTGCGGCA
>JAAAOB010000156.1 GCA_009909035.1 Bacteroidota bacterium
TTCGATCCGATTATTGTAACCTTCAGGCCACGTTCCGTATGTGTACCATCAAAATTGACAGGAATGGATAACTCGGGGTGATTCATGGGTGTGAGATGACCTGTTCACCGTCCCTCTTTTAGTGCAGTCGGCGAATTGCAAGCAGCTAAACAAAACATAAGAAAGAAAACAGGAACAGTTTTTTCATTAATCCTTGTGATTTAGGTCAAGGGGAAAAAGCGGGTTGAACCATGGTTGTACTTTAGGTGCGGCAAATATAGATAAGTGGGAAATTTAAGGCGAAAGTCCCGGCACTTCGGATATACAATTGGTGAGCTGAACCGTGTAGCAGCGGAAGAACTGTGGACATTGCAGGTCTGGTATGTTAAGGTGCTACGTGCATATAAATATCTTTCTCTTAATCGTAAAAGTTATTCTGATAGTGATTCATTGAACCTCAGCAAATTCCCAAACGGATCTTCAATTTCCAATTGTAATGTATGCCAATCCGTTATTGAAACATCGGGAATAGACCCGGGTTTATCTTTTCCTTTTAGTTCTTCATGAAATGTCTCAATCCCTGTCGTATCGACAAATGTTACGGATCCCGTTCGGAATCTCTTGTTTTCGGAAAGGTGTAAAACCAACTCGTTTCTTGAAATCTGCATGTATACAGGGTCTGAGGGAGCAAAACGATGTTCCCAGTCGATAGTAAACCCAAGGAAGTCAATATAGAACTCGACAGCTTCATTATAATTGAAAATCCTGAAAGTCGGTATTCCTTTAAATTCAATTTGGCTCATAATCTTTGGTTGAAAAGTATCGGTCCTGTAAAGTACCGGCACCATTTCAGATTGTTGATAAATGTCCAATTCCTAAAGCTATCACAGAATTTTAAAAAAGCAAGGCGATGTCCGGTTGAGTTGTTTGATATTATTTATGGCCTCCTCCCGGAATCGTAGATTACAGTTCTGCAAAATTCATAATAAACCCAAGAGCCTGCCGGGCATTAACGACCCAGCGTTTAAACGATACGGGGATTATAATTTGATTGAAGTAGCGAAATTACTACCCGGAAATCAAGTTTCCATCGCACCCCGTCTGCGCCTGTGCCGACATATTTGTAGATGGTCTGAATTAAAACGACTGGTTTTGAATTGATTGCCTTTCGGGTTTTAAGTTTTTTTCTAACTGGCATTACAGTTATATATATTTTTCAGCTTAAGACAACAATCTTCTTTGGATAGTTACTCCAAAACCATTTGGGCTGATTGTTTGGGTAGAACATTTCAATTTCAAATGTTTCTCTTACGGCATCAGCGCTGTTCTTGCCAAAAGCGATTGCGGGCGTAACCGGCGGCACATCCATTGCTAACGAGGGCACAAACTCAGCCACTCCTTCACGAATAGCGATTGAGAGTAAACTGTGCACCTGGGGCTTTTGCTGGGTATGAATATATTCGTGAACATTCAATAAGACTACATGATCGATCGGGTTGGTGCTGAAGAAAGATATCAGCCACTCTCTGGTTCTGCCCTCAAATTCAGAGATATCGGTTTGACTGTCGGCCATCGCCAATTCACTACCGATCAGAACAGAACTGTCTAATGCCGTCACCATTAAATAAAAGGTATCTACATATAGATCATTTGTGTTCGATATTTCATCTTACAGTTGAATAACAAATGGGTCATTTCAAGTATCGCTGCTAAAAATCAGCGATCAATGCTTGATCAGTGACTTCACTTTCTCAATATAGGGATCCTTCTGAAAAGCGATATCTTTCTGGTCAATCTCGACCCAAACGTCCGGGGGTAAATATCCATCTTCAGCATCCTCTCCATAGCTCGTAAACTTCAGCGGAATATCAATTTCAAACTGAGAATTCGGAAGGTAGAGAAAGAGGTAGCTTCCTCCATTGATTCCTTCCCTGTTTCCGCCTGAAGGCTGACCAACGTATGTTCCAAGATTTTCTTTTTGGATGGTGTTCAGTAATGAAAACGTTGACGATACATTTGACTGATTTCCCAAGATGTATAGCTTACCAGAAAAATGGTTCCCGGAGGGTTGAATCGGCTCGCATCCGCCCTCCAACAACTCAGAGAAGCGGCTGTTGTAAGGGCGTGTATACGTTTCAGGGAGCCCTTCGAAAATAATTTCATCCCGGGTTTGAACATAGTTACGGTAGCTTGAATCTGCTTGTGTCGTTACGACCAACTCTTTCCTGTTTTCACTACATGGAATAGGTTCCTCTGATAAGTGAGAGAGCAGCAGATATCTGTTCTCCGAAAGTCCGCCCCCATTTCCCCGAATATCGATCACAAGATTTTCGACTCCGTTTTGATTGACCATAGTAAATACAGAATCATAAAATTGAGCTGCATCAAAATTCTCAAATCTCCAGGTGGCGAAGGTTCCAAGTTTTAGTATTGCCATCTCTTCCTGCATGTCCAACGACCAGGTCTCTTTACCGGTTGGGACTGGCCCATAGGTTGATGTCATGATCTTCATCCGTTCCGTTCTGGATAAGGCCGGTTGTCTGTGCCTGATAATTTCATCCGATCCGTAATTTTGTACGGTCACCTCAAATATTTCTTCCTGCATGGGAAAGAAAAGAGGGAAGTAGAAGTCGAAAAAATTATAATCCCTTTCACCAAATGCCGTGAGCTCGAGAAGCTTATCCTTCGCCTGTACATTGGATCCGTCGACTTTGGCGACGGTATAGAGGCTGTCTAAAATGGAAGAAGCTGAAAAACCATTGATGGATATAATTTCAGCACCGGTCATTATGTCGTTGTTATTCGAGGCGTTTTTTGTGATATAGAGCCTTCTATCATCGATTACGAAACCGAATGGGAGATAGATATTACCACCAAAGAGACGGTCGCGAATCTCTTCTTTCATATTCCAGGGATTGAGATAGGTATGGCCACACCGAACCTTTTCCGTGAACTGCGCCACATGCTTCATAAATTCGGCCTCGGTCATGTCCTGACTCAGCTTGGTGAAAAATGTCTGAAAATGAGCTTCAAACTCTTTTTCCGTGTTGTATCGATAAATGTCGGGGTGCACATCCAGCATTACTTTTTTGAGAAGCAGGGCATCTTCCTGTAGATCTACAGCAGATAGCAGCTTTCCTTTCACGATGCTGTTCTGATAATCCCCCGTTTTTGGAGCAGGTGACATCAAACCCCAACTCTTTGAGAAGTCCTTATTCGCGCCAAAGTTCAAATCAGGTTGTAACAGGCTGCCAAAGTCGCTTAAAAGTGAAAATGTGAAGGTTACAAATAGGATAATGGTACAGGCGGTTTTAATAAGTGTCATAACATTTGGATTGATTTAAAAGATCTGCCTGAAAGTCTTAAATCGATCACTCAAGATCGTCTCAAGGGAGATTTGAGACCCGGAATAGTAGTGTCAGGGAGATTTGAGACGTGCGGAATCTATGCCTGTTTTTCTACAAACTGCTTGGGAGTGAGTCCGGTATGTGCCTTAAATACGCGGTAAAACGTAGCTTTTGAATTGAACCTGGCATCCAGGGCAATGCTCAGAAAGGTGTGGTTTGTACAATCCGGATCAAGTAACCGTTTTTTTACCTCTTCAACCCTTAACTCATTTATATACTCATTGAAGTTCAGCTGTTTGCCCTCATTGATGATAAATGAAATTTTATTAGCGGTCGTATTCAGATCTCCGGCTAACACATCTAAGCTGAAATCGGGGTTTAAATAAGGTTTATTTTCCAGAACGTACGCGTCCAGTAATTTTAATTGATCTTTGAGATTATCATCTGTCAGATGATAACGCTCCTTTCGTTTTGGCCTGGAAGAAGGCAACAGCTCAGGTTTCGCGTTCTGAAAACCATTGAAAGAAACCCAGTACCATGCGAGTACCTTGCTCACATCAAGCAGGAAAGAAGCCCACGTAATATTGTAGATATTGATCTCGTAGAGATTCCAGAGAATAAAATCCAGGATATCATAACCAAACTGGATAGTTATCAATGCAAGAAACAGATAGAGAAAGCGAAGCAGCCATCTGAATTGATCTGATTTCCACTCCGGGTGACTCGATTGCTTTTCTGTTTTTATGAGTTTGATCGCGGCATAGATATAGGCGAAGAATGTTAGAACGAACAGAGCACTTTCCAGATCCCCATACCAGACGCTGATCACGTTTTGCCACATCCAGTTTTTAAACTCATATTCTCTGAAACCGATTGAGAAATAGAAGAGCGCCTGAAGAATCGGTAAAATGGCGTGCAGAAGGTGAGTCTTACGAATTTGAAAGCTCGGATGAATCTTTGTTCGAACGTAAAAATAGGTTAGAGGGCCAAATGATAGGGTATAATGGAGAGGAATGAAATAGAGGTGCTTAAACTGTGAATAGATACCGGCGTTAGCGAAGAGACTGTTCAGAAGCGTAAACGATCCCAGAATAAGGAGAGCCCCCAAAAAGATATTGGATCGGGTCCTCTGTTTTCTAAAAAGGAGGTGTAATCCAAAAAATAAGCTGGTAAGAACGGCTCCGGCCGTAAAAAATAGGGTAACTAAACTGTCCAATTGAAACTCTACGCTCATAATCATGAGTATAAATGTTATCGGGGAAAAACGATCAGAATGATTATGATCTGTTTAGAGGGTTTGGGTAGAACTTTATAACGACATTGCGCATAAGGTGCGCACGAATGAATGTTGAGTTGTTAAATAATGATTGGAGAGCTAAAAAGCCAAAAGGTGGCAAAACCAGGCGAGGTGCGTCACCTTACTGCGCGGGTTATAAAATCCCAAATTTCAGAGTATTACCTGAAATTTTTAAAACAAAAAATAGTCTAAAAAACTGGAATTAAAATTTTTCTTAGTATAGGAAAGTAGAATACATAACTATGATAACATATAAACGAAAGATATGGAATCCGATCACGATGTGGCGAAGGAGCGAGACCAGTTAAAATTGTTGTTGGATGTTAGCAGACAAGTGATCAACAACTTCGATGTTGAGAATCTCTGCCACATCATCTTGGAAAACCTTCGGAAGGTAATGGACTGTGATCACTCGGCACTGTTTTTACCAGATAAAGATCCTGATTATCTTTTTCTCTATTCATACGATTTCCCGGAATCAAAAGGGATTATCGAAATTGGTAAAAAATTGCCGATGGAAGGATCCAACTCAGGGAAAGCTTATCGATCAGGCGAAATCGTCTTAACCAACCATCTTGACTTAAGCGAGATAAATAATACAGTAAGGGAAATTGTTGAAATTGAGAAGCTACATGCAAGTTGCTTTTTGCCACTCATAAATAATGATGAGAAGATAGGCGTTCTGCATGTAGCACGGAAAAATTTGGAACCCTATGATGAAAATGAAATAAACTTTCTTCGGAAAATTGCAGATCAAACAGCAGTTGCATTGTCTACTGCGCTGGATATTCAACGAGTCAAAGAATCAGAAGAACGACTGCATAAGGAGAAGACCTATCTGGAAGATGAGCTTACGTCATCACTTCACTTCGGGGAAATAATCGGCAAAAGTAAAAAACTGAAATCTGTAATTGAGCAAATCAAAGCAGTAGCACCGACGGATTCAACAGTATTAATACAGGGGGAGACCGGAACTGGAAAGGAACTTGTTGCCAGAGCTATACATAACAGCAGCAAGAGAAAAGACAAGAGCTTCGTGAAATTAAACTGCGCAGCTATTCCGCGGGGATTGCTGGAAAGTGAGCTTTTTGGCCATGAAAAAGGCGCCTTCACCGGAGCCATCGATAAAAAAATCGGCCGTTTTGAAGTAGCCGACGGCGGTACGCTATTTCTTGATGAAATCGGGGATATTCCACCAGAGCTTCAACCAAAGCTTCTTCGTGTACTACAGAGCCAAGAGTTCGAGAGACTTGGAAGCACGAAAACAATTAGTGTTGACGTAAGATTGGTGGCAGCTACAAACAAGGATCTTGAGGGACTTGTTGAGCAAGAGCAATTTCGGAGCGATTTGTTCTATCGTATTAATGTATTCCCTGTTGAACTTCCTCCGCTTAGGAAGCGAACGGAAGATATTCCTTTACTTTGCAGCCACTTTGCAAAGATCTACTCCAAGAAAATGAAGAAGGAAATCAAAGAGATTCCTGATACTGTAATCCAAAAACTAAAGGATTACGCCTGGCCTGGCAACATCAGAGAGCTTCAAAACGTCATAGAACGAGCAGTCATCCTTATGAAAGACGGGACCTTAACACCTGTTGTCCCTGAGATACAGCATACTGATAAGATGCAAAATTCAACCGTTACTGACCTTGAAGAGGTTCAGCGAGAGCACATCAAGAACATTCTTCGAAAGACTAACGGTGTTGTTGGCGGGCCGGATGGTGCTGCCAAATTGCTCGGTCTGAAAAGGTCCACGCTACGTTCTCGGATGAAAAAATTGGGTATTTCCCGAGACGATCTGGGCTAATGTAGGTTTTGGGCATTCCCTTATAATCAAACTTGATCTGATAATCAGCCTTTCGTAGAACGAAAAGAGAGCTACCTTGCGGTGTAATACCACCATCGGAGGTGATATATCGCCGCTGTCTTCATTTCATATTCTGTCGTTTTTAAAAAGTATTAATCCTTTAAATGGCTGCATACTAATGCTTTAGCTATTATTCGCATCTCTTTTACGCTTCCCTGGCATGCATGTTGTCCCTCTATATATCGAGATGGTAACGAATAGACCATTTCAATTAATCTAAAACTCAAAATGAGGAACAGAAATATGAAAATATCAGGTGAATATTCAGTAACGGTAGATACACCAATTGGCCAGCAGGAAGGTTCATTAACGCTTAAAGAAGAAAATGGATCGCTGAGTGGAACGCTTAAAAATTCCAAAGGAACCTTCGACTTTTCGGATGGCACCGTCGATGGCAGTGAGGTTCATTTCACTACAAAGATCAAAACGCCGATGGGTCGGTTGAAAGCTAAGGTATCTGGTAAAGTGGATGGCGACAAGTTCAAGGGTAAGGCAAAGCTCCCGCTGGGCTCTGCTGACATCACAGGAATAAGAAAAAATTAAATATAGGAGGATAATATTATGTTGATAAGAGAAGACTTAGAAGTTCCAACATTTTCGTTAGCAGAGCGAGATCGACGGTGGAATATTGCAAATGAACTTATGGAAGAGGAAGGGCTCGATGCGTTAATAGTTTATGGGGATAGAGAGGGATCAGCTCCGGCGACTTTTGCACCTGATACCTTCTTTACAAATGAGCGACCCGGTTCCATTGTCATTTTTCCCAAAAATAAAGAACCGATTGCAGTCGTGTTTCTTACCACCGTTGTAGAAGATCACATACAGGCGGGGTATACCAATTCCCAGGGATGGATTAAAGCCGAAAACATGTATGTGGGCAAAATGGGAGCGAATGTAGTTCAAGTTCTGGAAAGCCGTGGGCTTGAAGACTCCTCTTTTGGAGTCATTGGGCTGGATGCGTATCCACCATTCTATTTTGATGGGGCCATGCCCTACAATACCTGGCAAACCATCACCGAACAGTTGCCAGAAGCAAGCTTCAAAAAAGTAGGTAACCGGTTCTTTGAACTTACAGCTGTAAAAAGTGAGGAAGAACTCGAGGTTTTAAAATGGTCGGCAAATGTAGGGGAAAAAATGTGTCAGGCCATGCTTGAGGCTACGGAACCCGGCGTGCGGGAAAATGAGATTTACGCTGCGGCCGTGGCGGCATGCTCAAAGAATCTCGGCTATACGGCCGAAATACTATTGGGCTCTGGACCGGAGTTTGTTGGCTGGGGACCGCCTGCCTGGAATTATCGCCCGGAAGAACCACGCGTCATCCAGGAGGGAGATGTGGTACTGGCTGAAGTGTTCTCTTCCTTCGGGATGCTGGAAACGCAGCACCAACCGGCGATAGCGGTGGGAGATGTGCATCCGGACTTTGAAAAAGCTGCTACTGTAGCCCGACAATCCTATGAAAATGGAGTAGACCTTCTAAAAGCCGGCACTACATTTGGTGAAGTGGTTCAGGCCATGAACAAACCTATGCAAGAAGTGAATGCCTGGCATGTTCACCCGCTGATACACTCCATCAGTCCCTATGGATTAATCGGCGTTGGTGATAAACTGGCCGATTTGCCGGAGGCCAAGAACTATGGACAGATCCTGCAAATTCCATCTATTGGCTTGGATACCGAATTAAAATCGGGAATGGTATTCGCCTTTGAACCCAACTGTGCGTTAGGAAAAAGGGTCATAAATTTAGGTGGAACGGTTGTCGTTGGCGAAGAAGGGGGCATCGAACTGAATGAAAATTCGACCCATTTGATGCGGGGCTAAATCTTGGCAATCAATCTATAAATCACTGAGAGCACTTTATACAATTCTGGTAACCGTCACGAATGAGCAATTCTCGGTAAACAAGTGAAGGATATAGTGTTCTCAGAAATTAACTATTCCCGTCGACGAAGTTTTTACTATATCACAATCTATCATTCAAAATGGAATTATTATGCAAACCAATCAATCACAAGTCTACTTTGGAAAAAGTGGAATTACGATTTTCAAACTAATAAGAGCTTGTATAGCGGGAGCCATAGCTTTTGTGGCAGCTAATGTCGTTAGTAACCTATTGTTTTTTCATATTGGCAAACCCATTCTTTTTGATCCAGATTTGCAGAGTGAGAAAGTAATGGCAGTTTTGTTCGAGATGGAACCTTTGCCGTTGATGTTTAGCAATGGTCCTCTCTACATGGCGATTGCCGCAGTTATTGGTGTTGTGCACGGCTTAGTCTTTATGTATATCGAACCATCGTTAGGCAAAAATAAACTCAAGCGAGGTGTCGCATTTGGTGCAATATTATGGGCGCTGATGGCCTTATACTTTGAGTTCCACACGCCGTTCAACATGTTCCATGAGCCGGTCATATTGGTTCTGCTCGAATTGCTATTCTGGATTGCTGTTCTTTTAGTGGAAGGGTTACTTATTTCTTGGATTTATGGAAAAAGTAGATCTGCTTTATAAAGCAATTTTACCCATGTTCGATGGGAAGTTATAACGGTCCGCATGAACGCGATGTTAGCCGCCGAGCGTACAATCGATGTGATTTGGCTCTGACGTACTCGGCAATTTCCTCTTTTGATATCTTCTTTGTCACAAAGTTTAAAACCAAGTCAGTCAGTTCTTCATCGTAGGATTCTTCAGTGCTGTAATCACTCAAGTACAGAAAAGTAAGGGCAGAGGCCAGGGCTGTACGCTTATTTCCGTCAACAAACGGGTGACGCATCGTCAGGCATGAGATATAACTGGCCGTCATTTCAAACAAGTCATGCAGATAGTCTCCGTCAAAACTGACTTTGGGAGCATCAACACACGCTTTGATTCCTTCCTGATTACGGATGTTGGGCTCACCCCCGGAAATTTGTATCTCTTGTTGATGAATAAACAGAATATCTTCCAGTGACAGGAGGGCCGGTTCAGGCATTATTCAGCAAGTTTATCCAGGGATTTACGGTGGTTTCTGCTGATCTCCTGATATGCAGACTGGACGTCAACTTTCTATATTAACAGCCCGTCCTCATGAGGAACAATCTCCACACGGCCACTTTCCTCAACTTTGAGAAGTTTCAAGAGAGGCTTTTCAAGAAGAATACTTCAGCTGTTTCCGATTTTTTGAAGTTTTTTAATCATGGCAAGTGATATTTGTTCTTACTAAATTCTTACATTTATAATACTCAGAGAAAAGGTAAAAAGTATCAGGCAGGGTAAATTTTATTCCGGCGGCTAACGGTCCCGCGTCAATACCGTTGTGTGTGCCCGATTTACTTTTTTAAAATCTCCCAAAACCCTCGTGGTGAAATAATCTTGATTTGGGTAAGATCTTTTGAAAGAACCAATAGATCTTTATCACCAGTAACTAAAATATCAGCTTTTGCCCTTAATGCTGATTCCAATACCCATCGATCATCTTCGTCTCTTACTTTTACTTCAGAAGGTTTGTCAGGAATTGGTTCTATGTGGTGGTGCTTTCGAAGAAATAGTATGGTCTTAGAAACTTTATTCTGTGGAACGCTGAGTTTTGTAATCAATACCCGTTCAAATTCTTGTAATACAAATTCTCCGGTCATCAATTGATGGTCAGCAAGTATAATTTCAAGAAGGTCGGCACATAATCCCCTTGCGGTGAAAGCACTTATTAAAACGTTGGTGTCAGCAAAAATTTTCATGAAACTTCACGAAAAACATCTTCATCGGTGAGCCATCCTTGTGCTTCACCATAGGGTAGAAGTTGTTTACGTAGTTCCTGAAAAGATTCAATTGATAATTGGCGTTTTAAAGCTTGCCGGACCAACTCACTCTTTGTGCGTCCTGATTTTCTCGATGACTCTTCAAGAAGTTGTTCCAGCTCTTTGTCAATTCGAATAGTAAGAGTAGTGTCCATAATCGTAGAGTTATTTAAATGTTTTACAATGTAATACAACTTCAACGAACGGGCAATTTATTTATTTGGAAAGGGTTAAACGGTCCCGCGCTTAACCGGCACCGGGATTATAAACTGTTTGAATATTTTGTCCTCACAATCTACTCAAACCCACCGGAAGAGCAAGGCGGTGTCCGCGTTTAATTACCTTGTTATAATTCGATTCACCCGATTTCGTAGTATCATTGAACTATGAAATACCACACACCAAAATCTGAAGATGAGATTCTTCCGAATAAGCTCGGTTTAACAAATCCCGAAAAGATCGCTGAAGAGGAGTACCGTGGTTTTTGAGAGCTGAAATTAAATTCGAGTCTGAACTGGATCAAATAAAAAAAGTTTGATTGGAAACTATTGTCATCAATTCACAGAACGGCTTTGGGCCATTTATACGAATTTGCAGGAGAACTGAGACAGTAAATATGTCTAAGGGAGGTTTCTTATTCCCTGCAGCCAAGTTTTTACCATCGATCATTGAAGAATTTGAAAAGGATTTTTTAGAACCGTTGTCTTTCCCAAGTAAGGATTACCAGGAGATGATAAAGCAAGTAGCTTTGATACATGCCGAACTTCTATTCATTCATCCATTTCGGGAGGGGAAGGGACGTACAGCGAGGCTGTTTGTTGATTTAATAGCTTTGAAAAGTGGATTCGAACGGTTCAATTTCGAAAAGATTGATGAGAAGAAAATGGCGGACTACATTGCAGCAGTACAGTCAGCGGCCGACAAAAATTATGAACCAATGATAACTCTCTTCAAGAGTTTGAGAAATCAGGACTATTTTTAAATTCGCGAACAACCTCCCGTCGAATTTGATCGGCTCTCTCTTTTGGAATATTCATTCCTTCAATACGAAAAGAAGCCATTTGAGATTTCATGGCATCACGTGAAATAGTGCCAATATTTTTCTTCTTTGAAGTCGTTTTCATGAGTAATTGTACGAAATTTTGAGCTCAATTTACAGATGTGGGTGAGCATTGTAACATTTATTTAAAACCCAAAACGAATCCCCGCCTCAATCGTCTCCCGATTGTCCAGGTACACGGGGAATTGTCCGCGGTTGTATTGCAGGTAGAGATAATCAATATATTGCAGCGGCCCGGAATCCCGTTCGCCAACAACGTACCCGAACGAGACGGCGCTGTGGAATCCTTCGTCCAGCCCGTTTTCTTTCAGGGTAGCGGAGAGATCGGACGACCGGAAGTAGCGAAAATCGGGATTCAACAGAAAACGGCCAAGCAGGATCGTCCAAAATGCCCTGGCTTCAAATCGCTGGAACATGTTGTTTTCTGTATCCAGTTCTTCGCGGAAATCAGACCGGTAGGGGAGCACAAAAAGGTACGAGAGTTCTACAATCGGCACCAACGGTTTGGATTCATTGATATATCGCAGTTCGGCGCCTTGGTCGAGATTTTGCTCGGTAAGGGTTTGATTGGACTCAACGGCGGCGTTCAACCCTACACTCAGCGAGCCGTAATTTTTCAGTTCTATATCTTGTCCTAACTGATCACCCCCTGCTGTTTTTTCAAATACAACCAGGTACCCGAGGAACAGGTCAACCTGATGATGTTTTGGATTGAGTGAAGGCCTGTAGAGCAGGCTGCCGACTGCGTCCAGATCGAATTCTATGTATCGCTGAAAACGGCTCTGGGATGTGAGTGTATATTCTTTATTCACCTTGAATTCAATATCTGCACCAACCCCGAGTTTCTCGTTCTCCATTCTCGATATACCCGGTTTTACGGAAAAAGATTGAGCATTCGCAATAGAACAGGAGATCACCCCGGTGAAAATCAAGCAACAAATAAAAGGTATAAGCTTTAATTTATTCATAGGTGAAGGAATAGATTCCATCAATTTGAAACGAGAGGTCGAGCAACCGCACGGATGGTTTCCGGATCATATCTTCAAATAGTTGCCGTATTTCATTTTTTGTCCAGTCACCCTCACGCTCTCCTGCTTCTAACTCCTCACATTGGGCAACGAGGATCAGCGATATGGCTTTGCACGCCTGGTCGAAGGCGGGCTGATCTGCAAAGGAATATTCCCAGAATTTTAACTCCTGCATGGTAATATATGCCCGTCTTGCAAATGCCATCTGTTTTTGCCTGGAGTACATCCGGGATTTAAAAACAGTATTCACAATCCACCCGGGATATTTATCGAGCGTCCAGATCGGATGATCCCGTTTTACCTTAAATTCAGCACCCACCTGATCATGCAGCCACGCGTTAGGCAGCGACCCCACACGGTTCCGGTTCTCTTTGTGATAGCGAATATACCGCTCGATGTTCTTTTTGGGCGGATCAATTCCCAGGAACATCTTCGGGTTGGTGGATGCGATCTGCCGGAACCGTTCCCCCGATAGTTTCTCACGGAAATAGGACCAGAACAGTTCATCAGACATATTGAGTCGCAGCAGCCAGGAGTCGGTACCAAACAGAATCCGGTTCTGCACCACCGGCATATTTAACAGTTCGTTGATCTTTTGGAGGTAGTGCTGCTCCAGTTCAGGATCGCCCATCATATCCGTGTGGTAGGAGACATCGGCATAGACGCCGCTGTAGGCCGGGTGTTGCATCAGTTCCAGGATTTTCCGGCCCCAGGTTCCCTCATCCAGCCCGTTTGGATCAGAAAAGGATTGGTGGCCGTCAAAATGGGCAAAACAGATCTTCAGTGATGGATACTGAGCCAAAATCGGCTCCCAATGTTCCGGGTTGCAATAGTCGATAAAGGCTTCTTCTACATAAAATCCGCTGTGATTGCAGTGCATCGTAATCGGCAGATCGTTCTGTTCGCAGTAGTCGTAGACCACCATCATTTCGTCACTATCTACTTTATAGCCGAGAGAGGGATAGAGTTTTACACCGACAAACCCTTTGGTTTCAATCGCATCTTTCATTAAATCAAAGTGATCCGGACGCTTGGGATTCACCGCAAAAAACGGGAATACGCGGCCGGGCCGCTGCAGGCTGGCTTCCACAAGGTCATCCCGCTGATTGTGAAACCGATGTTCATCCCGGTCGGATTCGGAATCGCCGCGAATGTCCATCATCAGCCCGACCAGGGCATCGTCTCTGTCCAGGTGATCCAGCAGATGATCGGCAATCGCTGTAGAACTTGGCATCAGAGCGATGCGCAACGTTTCGTAGATATCAAATAGGTTCGATTCGGCGTTATCATTTGCATCACCCCAGGCGGACAGGGCGTTCAGGACCTGTTTCAGGGCGGCCCGGCTCAGATGTTCAGCATTGATGTTGATGGCATTCAGTGCCGACAGTTGCTGTAGATTGTTTTTAGAGAACTCTTTGAACACATCGGTACTCAGAATGGCCCGTACCAGCTCTTCCAGGAGCTGATCTTCGGTCAGATGACGCGGTTTATTCGACAGATCGTAAATAAACTGTTCGATCCCCTCTACAAGATATTCCGGCACATCTTTATGCCGCAGGCGGTTTCCAATGGCGCGGACCGCTTCGCGCGAGAGTACGTTTCGAAGCGTAAACAGGTGGGTATGCGTGTTGATGTTCATAACGGTACAATTCTCTCCGGTTTAACCAGATATAAGAGAATTTCAGGACTTTGGCAAAATGAATCTTTTGTCTAAAACCAGCCGGGCGTGATTATTCCATTGCTGCCGGGATAGATTTGCTGCGCGAAGTTTCGGAATTTTTACGTCCTGCATAGAGCTGTTTTTGCATGGCCTGGAGCAGCCAGCGCACCCAGATAATGATGATTGAAATGGTAAGCAGAACAAACAGCCCGATATAGATCCAGATCCCGGGTTTGGACTGCGGCCACTCGCGCTGAACGGGCTGAGGAATGGCCTCTTTTTGCTGCACAACCGCACGGTACGCGGAGAGAATGTCGGCTGATGAGATTTCAAGTACATGGTCATCGTTGTTGAAGGCGTCAACAGACAGATACACGGTTTCGGAGCTATTCAGCAGATCCCGGACCTCTTCATCCAGGTCCAGGTAGTGGCTCTGGGCGTAACTCTCAAATGAGAATGGTTCTGCATCATCCGGCTCAGCCAAGAGGGATACCTCGCGGATATTGACCAGACCCCGGGTTTGGAAGTTCAACTCCAGGTAGGTTTTGTCAGGCTCGCTGAAGTAGTGTGTCATATCACTGGAGGCTTGCCAATCACCGATTGAGAATTCAGCAATCGGTTCGGACACAGGATCGGGCATGGGGCCGTAGGACCGGATTCCGTCTACTGTGGCAACGGCTACCCAGAGAAAATAGAGCAGCGCGATGGTGGTGGAGATCGTTACCCCGCGCATCCAGGGGAAACCGTCCACCGGTGTTTTTGCTTTTTCAACGGTTTTGATCACCCACAGATAGGAACCCGACAGGATAGAGAATGAGATAATCAGCCCAAAGAGAAACCACAGAATCTTGGTCGTGAGTCCGCCGAAATAGCCGAAATGAAGGGGATCGGCAATATCGGTAATGAAGGGGAGAAGCGTCATCTCTGACGACTTAAGAACGTCAACTACCTCGGCCGTGGCCGGGTCCAGCAGCACATGGTTGGCGCGATCCCTGGTGAGCGGATTGCCCTCCTGCCCGTTGATATAGACAAACTCACCGGCTTGCTTGGGCATCCGGATCCCGCGGATATCGAGGCCGGGCAGCGCGGCGAGAGCGCTGTCGGTATAGACGGACATGGGAAGCAACTCAATGACCGAGTCGTACCTGGCCATCACGTCCTCCTCCACATGGTCGGGACTCGGCATGACCAACAGATCGTTGTTTTCGGAAGCCTGAACCATCAGTTCCGAAAAGTAAAACACGCCGGTCAGCACAATTACCAGGGCAAACAGTAACGACCAGATACCGGCCAGTTTGTGTCCGTCAGACCACTGGACCCGTTTTTTCCGGTCCAGGCGAAGGGTGAACAGGTTTTTGAGCCAGCCTTTGTAGAACAGAAACCCGGCCAAGACAATGATCAGCATCGGGATGGAGAGCAGCGTGATGAGTACAATCCCCCGGTTCCCGTCAAAAAAGCGCCGGTGGAAGGTTCGGAAAAACCGCTGGGTATTGAAAAAGGAATTCTGGCCCTGGATCTCTCCCGTGCGGGGATTCAGGTACACCTTCAGGGTTTGATCGTTGGGCATGTAAACGTAGGCCACCGTGGCGAAATAATCGGCATTCCCGCTGTAGGTTCCTTTGTACATCCCCAGGTTGACGCCCTCCGGGTATTCCCGCTCGATGGAGTCCATCATCTTTTGCCAGTTGGCCTGGCGATCTTTTTTTTCGATGCGCATCTCCTCGTTTGCCAGCCAGTCGAACTCGTTGGACAGGGTGGCAAAGGTTCCCGACAGGCAGATCACAAACAGAATGAGGCCGAGATTTAATCCCAGCCATCCGTGCAGTTTGAAGAGGGTTTTATTGGAGATCAGGCTCATATCTTTTATTGTAAATGGAAGATCCAAAGTTTTGCAGGGCCAAACTCACGATGGTTATGCCCTGGCAGGTTTACACTTCGGGAATGTTCGGGTGTTGGTGTTCTGGTGATATAAAAGCGTTCTGATACAGAACGAATAACACCCCTCCCCACGCGATAAAATACGCGTGGTACTTCCCATTGGAGGCTGTCCAAAAAGGGTGTTCAATAAAGAATTTTACAAGCAAACAGTCATACCACGCCCCGGCGTGGTATCTCCTAATCATATCAAAGGATGGAGATCCCGCATCCCCCGTAGGGATCCCTATGGGAAAGTGCGGGATGACGCTCTTTTTGGACAGCCTCACACTCTTTTGGATGAATCTTAACCGCAAAACACGTTGACATAGAATATTTTCTTTTAGCTTCAAGGGTCACCCGGCATCAAAAGTTGTAGGTGATTTTGGCGATGGCCGTGCGGGGGCTTCCGGGGAATATTCGCCCGAAATTGTAGCCGCCAATCCAGTGCTTTTTATCGAAGATGTTGTTGAAATTGACGGCTACCCTGAAATCGCTGTATTCGTAGGAAACAGCGGCATCGAACACGGTGTACCCGGGCAGTTGTAGTCGCTCATCGAACGTGTTTCGTTCGGAGACAAAATTAAACCCTCCGGCGATGCCCAGGCCATTCAGCGCCGGGTTGGTGAACTGGTATTTTGTCCAGAGGCCGCCGATATTGCGGGGCGCGTTTTCGGCCACATTCCCGATCTCTTCCGGGTCATCACTTTCGGTGATTTCGTTCAGGTTGTGGGCGTAATTGGCTGAAATGCTCAGATTTTCGTTTACCCGTCCGTTCACCTCAAGTTCCACCCCGCGCGACTCCTGTGCTCCCCGCTGCTCCAGCAGATCGGGATTTTCGGGGGAGTTTGCACTGATCAGCACGTTACGTTTTTCAATTTGATAGAGTGAAAGGGTGGCGATCAGCTGGTTGGCAAAGTAGGTTCCCTTGGCTCCCACTTCAAACAGTTCACTCCGTTCGGGATCGAACGGGCCGCCGAATTCAGGTGCATTGTTGCCGGCACTTACCGGTTCAAACCCGGTGGCATAGCTGGCGTACACATTGGTCCGGAAACCGGTCTCGTAAACCAGTCCAAACCGTGGAAGCCATGCATCCTGGTCGCTGGTAAATGTGCCGTCTCCGTCAGGAACCACATCTTCGTAGAACTCGCGCCGTATACTGACCAGGGCTTTCCAGCGGCCTGCTGAAATCTGGTCCTGAAAGTAAAACCCGGTGGTGTTGTAGCGGGTGGGCGTGTCAAAATCGGTGGCAAAATTTCTGGGATACTGATCTACAGGGTTCTCATCGCTGTAGACCGGGTTTTCAAGATCGAAATTCCTCGGATGAACCTTTGTTGAATCACTCCGGTCCCAGCCGGCAAACCACTGGGCGCGGTCCGATTCACTGTCGGCATAATCAAACCCAAACAGGGCGTTGTGCTCAAACGCACCGGTTGTTCCCTCGGCAGTGAGGTAAGTGCTTAAACTGTTGGTGTTGATGAAGCGTTCGCGGTTTACAAATCCCATCTGGATGGTCGTCTCATCAATAAAATTGTTGGTGGTTCGATGTTCCTCCAGGTCGGTATCCACTTCATACCGCATGAAAGATGCGTTTAGCGAGAGATTTTCATTGATCTGCTGAGAGAGTGTTGCATTCAGCTGCAGGTTATCCACATTATAAAAATCGGACGGCTGACTTAACGTGAAGCTGACGGGGGTGGAATCGAGGCCGTCCTCGCTGTTAAAAATCGGCTGACCACGGTCAAGTTTCGACTCGTTCCGGTGGTAGACAAAGTCAACATTCAGGCGAGTGGATTCTGTCGGCAGGATGGAGAGCGAGGGCGCCAGGATGTAGGAGTCGTTCCCCTGGAAATCGCGGAATGAGTTGGAGTTTTCAAACCCGGCATTGAGGCGGTAGAGGAGCTTTCTCCCGGAATCTACCGGTCCTGTAATATCGGCGTTGGCGCGATAGGTGTCGTAGCTGCCCGCTGTAACGCCGGCGGATCCCTGTCGGTTTTCAAGCGGTTTTTTGGTCACCATGTTGATGGTACCACCGGGGTTGGCATCGGCAAACAGCGCGGAGGCGGGACCTTTAATCACCTCAACGCGCTCCAGGTGGGGCGTAATCGGCATCGAAAAGAAGTTCTGCTCCGCACGCAGGCCGTTGATCAGGCGGGCACCGCCGCGAAAACCGCGCATCGTAAAATCGTTATAGTGCGAAAACTGGTTCACCCCGCTGATGTTTTTCACCACCTCGCCAAGGTTGTAGGTCTGCTGGTCTCGCAAAAGTTCTTTTGAGATGATGGAGATCGATTGCGGGATATTTTTTGTCAATGTAGCAATTTTTGTGGCGGTAAAGGAGTAATTCACTTTATACGATTCATCCGGCCGGCCCACGATTTCTACCTCCTGCAGCTTTAGTTCGCCGGGAGACAGTGCGATCTCAACCGTTAGTGAACGATTCGGCTCAAGGGTGACGATTTTCTGATTCGTTTGGTAGCCAATGGCTGAAAAGACAAGCGTGTACTCACCGGGCTCTACATTTTTTAACGAAAATGTGCCATCAAAATCAGTAGAGGTTCCTTTTCGGGAGTTTTTAATACCGACGTTCACTCCCTGGATGGGAATGTTTGTTTCCGCATCAACGACAGTGCCGGTTATGGCAGGCTGATCTTGTGAAAACAGAGGATCTGCATTGATTGATAAGAGAAGGGAGATTAATAACGGAAAGATGAATCGATACTGCATGTCGGACGTGGAGTTGCGTTCAGTTTATATGGTTAATGGTGATGTCTGAATGGTAAGGCCGTTTATTCTTCGATAATTGTAAATGAAGCTGAACCTGACTCATCTTCGATCAAAAAGGATTCTGACTCCTGTATTGAAAATGAAACATCAAGCGGCCCGTTGTCAAAGCTGTCATCGTTGACTGTGAGTGATATCGTAGCGGTTGAAGCCGTTAGCCTGATGCCTATCCTGTTTAAGGTTTGCAGATTGGGCTGCTGGGTTAAAACCGCTCCGTCTATATCCGCTGAAGGATTAAATGACGCAATTTTGAACCGGGCCAGGGGCTTGGACGAGCCATCGCTTGCGCTGATCAGTAAAGTCATTTCAACTCCATCTTCTGGCAGGGGTCCATCGGTGGTAATGCTCACGACTCCTTCTTCCTCCTGGGATTCAATTAAGGTGTCCGGATTTGCTTCAATGGAAGCAAGCAGGGGTTGGGTGATTGTCTCCACATCGGTTACGGAGTTGTCATCACAAGAGAGTAGTATGAAGATGCTGACGGTAATTACGATTGTCTGAATAAAAGCTTTAAGCATCGAGAGCCGTTTTATTGTTGTTTATTTAGACCAAATATAAATAGTGCAGCAGATGGGGTCAAGAGCAGATTTCACCTATTTCGGAAAATGGGTAGAAGGGGGCGATGGGAATGGCGGCGCAACTGTTGCTTTGCTGAACATGTGCCCAGGGGGTGTGCCGGGGATGCACGATTTTTTACAAGGCCTGGGTTTTCTCTTTGATCAGCACATTTAAAATGGAGTGGTTGAGCGAATAGTCGATGTGCAGATCGATCACGTGTACGCCGTCGGAGGCCAGGCATTCGCTGAGGGTGTTTCGGAACTCTTCATCACTCCCAGGCCGGTGGCCAATGGCCCCGTAGCTTTCGGCATAGGTCACAAAATCGGGGTTTTCGAAATCAAGTCCGTAATCGTCGAAGCCCATATCTTCCTGTTTCCATTTGATCATACCGTAGGAACTGTCGTTTACAATGATCACCACCATATCCAGGTTGTTTCGAACGGCTGTTTCCAGTTCCTGCGAATTCATCATAAAACCGCCGTCACCGCAAACGGCCACCACCTTTTTCCCGGGATGGATCAGTTTTGCAAGCATGGCCGATGGCAGGCCGGCGCCCATCGTTGCCAGTGCATTATCCAGCAGCAGGGTGTTTGGCGCGTAGCACTTGTAGTTCCGGGCAAACCAGATTTTATAAATTCCGTTATCGAGCGTGATGATATCGTCATCGGCAAGCGAGTCGCGCATAATACTTACCAAACGCTGCGGCAGCATCGGGAAGCGGGTATCGTTGAAATACTTGGTCAGATGCGAGTCAACATCTTTCTTGATCCGCCGGAAGAAATCGGTATTCCACTCCGTTTTGTCGCTGATTTGCCGGCCAATATTCTTGATGGACGTACGAATATCGCCAACAACATTCAGCTGCGGAAAATAGACAGCATCTACTTCAGCCGGGAAAAAATTCAGATGAATCACCTTTTTTCCACCCTGTTGCATGAAAAAAGGGGGCTTTTCAACGGCGTCATGTCCAACGTTGATCACCAGGTCCGCTTCATCAATGGCCCGGTGAACAAAATCATGATCGGAGAGAGCTGCCGTGCCAAGATATTGAGGATGTCGTTCATCGATGACGCCTTTGCCCATCTGGGTACAGAAAAAGTAAATCCCCGTTTGGTCAATAAACTCGGTTAATGCCTTTCTCGAATCCTTTCGGTTGGCGCCGGCTCCGATCATAAGCAGCGGCTTTTCAGCGGCTTCTATCATCTCCGCGGCTTCTTGTATTGACTCATCATCGGCATCGGGACGCCGGTGGCCCACAACCTCAAACAGGGAACTGTCGGTCTCCTCGCGGACGATATCTTCCGGAAGTTCCAGGTGGACAGCTCCGGGGCGCTCTTCCGTAGCCAGCCGGAAGCTCTCGCGCACCAGCGACGGGATGGTATTCCCGTTCACAACCTGTTTGGTAAACTTGGTGATCGGCTGCAACATATCCACCACATCTAAAATTTGAAAACGGGCCTGTTTGCTCGTTTTGATCGGTTTCTGGCCGGTGATCATCATCATGGGCATGGCACCAAGCTGGGCATAGGCTCCGGGGGTCATCAGGTTGGTGGCACCCGGTCCCAGTGTTGCCAGGCAGACACCCGGTTTGCCCGTCAGCCGGCCGTAGGTAGCTGCCATAAACCCGGCGCCCTGTTCGTGGCGGGTGACAATCAATTTGATGGATGAATCCTTCAGGGAGTTCAGAAGATCCAGGTTCTCTTCACCGGGAACGGCAAAAATATACTCCACGCCTTCATGTTCAAGGGCTCGTACAAACAGGTCGGATGCTTTCATATGGGTGGCGGAATGGAGTTAATGATAAATTCTCAGTCAGAATGATGATTCGAAAATTTGATCTTAGCCGCAAGAAAAAAATTCGTTTATCTATATTACGGACAGGGTAGTAGTTTTTTGATGGATTCCGTCACGAAATCCTAACGTACACTGAAACGGCTTCAGGCTCCCGGTGTAGTGTCAGTGATCGAGTGGCGGGTTACCTCAGAAACTTCAGTTTGACATACTAATAACAGGATTTCGATTAAAAAATAAGGCTTTATGTTGATTCGTATGCGTAAAGGAATGAATTTTTTAGGCGTACCTGTAAAAGGATAATTTTTCAAGACCTTTTAAATGAATAAATCGTCCAGATATCAGCTTTTGAACTAGTGAACAGGTATTAACTAAGAACCCTTAACTTTTTGCTCAATACAAGCTTATTTTGGAGTGTCCCCCTTCAAAGGGGGCAATGGGGGATGATTTGTAGAGTTTTGAGCCCATACAAATTGTTTATTTGCTTGAATCAACGCCTACTGGATCATCCCCCAGCTTACTCCGTTCACTTCCCCCTTCAAGAGGCTGTGAGGAAATTCGATAACAAATTTCTATTCAGTTAAACGTTTAAGGCAAATAGATTTATTGCGGAGCTCCCCTCCCTATCAAGTCCCGTTAGGGCGCGATAGGGAGGGGGCGGGGGTGGGTCAGAAAGACTGGAAGCGCTGAAAATGACAGGATTATTAAATTAATCAGGTGCGATATTTTTGGAAATCAACTTTCTCACAGCCTCTCAAAGGGGGACTTTTATCTTTTTCCGACCCAGAGAGTCGGGGAATTCAACCACTTAGGATTAAACAGTTGAATAACTATCGGCCCCTTAGCCGCCATTTTTCAACCAGGTCTGACGGCTATGGTCTTCTATTTGCCCGAAACCAGTTCAATCAGGGCAGCCACCTGGTATTCGCTTCGTTTCACTTCCCGCAGCAGGTCATTCTTCTGCATCTGCATCCAGGTCCAGAGTTTGGTCATTGTTGCAAACAGTAGGACGAGGAACATAATGGCCCCGTAGTGAAGCATCACCGCAATGCTGTCAGCAGTAAAAAACTGGTAGCCGGAGTAGAAAGCGATGACTGTTAAGATAAGGTGCACAAAAGATATGACGATAGTAATCCAGGCGAATTTACCGGAGTAGAGTTCACCAATACTCTCCCATAAGCCCTTTTCCTCCTCCAGGCTTTTGTAAAATTCCGCCTCATCCTTGTTGAGCGATTCGGTAATCAATTTGTCGATTTCTTCTTTTTTCATGGCTATTCCTCGTTTTGGGTTTTAAGAATTTCTTTGAGACTCTCGCGAGCTGTAAACAGTCGCGATTTTATGGTCCCTTCCGGGATGTCGAGATGCTGGCTGATCTCCTTCAGGCTTAAATTGTCCAGGTAAAACATGTTCAGTACAATTCGCTGTGTTGGCGGAAGCTGAAGGATACCGTTCTGAATTTTCAATAATAAAACGGTTGTTTGTTCTGATGTCTCATTCTGTACATCTGATTCGGCGTTGGCTTCCATTTGGAGCTGGCGGGCATATTTGCGCTCGCGCTGCTGTTCACGGATCCAGTCAATCGATTTTCGCCGGGCGATGGTCAGCGCCCATGCATCAAAGTTGATCTTTATTTCGAGTTTATCGAGCTGTTGAACGATTGCATACCAGCACTCCTGTGCAATATCTTCTGCCGCCGACTGGCTGTTTGTTGTGTATCGAATTGTTTTCAAGAGTGTTTGGTGAAATCGTTTGATTAATAGTTTTAAAGCATTTCTATCGCCCTGCTGGTACTTGTGCAGTAGTGTATCTGTATCGATATGATTGCTTTTTCTATCCAAGATTCACTTATAAGGTCGGTTCGAAATTCAAAATGTTCATTATTTCTGAAGGTTAGATTACATATCTTCAATTACACTCATCTCTGTGTGATGGTACATCCCTTATAGTACAGCTGACGATGATGTTGAACAAACCATCGTGTAATGTAACCGTTTGAATGATTCATGTGTAAACCATACATTTAAACAGTTGCTTAAATAATAAAACAAGTGTATGAAAAAACAGTCCTGCATTCGGGATGTTGCCGATCTGCAACAGATTAACAGCTGCATCCGGAAGCTTCATGATGTGGAGCCATCGATCGCAACATTAGCGGGAATTCTTAAACTGGCGGGAAGCGATGCCCGCTTAAAAATTCTCTATCTGTTGAAGGACGAACCGGAGCTTTGCCCTTGCGACCTGGCCGATATCCTGGACATGACCGTCCCGGCCGTATCGCAGCACCTCCGAAAATTGAAAGATGGCGGGCTCTTGTCGTCATATCGAGACGGGAAACAAATTTTTTATGTCCTCCGGGAGCCGTACAGGGAAATTTTAGAGCCCCTATTTAGCAATATCACAAAGAACAAACTAATGAAAATTATTGCGGCCTGATGAAACCCTCTGAGGGTTTTCGCCAAGCGATCCCTGCGGGGCGAACCCCTGGAGGGCGCATAATTAAATTGAAAAATTGTTTGACGCATGTCCAAAAAAGATCAACTCAATCTAAGCATCCGCGGAATGACCTGTCACGATTGTGCCCGGTCGATCGATCAAGCGTTATCGAAAAAAGAGGGAATCAGGAAAAAGTTGGTTTCCTATCCGAATGGAAAAGCTGAAATCGCGTATGATGCAGATGCGATATCAAAAGAGGAATTAATTAAAACGATAAACAGTATCGATCACTACGAAGCAGCAGAAGAAGTCGAGTCGTCCGAGGATGGAGATAAGGAGTTTGATCTGCTGATTATCGGGGGCGGGTCGGCAGCGTTTGCCGCGGCGATTCGCACCAGTGAACTCGGCGGGCGGGCATTGATTATCAATAAAGGCCTGCCCACCGGCGGAACCTGTGTCAATACGGGCTGTGTGCCGTCCAAAACCCTGATTCGCACCGCGGAAGCTATTCATAAGGCCAATCATCCCAATGTTGACGGGATCGAATCGAAAGCAACGATTACGGATTTCAAAAAGATGATGGAACAAAAGCGGCAGATGGTACAGGATCTTCGGCAGAATAAATATGTGGATGTCATCGCGGATGATCCCAATATTCAGCTTCTGCATGGGTACGGCAGGTTTGTGGATGACCATACGGTTGATGTGGATGGATCCGCATATGGTGGCCGGAACATTTTAATTGCCACGGGGGCAGCTCCCCATGTGCCAGATATTGAAGGCTTGCAAGAAGCCGGCTATCTGACCAATGAATCGGCCTATGAGCTGGACGAGCTTCCCGAACGTCTGATTGTGCTGGGCGGCGGATATATCGCACTGGAAAACGGACAGCTTTTCAGCCGCATGGGCAGCAAGGTGACCATCATTCAGAGGTCGCCCCATGTGCTGAGTGATCAGCCGGAAGAGCTGGGCAGGGAACTGGCCGGGTATTTGGAAGAGGAGGGGATCACCGTGATGACCAATACCCTAATTAAAGAGGTCTCCAAAAAGGAGGACGGAACGAAAGTGGTTCATCTGACCGTGGACGGCAACAAGCAGACGGTGGAAGCGGATGACCTTTTGGTTGCCACCGGGCGAAGAGGTAATACAGCACTCCTTGATCTCGAGAAAATTGGTATTGAAACTCATGGACGGGATACTATTTCGGTTGATGAAACACTGCGGACGTCTGTGGATCACATCTTTGCTGCGGGCGATGTGCTCGGTGATCGCCAGTTTGTCTACACCGCTGCTTATGAAGGAAAAATGGCGGCTGAAAATGCGATGCGCGGAAGCCGGCAACCGACCGATTACTCCGTGCTGCCCTGGGTGATTTTTACCGATCCGCAGGTGGCCGGTGTAGGGATGGATGAAGAGCAGGCCAGGGAAGCGGGCATTGATGTGGACGTGGCGAAGCTGTCACTTGAACACGTGCCGCGATCGATCGTTGATTGGGATACGCGTGGCTACATCAAACTGATCCGCAACAGGGAAAATGACGTGTTGGTTGGTGCCCGTATTTTAGCGCCGGAAGGATCGGAGCTTTTAATGGAGCTGGCCCTGGCCATTCGGCACAAAATTCCCGTGGAGTCGATGAAATCGGAATTTCACCCGTACCTGACCCATTCAGAAGGCGTCAAGCTGGCGGCCATCACGTTCGGCAAGGATGTTGGGAAGCTGAGTTGCTGTGCTACATAGTGCGGGTAGGCCGAACGCAGATACCTGAGTTCGATTCTTAAAAAATGACCTCAAAAGTCCGCCTTACCCCGTGAGTGATCCGTATGGGAAAAAAGGAGGGATGAGGGGGTGTTTATCAGATTTGTGGAAAAACCGATGAACACCCCTCTGCATCTCCCCTTGATATGGGAGACTTAATACCAAATAAACGAAGTTATTTATATGTCCAACTTGGGTCACAACATATTTTACAAATCAAATCAATAGATACAACTCAAGCAAACGATGTCAAAATTCGATTTTATCAAACGCAACAAATACACTAAAGCTGGCTTTTGGACCACCTTAATTGCCGGAATCTGCTGCTTCACACCACTGCTTGTGTGGGGCTTTGCTTTCGCCGGCCTTGCCGCTTTTACAGCCTACATCGACTACGTGATACTGCCGATCTTTTTTATTGGCCTGTCCATGGTTGCATTCGGTTACCGGAAGGATAAAAAGAGTGGGTAAGCTGTTCGTATACAACCAATTGCTGGCGATACAATGCATAAGGATCTGAGAGAATGCATTAACAATCCTTTATATAAGATATAAAATAAATTTATTATCTCAAATGGTTATATCTCTGTATCGTACCACGCTTTGGGTATTATCATAAACCATTTAGTACTATAATGAGCAAGAAAAAAAGTGAAACATTTACACTTATTGATGGCGTCTTTTCATTGGAGGATGCGAGAGAAATCCTGATGAACCTGATCCATCGAAAAATTCAGTATCATAATATTCAGAACCTGAGCTCATTGGAACGGAGGGGGGGTCATGACCCTGTCTCGCAGAACAGGATAAAAGAGCTTGAAAAGACGCGCCGTCAAATCCTGGAGATGCTCGAAGCGAACTCTTCAGATTCTGACCGGGAGGTGCAGGTAAATTCTGAGATAAATATTACGTTTAATGAGTGATTCCGAATCACTATCTACGGGGTACATTCAGACCTTCTACTCTTAATTAAAATATTACGATCCTATGGAACAGATCGCCGTACTGGCTTCTAATTTGTTATCGCCCATCATTCTACTGTTTGTTCTTGGCGTGTTTGCATCCTTGATACGGAGCGACTTAAAGCTGCCGGACCCGGTCTACAACGTACTGGCCATCTACCTGCTATTGGCAATTGGACTAAAAGGCGGGGTGGAACTTAATAAAACACCAATTGCAGAATTTATAGGCCCGGCCTTTATCACACTGGTGCTGGGAATATTAACCCCGATCACGGCCTATAATGTACTTCGGCGCCTCGGCCGGTTCGACCGGATCAACGCATCCGCTATCGCGGCGCACTACGGGTCCGTATCGGCTGTAACATTCATTGTGGCCATCAGCTTTGGTTCGATGAATGGTATGGAGTCGGAAGGCTATATGCCGGCCCTTGTAGCTATTCTGGAGGTGCCCGCTATTGTTGTGGCACTAATGATCGCGTTTACCCGCGAAAAGCGGGCGGGATCATGGCAGAATGCCCTTCATGAAGTATTGGCTGGAAAAAGCGTGATTCTGCTGCTCGGCGGCCTCGTGATTGGATACATTGCCGGACCGGAACGGTTTGAGCCCATCACACCTTTTTTCGAGTCCGGTTTCCAGGGAGCACTCGGCCTGTTCTTGCTTGAAATGGGTGTAATTACGGCCCGCAGACTTGAAGGGCTCAAGGAAGTTGGGGGATTTTTGGTGGTCTTCGGGATTGTTTTACCGATCATTCACGGTATTATCGCGATATGGCTGGCAAGCTTTACCGGTCTGTCCGTTGCCGGTGCCGCTGTGCTCGGTGCCATGGTTTCCAGCGCCTCCTATATTGCCGCCCCGGCCGCCGTCCGTATTGCGCTTCCCGAGGCCAATCCAACGCTCTATCTCACGGCCTCGCTCGGCATTACGTTTCCTTTTAACATTACATTGGGAATCCCCATATATTACGCTTTTGCCCAATGGCTCTACTAATACCCAAAACCGGTAATTAACCGAAGATTTAGACTCGATATGAAAACAACAACGCTAAAACTTGTTACGATTGTAACGGAGAGGATACTGGAAGACCGGTTGCTTCGAACCATCACGGATCTCGGGGCGAAAGGCTACACGCTTACCCAGGCTACTGGAAAAGGGTCGCGCGGAGTGCGCGCCAGTGAGTGGGAAGGGCCTGATACACGAATTGAAATCCTCGTTAGCAAAACGGTGGCCGACAAAATTGTGGAGCATATTGCCAGCGACTTTTTCGAACACTATGCGGTTATTGTTTATGTACAAGATGCGGAAGTTGTCCGGGGTGACAAATATATTTAGAGAAATTAGTAAGCCGTCGTCTCTTCTTTTTCTTGATCTGCTGAGACCATCTGCCAGCTATGAGCCTGTGGCGGGCAGCAATTTCGGGAGCTTATCTCCCTGTTGGTCATAATCAACCTATGGGCACATCACCGGCGGGCGGGAGCCTGCATTAGAAAGCTTCACTTATCTTTAGCTCGTAAATATAGGCTTCAACAACACGTCCGTCACGGAGTGTTACATCCGTAGCAACCCGCTGGTACTCACGGCCTTCAAATCTGTCGATGGCATCCCAGTGCTTCGGCAGCTCATCGGATGTAAACAGATATCCCTCAACCGGGCCCTTGGATTTGTCAAGAATTACGCCGGGGTAGCTCATTCCGGTATCTGGGCCGGGTTTTAGAAGGTGTCCATGTACGATTGCTTCTTCCCAGGTTCCCTCGATCGAGCGGACTATATCATGGTTGGGTTCCCCGGGTTTTAATGTTCCATAAACAAAGAGTCTGTCAGGCATAGGCTGTCAGTAAAATTCTTGAAAATTGCACCTAATCAGGTGGTTTGAACAACGGTTGGAATGTCTATAAATAAAGATGCATCGGTAAATTTCCAACCTTTGGGCATAGCCGATCTGCTATTATTTAAATAGCGGTGATTTTTCGAAGCTTTTACACAGGAAAACAGTCTTAATAATGGATGAATTCATATATTGGCGGGCGTATTTGAATAAACTCGGATTAACTGACGGTAAAGGGTAGCATGGAAAAAAGTGCTTACGGTAGGTATAGTAGCAAATGAATTTTTTGACACAAAGTTTGGCCGTGTAGGCGGTTTTGGATGGGCAGCCAAATGTGCGGCCGATGTGCTTTTAAATCACCCGTCCAGTCACGCAGAGGTCTGTTACATTACACCGGGAGAATTTGACGGAGCAGATAGCAAACGCACAGTTTCAGGGGAATTCCACTCTATTCTATTCACGAGAACCGGGTGCAAAAACTGCTGCAGGCGATTCGGGTGAGTGCTGACATACTCCTGACGATCGACTTTCGAGGTAGTTACGGAAGCGTATTCAAGGCCCTGCCGTTTACACCCATCATAACGTGGGTGAGGGATCCGCGAACTACGGCTGATATTGAAAAAGTACAGTCATTACAATTGCCCGGCCGGGAGAATGTTAAGCCGGCAGGCATTGACGCGGTATCAACCCAGGGCTTATCGTCATACAGTTCGTTTTCGTTCAACAAACGGGTGACACTTGCCAACAAAATGCCGCATTTGAAGAAAACCAATCACGAGGTATACCATCTTCCGTGCTCCGACTGGGTGCTGCCAAATCCATCGGTCGTGGATTACTCATCCGTGGAGATTAGTAAATCTGATAAACCGAGCGTGGTAACCATCGGCCGGCTCGACCCGATCAAGCGGCCGTGGCTCTTTACGGAACTGGCCCGTAAACTCCCCGATGTTGATTTCCTGATGCTGGGAAAAAGTCATTTTGAAGTATCTGAAGGTGGATGGGAGGCAGAACATATACCGGAAAATCTCAAGCTTTTAGGTCATGTTACCGGCACTGAAAAGCACAAGATTCTATCTGCCGCCTGGGTATTTGTGAATACCTCGATTCATGAAGAGACCCCGGTATCGGTATTTGAAGCGCTTGCCTATGAAACACCTGTAGTCAGTTACGAAGATTGGGGCGGGATTGTAAATCGATACGGAATCTCGATCGGCCAGCATCGGGGGACGGGACTGGAAGGGATGGAAGATCTTGAATGCGCCCTGAAAAAGCTCCTGGATCATGAAGAACTTCGTATCAGCTGTGGAAAGGCAGGGAGGGAATACGTTGAACAAACACATAATGACAGGGAGTTTCTAAAGGCGTTTCAATCTATTTGTCTTCATGCGGGTGTGAAGAGAGCAAATAAGGCATTTGATCTTGAACATCCGGGATAATTCCTCCTTCTGATCTTGTGGCGAAACGAGCCTGCACCGCATAGTGTTATGAAGTCTGCTAGTTCAGTTTAACACGAAGTTTATGGGCCAAAAAATGAAGGCAGTCTACTACGAACAATTTGGTGATCTGAATCAACTAATAACAGGCGAACTGGACAAGCCGGAGCCGGGGGAAGGCGAGATACTTTTGAAAATGAAATCGGCCGGGGTGAACCCGGTGGATGCAGCCGTAGCGCGGGGTATGCTGAAAGATGTCATTCCCACTGAGTTCCCGGTGGTTCCCGGATGGGATGTTGCGGGTATCGTGGAAGAGCGGGGTCATGCCGCCCGGCGGTTTGAAAATGGAGATGAAGTGTATGCGTATGCGCGTCGGCCGGTTATTCAACACGGCACGTTTGCCGAGTATATTTCCCTTCCGGAAAATTACCTGGCGCACCGCCCGCAAAGCGTATCAATAAAGGAAGCAGGCGGAATTCCTCTGGTAGGATTAACCGCCTATCAATCCCTGTTTGACGCCGGATCTCTGAAAGAGGGAGAGACACTGCTGATTCTCGGAGCATCTGGAGGCGTCGGGTCAGTGGCCATCCAGCTTGCCAAAAATGTTGGGGCAACGGTTATCGGTGTGGCGAGCGAGAAAAATCATGAGTACATGCAGGATCTTGGCGCCGATAAAGTGATCGATTACAGTAGTGGCGATGTAGGGGAAAGGCTTCGTGAAATCGCTCCGGGTGGTGTAGATATGATTTTTCACTGCTCACGCGGGGATTCTCTGAACCAAAGCAAAACAACGTTGAAACCGAGCGGCCGGTTAATTTCGATCACAAATAGTGAGCCGGACGTTCCGGAGGGTGTCATGTTTCAATACGTATTTGTTGAACCAAACGCGCAGCAGTTGGATCATCTGCGGCAGCTGGCGGATGAAGGAAATCTGACCCTTCCCGTGACCGAAACATACAGCCTTGACGAGGCGGGCGCGGCCCTTCGAGACATTGAATCACTGCATACTCGCGGAAAACGAGTGATTACTCCGTAAGAGCTCAACATTTTTAAATCCTCGGTTGATTATTGCGATTCTTCAATGCCGGTCACACTATTGATATGGTTGCGTGAAATTGTTGTGATGAATAGCAGAGACGGGGTCTGTAGTCTTCAGAAAAAAGACTCATGAAGCATCTGCTCAAAATCGCGGTAGTCGTTATTTCCCTGCTATTTAACTCTGCCTGCTCCGACTCATCTACAGGTACGGCTGATGATGGCGGCACGCTAACGATTGATCTCAATATTCATTTGATGGAATCGGACCGGTCTGATAATCTTACCGCCACATTATCAGATGATGATATCGATCTGTTGATTCGCGGCGTAAATGAGATCTGGTCCCAAGCTTCTATTCAGTGGACGGTGTCGGATATTTCCAGGGTGGAGGCGCTCAATGCAGAAGAATTTGAACGCATGATGAACGGTGAGAGGCCACCCAGCCCGGCTCTGTTCAGAAGTGTCATACCCGGTCAAAGCGCCTCTCCTGCAGAGTGGGATCTGTTTATAATTCATGATCTTGGTGGTGTCGTTGGAGGAATCTACTTCCCTCAGCAGGCGGCCATTCTGCAGCCGGAGGTCGATCCCAGCCGTCAGGCTCTCTTTGAGGGAGGCTTGATCCGCATCACGGCTCATGAACTTGGACATTCCCTCAGTTTGGGTCACGTGCCATGCGAGTCGCCCGGCAATCTAATGGCACCGGGATGCCGCGTGGGAGACCGGGCTCTGCTTAATGACGAACAAATTGAAACCGCCCGTTCGGTTGCCCGTAACGGAGCTCCATACGATGGTAGTTAAAAGATAGATAGACATGAGCCAACCTGTTGCATGAACAGATCTCCCGCGGGACTCACATGCAGAACGTCAATTCACTCACCGGTTTAGGTTTCGAAAATCCATCGGCCTAAACCCGCATTTCACAGGCCCCGTAAGAACGAATGATGCTACGCGAGGGAGGAGTATGAGAAACACCTGTAATTGCTGTATACGGTATTCAACACTCAGAACGGATGTGTTATCCCGATTAAAAGGGTTTTAGCGAGAGATCCATGAAATCGTAAACAAAGATTGGATTCGTAGATTTAAAATGATAGTTTTGACTGACGTTCAAATTTTGACCATTAGTCATAGAAGTGGAAAAACGTAGCAGAAAAGAAGAGGAGCGAATCCGGCGGCGAAATCATATATTGGATGCCGCAGAACAGATTATTTCTGATGTTGGGTTTGAAAGTACAACAATAGACCAGATTGCAGAGCGTGCGGAGGTTGGAAAAGGAACGCTCTATCTGCACTTTAAGAGTAAATCGTCTATTTATGTGGCGATTTGTGAACGAGGGTCGGCAATGTTGAATGAACGGATGGCCAGGGTGCTGACCCGGGACATGAAAGGCCTTGACATGGTGAAGGAGATCGGGAATACATATCTTCGTTTCGTGAGAGAAAACCCACAATATTTTTATGCATTTAACTATTATGAGGGAATTCTTGCGGATGATGAGGTTCGCTCGAGTGACATTGCTGAAAAATGCGAAGAAAATGCCAGGGAGGGGATGACCTACATCGTACGTGCTCTCCAGGTAGGCATGCAGGACGGGTCGATTGATGATTCGTACGATCCAAACCAGCTTGGTGTTATGATTTGGGGAGCGTCCAGGGGTGTAATTAGCATCGCATTCCTGAAGCAGCAAGGCCATCATAAGAAAATCCTGGAAAGTGCAGACATTGATCTTGATACGCTGATCGGAGGATTCATACAGCTGGTTGGCAGCGGAATTTCCAGGCGTGACTAATAGTCATAAATAACGTACTGCATGAATAAAAAGATCCACAAACGATATACAATTTCTATAAATAAATGGACACTATTCTACTCAACGTACTGAACCAAGTCATCCGCTCGCCATTGAGTACTGTTTTGGGGGTGTTTGCATTATTTCTTCTGCCCGGCGGCAGTATACAGGCTCAAGACTCCGGCATTACAGAGGGCGAAGAGGAGATAACCATCACGGTTGATGAGGCTGTACAAATTGCGCTTGTCAACAACCACATGCTTCGGCGCGGAATGCTGAATCTTGATGTGGCGGAGACACAGATCAGGGAAGCATGGGGGACCGTATACCCACAGGTCAGCGGAACCGGCCAGTACACGCGAAATTTAAAAACACCGAATCCCTTTGCGGGATCGGATGCGGGTGGACTCTTTGATACGATAGGTGCCATCGAATGGCTGGCATTTAACGAGGGGGCAAGAACAGATGGTAACCAGAATACCGAACCGATCCCGTTCGATGAATTTTTGCAAAGGCAGCGGGAGGGATATAACGAAGCGGGAATCTCTCCGCCGGGTGCAAGCGGAGACAATCCGTTTAATGTAGAAAACCAGCTGAACTTCGGGCTTTCAATTTCACAGACTCTCTATAATGGTGCGGCATTTGCGGCAATCCGCGGTGCGCAGCAGCTGCGGGATGTCAGTGAAGATGGGTACCAGCGGCAGCGACAAGAGGTTGCCAATAATATTCGATCGGCCTTCTATAGCACACTGCTCGCGGTTGAGTCGGTGGATGTTCTGCGCAAAAGCGTGCAGCGGTTGAGGGCAACAGCGGATGAAACGGCAAAATCCGTGGAAGCGGGCGTTGCATCCAAATTCGACCGCGTAAGTGCTGAAGTGGAACTTGTAAATTTAGAAACGGATTTGATCGAGGCTGAAAACCGCGCGGACCTTGCGGTCAAAAACCTGGCGCTGCAACTCGGTATCTCCCCGCAGAGGAAACTGGACCTGAGAGGATCCCTCGATGCCGACGCCGTATCGCCCGGGGAGTACCTGGACCCTGATGCTGCCTATAATGTTGCACTGGAGCAGCGATCCGACCTGGACCAGGCACGAGGTTCTATCGAGCTCCAAAAGATAGAGCGTGAAATCACGCAGTCGCAGTATCTGCCGTCAGTAAATGCATTTGCCAATGCATCATACATTGGATCTGTACCGGATAACCGCACCTCCGTTTCGCGGGTCGAAGGCGAAAGTTTTGAGTTCACCTCTGCGGAACGCGGATTTTTTGATGATTCATTCTGGGATCCCGCAGTTGCAGTGGGAATACAGCTCAGCTGGAATATTTTTGACGGGTTCCAGCGAAGGGCCCAGCTTCAACGAAATAAGATTGAAATCAGGCAAAGTTCAATTGACCTTGAATTCAGTAAAAATGCCGTATACCTGGAAATCGAGGAGGCGATACAGAATCTTGAAGCCGCTATGAAGCGCATACAGAGTCAGCAGCGCAATCTTGAACAAGCGGAGCTGAACTACGAACACTCCGTCAGTCGCCTGCGCGAGGGTGTTGGCACAGCACTGGAAGAGCGCCAGGCATCCTCATTGTTAGATCAAAGTAAACTGAATTATCTGTCGGCTGTCCATGACTACCTGATTGCCCAAAGCCAGTACAGAGCCGCTATAGGTGAACCAATAATTAATGACCAGTAATCCAAAACCGATGGTAATAAACCAACAATATAGACCCAGACTATTTTTTGTTCTGCTGATCACCGTTCTGCTGGCAGGATGCAGCGGAGAAGAGGAACAGAGCATACAGGAAGAGGCCGCACGGCTTGTAGCTGTAGAAACGATTACGCTAAAGCCGGATCAATTTAGTGATTATATCCGCATAACCGGAACGGTGGAAGCTATTGAGGATGCCGTAGTATCAGCTGAATCGCAGGGCCGAATTCAGCAGATTGCCGATCGGGGAGCTCGAATTGAGAAGGGGGAACCCATTGCGCAGCTCGACGACAGGCTGATACGGTCGCAGTACAATGCGGCAAAAACCAACTTCCGCCTTGCTCAGAATACGTTTGAACGGCTCAAACCCCTGCACGCCGATTCTATCATCAGTACACAGGATTTTGACAACGCAAGAGCTCAGCGCGACCAGGCAGAGGCTCAGCTTGAACAGGCCGAAAAACAGCTTGAGGATTCTGAAATCAAAGCTCCGTTCAGTGGCCGGGTGGAAGAGCGGTTTATAGATAACGGCGAGCTAATCAGCCCGGGCATGCCGGTCGTACGGCTTGTGAATACGGATCGTATCCGTGTACTGGCGGGAATTCCCGAGAGATACTCCGGTGAAATCACGGAGGGAACAGAGACGGAAATTCATCTTGACGATGCCACGAACAGTACCTTGCAGAGCACCATTACCTACGCGGGTAATGTGATTGACCCGGATACAAGGACCTACACGGTGGAGATTGAATTTGCCAATCCGGACCGGCTGGTTAAACCGGATATGGTTGTGGACCTGAGGGTAAAGCGCCGCCAGCTTGAACAGGCGATCATTATTCCGCGCACGGCTGTGCTTCGCAGCCAGGATGGGGTGCATGTTTTTAGTGCAGTAGAGAACGGGGGGGAGAAATTCGCCCGGCTTACGGAGATAGAAACCGGTGAAACATCAGGCGCCCTGGTCGAGGTTGTAGGCGGATTGCAGGAGGATCATGAGATTGTAATATCAGGTCTTAGCAATCTGAATGACGGCGACAGGCTCAATATTCTGAACAACGAAACCAGTATCGTGAGGGCCGAAAAGCTCTCGAATGCAGATCGCCCGTTTGTGTCGTACTAAAAACACGTAGACCGGCGGTGACCACCGAAATCATATCATTTGTAGGGATGAAAAGAGGACTTTATTAGAGATGAAATTAACTGAACTGACCATTAAAAACCGCACGGTTATTATCGTGCTTACGGCGATCCTGGTAATTGCAGGTACCTATAGCTACAGCGTGATTCCGAAAGAGTCGAACCCATCGATCGAGACCCCGATTTTTATTGTCAATACGGTCTACCCGGGCATTTCACCCACGGACATGGAATCGCTGGTGACGCAGCCGATTGAGCGTGAATTGCAGGGCATCAACGGAGTAAAAGAAATTGTCTCCACCACAACGGAGAGTTTTAGCAGTGTCGTGGTGGAATTTGAACTTGACGTAACAACCAACGTAGCCAGCCAGCGGGTACGGGAGAGAGTAGACCTGGCCCGCACAGAACTGCCGCCGGAAGCCGAGGAGCCCACGATTGTGGAGATTGACTTTGATGACCTGCCGGTACTGACGATAAATCTGGCGGCTGACTACCCGCTTTCGCGGCTCACCGAGGTGGCCGACCGCATGAAAGATGACCTTGAGGCCGGCTCCACGGTCAGGGAAGTGGAAGTAGTGGGGGATGTTGAACGGGAAGTAGAGGTGAATGTTGACCTGACAGAACTCAATGGATATGGCATCAGTTTCGGGCAGCTCGTGAACGCAATCCAGGGCCAAAATATAACGATCCCGGGTGGCACGGTCGACGTGGACAAAATGAGTTATCTTGTGCGCGTTAGCGGCGAGTTTGAGCAGCCGGAACAGATTGAGAATCTCGTGGTGGCCGGACCGCGCGGGGAGGGCGACCGCGGGCCGGGTCTTGTCTATATGAGAGATGTTGCCGAGGTGCTCTATGGTTTTAAGGACCGGGAGAGTTTTGCGCGGCTCAGGGCCTACAAGGTAGAAGAGAGTGGGCGTATGGTTGAGCTCGATGAAGCCGAAATCAAAGACCGGGAAGTCATCAGCCTGAACGTAAAAAAACGCCCGGGTGGGAATATCCTGGAATCGGTAGAAGAGGTACTGGGTATCGTGGATCAGACCTCACTGCCCGGAGGAACGGCGGTCGTGGTTACAGGAGACCAAAGTGAGGATGTTACGCAGCTGATTTCAGACCTCGAGAACAGTATCATAAGCGGAATGCTCTTTATCGTGCTTGTGCTGGTGTTCTTTCTTGGCGTGCGCAACGCCCTGTTGGTGGCTACAGCTGTTCCTCTGTCGATATTTGTGGGCTTTATTGTTCTGTTCGGATTGGGGTATTCAGCCAATTTTATTATTCTCTTCAGTCTTATTATTGCCCTCGGCTTGCTGGTGGATAATTCGGTGGTTGTGGTGGAAAATATCTACAGGTATCGCGAACTGGGACATTCAAGGTTCGAAGCTGCAAAACTGGCCACGGACGAAGTGGGATACGCTTTGATCGCGGCTACATCAACCCTGGTGGCCGCATTCCTGCCGATGACGTTTTGGCCCGGAATCATCGGGCAGTTTATGGGGTACCTTCCGGTTACGCTCATTATTGTGCTGCTCTGCTCGCTCTTTGTGGCTCTGGTGATCTATCCCATATTGACAGCCTACCTTGTACGCCTCGATACTGAGGAGAAGAAACCGCTCTCCATATATGTGAAAGGAATCGGCCTTGCGGGGCTGGTTTTCCTGGCCGTTGCAGTGGCTATGGCCAATGTTACAACACTGATGGTAACGGTGTTGGTCCTTCTCTTCTTTTTCGTCACCTATCGCTACCTCATCAAACCGTCTGCCTACCTGTTTAATCAACGATTTTTTCCGAAACTGCTTCAGTACTACAAATATATGCTCCGAAAACTCCTGAAGCGGGATTACAGCGTTAAATATGCCATGATAAGGAACATGCTTGCGCTTGGAAGTTTTACCCTGGCAGCTCTTTTTGCCGTGATTGGAGCGGTTGTGAGCCTGTTTTCCCCTGCATCCTTCCTCTTTTTCGGTATTGCCGCAATTCTGGGGGCCGTTGGAGGCGTGATGATCATGATTCACTTATTCGAAGCTATGATTATCGGGGCCAGGGGATCGATTTATACCGGCATTATTCTCGGCGTGGTGATTGCCGGCATCCTGCTTCTCGTCATGCTGGGGACCGACATAACCGCGATGGAGTGGGGGGTGTTAATGGGCCTGCCGGCGCTTTTAATGCTCTTTGGAGCTATCGGAATGCTCCGGAACTCCGATCGCCCGCTAATCCTGACCGATAACCGCGCGCTTTTGCTCAATGCCACCATGGGGGTCCTGTTTTCCATCTTTGGCCTGTTTGGGCTGGTTCCAACCGGCGTGGAGTTTTTCCCTGAAACGGATCCAAATCAAATTCTGGTGGAGCTTGAAGGGCCGATCGGGATGAATATCGACGCAAGCGACGTGATTGCTGAAGATGTTCAGCAGCGGATTTATAGCCTGATCGAGGAAGATCAGCTTGTAAGAGCCAATATCGAGAATATACAGACGAATGTAGGCGTTTCGGGCGATCCATTCTTCGGCGGCGGTGCGCAGAGCCCTGAGCGATCCAGGTTAACCATCAACCTGGTGGACTTCGGCGACCGTGCCGAGCCCTCCAGTATTACATTATCAAAAATTCGAAATGTGGTCAAAGATATCCCCGATATCATCGTGAACGTAACCGGCGAGCAAGTAGGTCCCCCAACAGGGCCGCCTGTAAATATCGAGGTTTCCGGTCCCGATTTCGATGAGATTACCCGGATTTCAGAAGAGGTTACAAAACGCCTGATCGATGCATCGGTCACCAATGAGGTGCCCGGGCTGGTAGATGTCCGGAACAATGTCAGTGGCGGGTTCCCGGAATATAACGTACGGGTAGACTACGAAAAAGCCAGCCGGTTTGGGCTGAGCATGGCCGATATAGGGCAGACGGTGCGAATTGCCAACAATGGAATTGAATCCAGTGAATGGAGGGATGGAGAAGATGAATACGATATTACGGTGAGGCTGCGCGAAGAGGACAGGGAGAGGCTGGAGAGCCTGCGAAACCTGACAATCCGGACGGCTGCCGGCGGCAGTGTTCCCCTCGTGTCGGTAGCCGAGTTTACTGAGGGCGTTGGCCTGGGATCGATTACCCGACTCGACCTTCAACGAACGGCTACGGTCGAAGGACGTGCCGCTCCGGGATTTAACGGCCCCGATGTACTGGCTAACGTACAAACACTGCTGGAGGAGTATCGAAACGATCTGCCGGAGGGCTACACAATGGCATACACGGGGGGGAATGAAGAACAGGAAGAAGCCTTCGGCTTTTTAACAACCGCTCTGCTTGTGGCATCCGCACTGATATTCCTGGTGATGCTGGCTAAATTTAACAACATAATCTCTCCGCTGATCATTATCACGGCGGTGGGGCTTAGCTTGATTGGCGTGCTGCTCGGCCTGATCCTGACCCGCACCTCGTTCGGCCTGATGACGTTTATCGGCATTATATCACTTGCGGGCATTGTTTGTGTGAATAATATTGTGCTGATGGACTATGTGAAGCAGTTAACTGAAAAAGGGATGAACAAAATGAGCGCGATTATTGAAGCCGGCAGCATACGGTTCAGGCCGGTATTGCTCACGGCACTAACAACGATTCTCGGACTCGTGCCGCTGACATTCGGCATTAATATTGATTTTGTGGGGCTTTTTGCCAGCTTTGAGCCGAATTTCCAGTTTGGATCGGAAAGCACGGCGTTTTGGGGCCCGATGGGGATTGCGATCATTAGCGGGTTGACCTTTGCAACATTCCTGACGCTCGTGGTTGTGCCGGTTCTCTACTCGGCTTTTGAATCGGCATCAAAGCGAATCAAACTCCTGGTGGATTGATCCGTATGGCGATGGTTTATGCTGATTGATTTTCCTATTTTGAAGAACCTAAAATCGAGGTACAAACCGCTGCGATTTATAACCAGAATCATCAACATCTGATTTCAACGCTTTGATTCAACGACCACAGTCTCTCCTGCTCGCTATCGCATTTTTGCTGAACTTGATTGTTTTCTTCACCCCGATGTACAGCCATGCTATGGCTGATCCTTCGGCGTGGATCGGGGTCAGCTTTGCCACAATTCTGACGGTTGTTATGCTGATCAGCCTGGTTTCAATATTTCTATACGGAAATCGAGTCAACCAGCTGAAATGGGTGAAGGGAGCCACGTTTCTGCAGGTTGCCGGGCTGGGCATTGCCACCGCTATTCTGTTTACAATGGGCGGATTTGGACGATTTTTGTGGAGAGAGGCAGGGAGCACGGGGTTGCTGTTGCTGGCACTGATTGCCCTTTGGCAGGCGGGCCGAATGATCAAGAAAGACCAGGAGCTGGTTGACTCGATGGACCGAATCCGCTGAGTGTTGTGACTGACCGTGAAGAGGCACCGATTGGGAAAATTGTAGCACTGCTGATTATAGGTCTCCTCAGCTTTGGTTTTGCTCCCATCCTTGTCCGCTTTGCAACCGATATAGAACCGATGGCGCTGGCCGCTCTCCGGACCGGTTTTGCTGTAGTTTGCCTGCTTCCCTTTTGGATATGGAAACGGCAGCCGGCATCTGTGCTGACTTCAAAAGGGATCAACCGGCTGCTTCTGATCCTTGCCGGTGTATGCCTGGGCCTGCATTTCTCTTTCTGGATCGCATCGCTGCACTATACATCGGTGGCGTCTGCGTCCGTTTTGGTGACCATGCACCCGGTGATGCTGATTGTTGCGGAACGCTTTATTCTGAGTAAAAGGTTCAGGCCCGCGGTATGGGCTGGTGTCCTGATATCGTTTACCGGATCACTACTGCTGGGCATTGCAGACGACAGCAGCCTGGAAACATTTCCCGATGCACTTCTTGGAAACACATTTGCCTTCACCGCAGCCGTAATTTTTGTAGCATACTTTATGCTTGGCCGAAAAATCAGGCAGTACACAGAGTGGATCGACTACGTATTTTACGTCTACCTGAGTGCCACGCTCACCTGCAGTGCGCTCACACTCTACTGGGTGGGTGGAGTACCGGCCGTAAGCGGAACGGCCCTGCTTATTGGGCTGGCTCTTGCCATTGGCCCAACCATACTTGGTCACGGCTCGATGAATTATGCTGTGAAATATGTCTCGCCTACTCTGCTGTCAACGCTTATCCTTTCAGAGGCCGTATTTGCGGCAATAGCTGCCTATTTTATTTTTGGTGAGATTCCAACACCCTTTTCCATGAGCGCCATGGTAATTATTATGGCGGGTGTTTCACTGACATGGTTTCGCAGGATACAGAAATCATAGTGCGATGTTAGTAATAAAATAGCAAAAAATGCAGTACGCTATTGAGATGAGTTTCTTCAATACATAGAGCCATTATTTAATACCAATCATCAGGATAATTGATACACTCGACGACTCTTATCTATTGGCAGGACAGATGATTGCTGTTCGCTTTTCGGGTCGTGACCCTTTCGGAAAGATGGTATGAGTTTGATAATCATCTTCTGAGAATGGATTTAATGGCGTAATTGTTACATATTACATGAGATATGAAACATATGTGCAGCGAAAATAGCATCTGAGGCGTGATAAAGATGGATTCAAAAAACCGGGTATAGAGACAAACAGAGTTTTTTGAAATTAATTAATCTGGAACGAATACGTTATTAATGGTCAAATGCTACAAAAAAAGAGCGATAAGCAAAGCGTTCGGATATTTTATTGCAGCAAGTTTCGTTCTGTCACTATCCGGTTGTGGGGATTCCGATAACTTGGATGACTTAACGGAATCTGACGCTCAATCACCCAACTCTATTTCCGAACCGGTAGACAGAGATCTTGCCGAGATCAAGCAGCAAGGTGTTCTGCGGATGATTACCTACTACAGCTCAAATACCTACTTTTTAAACCAGGGAATTGAGGTTGGGTTCGAATACGAGCTGATAAGAGAATTTACCCGTGAAAATGATCTTTCCCTCGAGGTCGTGATCGTTGGAGCAGATGAAAATCCGTTCGAGCTTTTAAACACGGGTGCCGGAGATGTCATAGCGGCAAACTACACCATCACTCCTGAACGAAAGGAGTACGCAAAATTCACGCGACCCTATAATATTGTTGATCAAATTCTGGTTTTTTCGAGCCAGTTGGATCCCATGCCCAAATCGCTCGAGGAACTTGTAGATCAGGAGATCCCGATTTCGGTTCGTCGAAACAGCTCCTACTTTCATAAACTGAGCGAATTAAAAGACCAGGGTTATGACTTAAATATCCAGGTGCTGTCTGATGAACTGGATACGGAAGCCACGCTCGTTGAGGTTGCCCAGGGAAATCTCATGGCCACGGTGGCAGACGATAATATGTTCGATGCCACAAACCGGTACATGGACGGCCTGTTCCCTGGTCCCACCATTGCAGAGAATGATACCATTGCATGGGCCATCAGGAAGAATGCTCCGGACCTGGAGCAAAAAATGAACCAGTTTCTCTACAAACATTTTCGATTTACGGACGATAAAGAACGGCCGCGCCGGTCAACATTCTTGAATATACTGCGGAAACGATACTTTCAGGAAAGCACGCAGATTGCACAGTATTATAACCCGGAGTGGCAGTACCAGTCGATGGGCGTGATATCCCCGTACGATGACGTGATTCGCGCAGTGTCCGACTCAATGGGGGTGGACTGGCTGCTGATAACCGCCATGATGGCGCAGGAGTCGGAGTTCAACCCAAAAAGCAAAAGCTGGGCGGGGGCTGTAGGTCTGATGCAGGTTATTCCCCGGTTTGTGGATGTGGAGTATGAGGAGCTGTATGATCCCGCGACAAATATTCGCGCGGGGGTGAAAATTTTTAAAGAACACATGGAGCACTATTCATACATGGATAGTACCAACCAAATCTCCTTCTCTCTTGCAGCGTACAATTCAGGCATGGGACACATTGCAGACGCGCGCAGACTCGTCATAGATCAAAATAAGAATCCAAACGAGTGGGAGAACGTGGCTGATGCACTGTTAAAATTAATGCAGCGAAGGTATTACCAGAATGCACGCCATGGGTTTGCACGGGGAATTGAGACGGTGCAGTATGTAAATGAGATACTCAACAGGTACAGAACCTACGAAACGATTATGGCGCTCTCTGAGCGGCAGCAAAACAGGAGTGTTTCAGGAATCATAAGCAACAGAAACTTTAATCAGCCTTAAATACAATCAGTGTGAGGTCATCATATTGCGAGGCTCCTGTAAACTCTTTTACATTTCGGATGATGGCGTCCTGAATTTTTTGTGACGTCTTATCCCTGTTGGCATGAATAATCTCTTGCAATCTCTCTTCGCCAAACTCCTCGTCTGTTTTCTGGCTCCGCGCCTCGTTCACCCCGTCGGTATAAAATACGATGATGTCGCCGCTGCTTAGCTGAAGATCCGCTGATTCATAGGGTATCGTAGATTCCATAGCGCCTAACAGCAGCCCTCCCTCGGACAATTCACAAAACTCCGAAGAGTTATTTCTTAGCAGAAGCGGCGGGTTATGTCCTGCATTTACGTAGTGAAACCGGTTTGTTTGGTGGTGATATTTTCCCCAAAAGAATGTAATAAATTTGTCGATGGGTGTATTTTGATAGAGCAGGTCGTTGATTCGTTCGGTGGCAACGGGCAGGGTAATATCAAAAGGGAGAAGAATATGCAACATCGACTGCAGGTTGGCCATCAGCAGTGAAGCGGCAAACCCTTTGCCGGTAACGTCTGCAATGGCAAGGATATGGTTTCCGTCCGGAGTTTCTACAATGTCGTAATAATCTCCGCCAACCTGGTAGCAGCTTACCGTAACCGCCGAGAGATCGGCACCCGGGATATCGGGGATGACATCCGGCAGCAGCTTATTTTGAATCGATTTTGCCAGCGATAGCTCTTCTTCCATCCGCTCCTTCTCAATTCTTTCTTCGATAAGGTAGGTTCGCTGAATGGAATTGATCGCGAGATTGGAGAGTGATTTTAAGAAGTTATAGTCGGATTCGGTAAAAGGTTCACTGTTGGCGCGGTTGCCAACTCCGATAAGAGCCACTTTCCGGCCATGGACGGAAATAGTGATAAGTGAACAGATATCACTCTCTTTCAAAACAGGAAACTCTTCTGCCAGCTCTTCATCCACATTGGTAATCTCCTCGGTTTCTTTCAGAAGCCTGTTTAATGTGTCGGTGGGTATGTTGGCAGAAAGGTTGCTCGAGGCAAGTAGTTCCGCTCGGTTATCGCTTCGGTAGACCAAAAAAAAGGAGCGAATAAATAACTGCCCCATCAGGGCAAATTTAAAGATCCTTGAAATTTTATCCCGATCTGCAAGCAGGTTAAACTCTTTCGAAAGGTCGAATAGGGTGTTTAGCTCATGAATACGCTGATCCAGCTGCCGGTTTGCCTGGGAAAGCTGATCAAACATGCGGCTGTTGGCAACTGCAGAAGAAGAAATAATGCAGAGGCTTTCAACAAATTCCAACTCCTCTGCAATAAAGGGCGACTGAGACATTTTTTCTTTTAATACAAGAAATCCAAGATGATGATCACTTGTACGCAGGTTGAACATTGCACCTGAGGGAAAGTAGGGGGTTAATTCCTTCAGCTCTTGTTCATGTTCGGAAATAAGAATGTGGGATTTCGAAAGCAGGCTATTTGTAAGCTGCAGCGTTGCAGGGTGTTCCTGTAGGTCGGGAAGTCCTTTTGAATATGAGATGTTGTACGAATTGGAATCGGCGTCGTGAAGCAAGATTGCGGCTTTGGATACAAGAAGCTTCCCCATGGAGATCCGAAGCAGATTTTCAAACACAAATGCTTCATCCTGGGCCTCGATCAACACGCGGCTTGTTTCCAGGACGGTTTTAAGATCGAGCTTTGAGCGTAATTTAGATCCCTGTTTCGATGGAGTCACGTCACGAGCCCCTCTGTTTACACATTACCATTTCATTCATGCCGTCATTTTTGGAGTAGCGTACACTATCCATCAGAGATTGAATAAGATAGAGGCCCATTCCTCCCCTTTTTTTCTCTTTAATTTTCTTTTTTATATCCGGTTCCGGAAAGTGATCAAAATCAAATGTTCGTCCGAAGTCCTGGATTTGAATACAGATGGAATCATCCTCGAACGTTACTTCAATATCAATTCGGTTCGATGCATCTTCTTTATACGCGTGCTTTATGATATTGGTAATGGCCTCATCAACAGCCAATCGTACATCCTCAACCTGCGGGGCTAAAAAGCCGTGATTCAGCGCAAGTTCAGCGATAAATTGGCGAACTTCCGCCAGATTCTTTGTGGAAGCATTAATCGATTTTTGATATGTGGAGATAGTGCCCAAAGAGAGACTCCTTAAGAGTTGGAGAACGTTTCTATAGCTTCGGACTCTTTATCATAGATATCATACAGAGCAGGGAATCCGAGAAGATCAAATACATTAAATACTTTTTCATTCATATTGGTGAGCTTTATGTCGCCGCCTTCTTTTCTGACATCTTCAATATATGCCATGAATACGCCCAGCCCCGCACTGGCGATATAGTCGAGGTTGCTAAAATTGACCACAATCTTCATTTGATTACGGGCAATTAAATCCTGGAGAGCGTTTTCGAGGTCAGATGCTGTATGTGCATCCAGCTCACCCTCAAGATCGAGGATATTGCAATGATCTTTGTTTCTTTGGTTGATCGAAAAGTTTTTCATGCCTTCAAATATTAACGTTGGATGTACACCTCACTGCAATATATAGTAATCCAAACCATGGAAAAAAAGCAATACGTTTTTTGGAGGATGATGTTACAGAAGGGAAAAAAAATAAGGCATCACACGTATCCGGCGTGATGCCCTGACTATTCATCAAGAGAGACGCTACTTGAGCGCAATTGAAATGTAGCAAAAAACTTCCGAATTCCATAAAGGAAATTTACTAAGAAGTTGTATTCGAGCAATTTAGGCGAATTAAACTACGTGTTTTCCGCTACGTAGTCACCCCTCCTGCATCGATTCCTCCTCCGGGGCATCGTCCACTTCGCTTACCCAGGACATCGAACCATACTCATCCGCTATCATTTGCTGAAAATTTTCAGCCGTTTCACGAGACTCAAATCGTCCGATCCGAACCCTGTACCAAATATTGCCGGTAGAAGGTGTTCCATATGCTACGACAGAGGTCTCTTCATACCCGCGATTTTGCCACTCCTGGGCCTGTCGTTCTGCTTTATCCTGTGACCTCCAGGCTTCTACCTGAACTACAAAGTTGCCGCTATCAGAAAAATCAAATTCTGTGCTCTGCTCCTCTTCCTCCTGTTGAGCCGCGGCAATACTATCCGCCCTGGCCTGCTCAATACTATCCTGCCTCATCTGCTCGAGCTCTGCCTGGTACGCCTGCTCAAGTGAATCTTGTACAGCCTGTTCTTCTGTCTGGGTGTCGACCTCTTCTTCTTGTCCGCAAGCCTGTAAAAATGCAACGGCCACGAAGATAGCGGTAAAGGTGATCAACAAATTTTTCATATGTAAAGTCAATTGAAATGGATGTTTGAACCTAATTACAACATATAATATAAAATAAATTTACGAGAATCGTTGCAGGGAAGGTGTAGGTAACGTAAAGAAACAGACTGCCGGACACTCTTCAGAAAAAACGGGTGTTTAACGAATGGATTAAATTCACTATTTTAAATAGACTGAATTTAAATAAGTACAGTGAACTGCCCTTGCGGTTCATAGATGAAGGATCTGAATGCTGCTTGTTGTTGACAATATTGAAAAATCGTTTGAAAAAGGTAACCCTGTTGTAAAACAGGCGACCTTCCATGTCGGAAAAGACGAAATTTTTGCACTTCTCGGGCCCAGTGGTTGCGGAAAAACAACAACATTGCGGCTCATTTCAGGGTTTGAAAAGCCTGATGATGGGTACGTGATGCTGAACGGACACATCCTTTCCTCAACCGCAACCCACATGCCGCCCCAAAAACGGGGCATCGGGTTTGTATTCCAGGATTATGCACTGTTTCCCCATATGACCGCTCTTCAAAATGTGGCGTTTGGCCTGAAAGATCTGCCGAAGCATAAACGAAACGTATTCGCTGAAGAGGTCCTGTGCCGTACCGGTATGGGAGAGTTTAAAGATCGCAGCCCGGCTGAACTGTCGGGGGGGCAGCAGCAGAGAGTAGCCCTGGCGCGGGCGATTGCACCTGAGCCGGAGTTGATCCTTCTTGACGAACCGTTTTCGAATCTTGACGCCATGCTCCGTACCGTTACAAGAAAAGAGGTGCGGTCAATCATCAAAAAGGCCCGGATGAGTGCGGTGCTTGTAACGCACGACCAGGAAGAGGCGCTCTCCTTTGCAGATCGTGTGGGGGTAATGAACGAGGGACGCATTGAACAGATCGGCACTCCTGAGGAGGTCTACTATGAACCGAAAACAAAGTTCGTGGCACAATTCCTGGGGAAAACAAATATTTTTGAGGCTGACGTTGACGGCAGCGATTTTGTGAATACCAATCTTGGGATGATGCAGCTCAATTGCCGGGCGCGCGGCCACATCACCTGCTCAATCCGGCCGGAACATCTGACCATCGAAAAACCAAACGGCACGTCGGATGAATCGAACCTTGGGATTATAGCCGCCAGAGAGTTTAAAGGCCACGATATTACCTATCACGTTGAATTTGGAGACGATCGGTATATTGTACATACCGACAACCGCGTGATCTTTGAGCCCAGCGATGAAGTGGTTGTGAAGCCGTTGGAGCCGGCAGTAGTGCTAAAGAATTCCTGAATGAATAGTTCACGTGAGGGGTGTCGTGAATCGCCGGCTAAGTTAAACAGATATCGCAGACGCCAGGCAAAACAACTGCACCGTGGCCGTGACGCATTGATTTTAGGCGAAAGAATTAATGGTCAACGGGACTGCAGAGAAGAGAAAATGTTATCCCTTTTTCAAGGCTGTTTTCGGTCAGCATAATTGCGGCATTTCTGCGCTCTGCCATTAACTGCGCAAGGCTAAGGCCTATTCCCATGTTGTTTGCTTTCGTAGTTACGAACGGAAAGTAGAGGCTGTCTACCACATCTTCGGGAATTGGGTTCCCGGCGTTCGTGATAGATATCTGCCGATTCGAACGAATGGTAACAATAACAGGATCGTCTTTTGCCGACGGGTGTTCTGCTGCATTATTTAAAAGCAGCGAAAGTATTCGCGACAGTTCCGCCGGGTTAAATGCAAACTTGCTGTCTGAGTGATCGTGAATCGTCACCCTGTTGCGAAATGAAGCCGGGTAGGAGAGAAGCAAATCGTTGACCAGGTGGACAACGCTGGAGGTGGTGGCCGCGGGACTGTCATCCACAAATGCTTCGGCATGGTGAAGAAGTTCAAGTTCATCCATAATTTCAAACAGGTAGTCGAGCCCCTCGCCTACTTTGGCAAGTTTTCGTTGATCTTCCTCATTTTTCACTTCTTCTACCTTTTCAAGATATCCCTGCATCCCGGTCATGGGCGATCGCAGGCGATGCACGAGAACGGCAATCATATTACGTATCATAAACAGGGTTTGACTATCCGGAATCGAGGAGGGTTGTTTTAGTACCACTTTCGTATATAATTTATTGTTCCAGTAAAATTCAGCTGGTTCAGGCACCAGCCACCGTTTGTTAAAAAAAGCGAGGTTTTTCTTGATACCGGACGTCTCGAAATGGACAATATTTTCCAGTTTTTCGCCGGAGGGATTGAACGATCCGCAGGCGGCCAATACGACCTCGTTTGTGGCAGTGATCAAATCCGTTTCATTCTCCACGATAAAGACCGGATCGGTAACATCCGATAGAATCGACCGAAGAGATGTAATTGTACGTTTTTTCATTACCTGGTCACCTGTCGAAATTAATCCTATCTCCATTATGATGCTGATCTAATTAGAACGTCTGCACGATTTTACAACGTCTGTGATATTAAGAAAACCAGTGTATTGGTAGCTCTTTCCTTAATTATCAGCCCGGAGATGCTTTGCTTAAATTAGAAAATGTCTCTGGAAAAATTTGCCTGCAAGCGGTTAATTCTGCACCTGTAATGTATATAGAATTCAGGTGGTTTTCGTATTGCCATTGCGCTTTACTATCCGGCAGTCTGTGGATAGGCACAGCCTTTGGATAAGCTATATTCTGCCGGAAATTCTGATTTCTTATTTGTGAGCGTAGATTTTCTCAGATGATTTTTCTCCTGATTAGCTGCTAAATCAACAGTATGGCGTCGGCTGTAATGGAACGGACCTGTCAAAGTCCGAAGATGCACGTCCTGTCTTTTTTGAACAAATGAAGCGGCCGAACACGCCGGCCTTTTATGATAATGGTACGTTACCCTGGCTGCATTGGCAGCCGGAGCAGTGACAACACAACCGGCTGAGCGTTCTACCGGAAGCTACAATACAACATTCCGGTTTTATCGTCTGCTCCATATAAAAAAGCTTGTCTTAGACATGACTGTAGTACGCTTCCTCGCTCATCAGGTCTTCCCGCAGCTGAACCAGGAGTTTACCGACAATTTGAGAGATCCGTGCTTCCGAGAGGTCAACGAGCATTGCAATTTCACTCATCGTCATATCTTCATAGTAGTAGAGCGTCAAAATCAGGCGATCCCGTTCATCAAGCTGACCGATTTTTCGTTTCAGACGTTCCGCCAGTTCTTTTTTCTCAAGGTTGGTGTCAGGGGTCTCGCAGTCAGGATCGGCGTGGATCTCGTAATAGGTGCTGTCATCTTCATTGAAGGTATTGTCTAACGAGAGAGCATTTCGCTGCTGAACATAGGTAAGAAGCTGATGATACTCTTCAACGGTCATATCCAGTTCATGAGCAATCTCTTCCTCTCCGGGCTCTCGTCCCAGCTCCTGTGATTTTTGACGGATTACCTGTTGCACCCGGCCATAGTTTTTTCTCTGTTTTCGGGGAAGCTGATCAATTTTCCGGAGATAGTCGATAACACTGCCGCGGATTCTGTAGTAGGCGAATGTATTAAACTGGATATTTTTAGTGTGATCATAGCTGTCGAGAGCCTGGATGAGCCCGCTGATTCCTGCACTTTCAAGATCTTCTCTCTGTGTCAGCGGCTGATCGGGGCGGTTAATTTTACCGATTATGCTTCGGATCAGGGGCATGGACTTGGTGATGATTTTATTTCGAAGCCCTTGAACAGGTTTTTCGCAGTAGCTTTCAACAATTGTCTGTAACGATTGATTTTCCATGACGTTCGATTTTTAAATGGGAATTGTATTTCAGATTTATTTTTGACTGTAGATTATTTTGTCGCTTTGATATACAGTGTCACAAGTTTGGTGCCAATCATTAGAAATTGTTAAGGAAAGAGAATGGCGAGGCGCCCTGTTATGAAAAATTCCGGTATCAGAGGAGAGTGAAGCGATCAACATTCATCAAGAGTTGGACTGTCTATAGTCACGCTATTAGAGAAGAAATAGATCACTCCTGATCGAATTCTTGTACTGAATATTGAATTTTTTGAAAATTACGATCACGATAATAGAAAGGAGAAACAGGCCGGGACCTTGAGGACTTAATCTCTTGAAATCTTCAAATAACAGTGTTTGAAGCAATTAAAGGCGGATTTACATGAGGGTGGTGAGTGAATGAACCCCGGTAGAACGAGTGAGATGGGAGAAGCGGATGAATGATTTTACCGGGAACATGTAAATCCGGGAGCTCTGCAGAAACCACTCCCGGTGATGGTATGTTATGGACAATCAGCTGTCGGTGAGACGAACCAGGGTCCGTGAAAAATGGAATAGAAAAAAAATTGAAAAATATTTTTAATTATTCTCAACCTTCGCCGGAAAGGGGTCATTTTTTTCTATCGCTGAGTATAATTTTCCGTTCAGCGACATATTTTTCCGCCCGGGCGGCTATAATTTCATTTCTATCCGCAGATCAATCGTCATCGTACGGGCCCGTGTAGTGTTCAATATATTGCGTTATTCAGGATGATATATAAATAGAATCGAGCCGGGCGTTCAAGGAAATCAAGCCGGGGTGCAGGAAATGGTGAAGGTAGGGAACCCTGAAACCGGACACGATATGTATCATGAGCCGTATCAGAATCGATACCCATTCGGCGTACGGGAGGGGAGAGCCGCCGGTGGGTTAATCCAGGTTTTTGAGCTTATTCCGAATGGTACGGTCGGATATGCCGAGAAGTTTGGAGGCCTCTTTTTGATTGCCCTGGGTATATTCGAGTGTTTTTTTGATCATATGGAGCTCCATATCCTCGATCGACATAATCGGCATGTCAGAGAGAACTTCACGGCTTAGTTCATCGTCTACACTCGAAAAGAGCTGATTATCTATATGATCGATTGTGATTTCGGGCTCTTCGTTAGAAAGGATAACCCCGCGGTGAATTTTGTTATCCAGTTCCCGAACATTCCCGCGCCACTCCAGCTGCATGAGTTGGTCCATCAGTTCGTCACTGATTCTCTTTTCACCGAGTTCATACCGTTTTGCATAGCGTTCAGTAAAATAGTTGGCTAATAATGGAATATCACCTTTGCGATGTCTCAGCGGCGGTATCGTAATTGGGAAAACATTCAGGCGGTAGTAGAGATCTTCCCGGAATTCTCCTTCAGCAATCGCCTGGCCGATGTTCCGGTTTGATGTGGCGATGATGCGCACATCGGCTTTCACCGGTTTTTGACTGCCAACGCGGTAAAACTCTTTCTCTTGTAAGACCCGGAGAAGTTTGGCCTGTACGTTTATTTCTATTTCGGTAATCTCATCCAGCAGCAGAGTGCCTCCGTTGGCTTCATCAAAAGCTCCTTTCCGGTCGTCTGTTGCTCCGGTGAAGGAGCCTTTGATATGGCCAAAGAGGGTGCTTTCCACCAACTCAGTGGGAAGATTTGCACAGTTTATCTTTATATACGGTGCATTGGCTCTGTCGCTGTTCATGTGGATCTGATGAGCGAAAACTTCTTTGCCTGTTCCGCTCTCCCCCTGGATCATGACGGGAGCATCATTTTTGGCAATTTTGGGGAGGATTCGCAGAAGTTTTTTTACGTTGGGATCATTGCCCACGAACTTCATTTCATCATCCAGCTCTTCTTTATTCAGGTGTTTCACATGCTCGGTTTTCTCACGCTCTTTTTTGCGGGGAGATTTTTTCCTGCCCGCAGACGTTCCCGGCTCTTTCTCATCGGGATCGGCCTTAAAGTAGCGTTCAACCCTGAATATAATCTCTTTAGCCTTAAACGGCTTTGTAATGTAGTCGTAAGCTCCTTTACGAAGTGCATTTACGGAGTGCTGAATATTTCCGAACCCGGTAATCATAATCACGCCGGTGTCGGGGTGATGTTCCTTTACAAATGCAAGGATTTCATCACCGGTCATCTCGTTCATTTTTACATCGGTAATTACCAGGTCAACCTCGTTTTCCTGGAGATACTCTGTTGCTTTGACCGGATTATCGAAGGCCACCGTGTCGAAATCATTGTCTGAAAGGTGCTCATCCATGAAGCCCAGCAGGAGCTTGTCATCATCCAGCAATAGTATTTTTCCTTTCATAAGCTATGAGGTCGATTGTTTAATATTTGGTATGCCCGGACGCAGAGCTGATGTATCGTGAGCTGTGACGGTTTCATAGATGTAAACTGAAACACCAAAGGGTATTGCAGCAGGAATCCATAATCCCGCACAGTTTGATTTATGTCAATGATTGTTACTATGTCTTTCAGCTGGTTTCCCAGCTCTTGAACTATTGGGCATCAGCAACACAGTGGGCTGCTTTTTAGTCATTGCCAAACTGATTGAAAACCGTCTTCAAATTCAGACCCACGATACCCAAATAAACTTAAGAAATAAAAGTTAATTAAAAATAAGAACAATATTTACCGTGGCATTTACAAAAGAAGAGGGATTTAAGAGTAATCAGGTCTTTTTATACCTGTTCAATCTCCGGTGTATCAAGATAGGGGTAAAATGAAAAAACCCGTCAAAGAGTTCTTTCGACGGGTTTTTATAAAAATTATGAGCTTATACAGCTCCGAAAACTATCCCAGAATTTTATACGCAATGTCTTCCCAGACGTCCGGGCTATTTAATAGTTTACCAATTTCAGTTTCGCTCGCTGCTTTTTCAGAAACGGCCTTTGCGGACCGGTACAATGAAATCTTCGCCTTCATTTGTTTCAATTTATTATTCGATTCTTCGTTAAGCTTATCCATTTCACGTTTGGCATGGGGCTGATCATTACTGCTAATGCAATCGGATTGCTCCATTATCTTTCCTGATACTCTAAGACCGTGCTCCCGATCCCGGAGACCCTGAATCGATATATGATCATTCGCTCCATCAGACGTAAGACGATCGCCGTTGATAGAATCTAAAATTTCGTCGATATCTACAGTCGTATTCATAAGTGTGTCCGTTTTAACGTTTCATGCGTTATGGCAGTGGGTTGCTGCACAACTCTTTATATGAAATCGGAAGTTGTTGTTCGAGTTAAGGTACATCAGTTGATTTTTATCCGCTTGATTTCGTTATCGACTGCCAATAACCAAGATTAAGTTAGAATTAGCAATATGAGAATCTTATAATATTTATCGAGTAACGTAGTTTCGGCACGGTTATAATCGTATGTGAGCCATGCATGTCCTTCGTTTGACGTTCGTTTAAAAAAAGGGAACTCGACAGACGTCCGCTCGTCAGGTTAAACAGCATGTCGATAACTGCCTGCCGGCAGAAGATGTTCCCTTTCAGAATACAAGATCCAACATAAAATTGTCGGATCGTTTTATGATATCAACGGGAAAATTTAGATAAGATAGCCCGTTTTTAAATTACATTGCTGTGTTATCGCTGAGTTACGCAAATGAAACGCTGAGTTGCGCTGAGCATCCGCGGGAATCTGCGTTATACACTGCGAAAATCTGCGCGATACATTCAAACAAGATTGCCGCTTAACATACTGTTCAAGGGATTGATTTTATTCAATTTAAATGAACAATAAATTAAAATTCGGGGTAGCTTTTCGAAGTTTTACCGTGGATCAAAAGCTTGCTCAAGGTCCTTTATGATGTCATCGGGGTGTTCCAGTCCTACACTAATACGAATCAGAGTGTTTGGAGTGATCGAGCCTTCTCCTTCACTGCTCTGTCGATGCTCCCATGTGGTTTCCACACCTCCCAGGCTTGTGGCACGCTTGATTAGCTTTGACCGGCCCACAATATCTATGGCATCTTGCTGATTACCCTCGATAAGAAAGGAGATCATTCCCCCAAAACCACTCATCTGTTTTTTGGCAATATCATGTCCGCTGTGAGACTCAAGGCCCGGGAAGTGCACGAGTTTTACACGGCTGTGATCATCCAGAAATGAGGCAACACGCAGAGCGTGTTCGTTATGGCCCCGCATCCGGTACGCCAGCGTTCGCGAGCTTCGGCTCAGCATCCAGCAGTCCTGTGGCGATGGAACAGCTCCCCCCATCTGCTGTATTGTGCGCACCCGGCTGGTAAATTCATTCTGCCGGGCAAAGATGAGCGCCCCTCCAAGGATATCACTATGGCCGCCAAAATATTTTGAGGTAGAGTGCAGAACCACATCCACACCCAGTTGCAGCGGAAGCTGGTTGAACGGTGTTGGCCAGGTGTTGTCGGCCACCGTCAGGAGGCCTTTCGATTTCGCCAGTTGAGCCACGGCAGAAATGTCTGTAATTTTCATCAACGGGTTGGATGGTGTTTCAATCCAGATCAGTTTTGAGTCCGGAGTCATCGCCTGTTCAATGTGTTTGAGGGAGGTCATATCGATGAAACTGGCCTTCAACCCCCATCGCATCATGATGTCGTTCACCATTTTCCGGTTGCCCGCGTAGACATCTTCCGGAAGAATCACGTGGTCTCCGGGATTGAGTCCCTGCAGGAGAGCCGCTCCCGCCGCGATTCCTGACGAGAAAGCCATTGCCGTTTCTCCCTCTTCGAGATCGGCTATGAGATGTTCAAATTGAAGCCGGTTTGGATTTGCAAGGCGCGTGTAGTGCAGATCGCTGCTGTTGCGTCCGGCTGCGCCAATCTCATAAATCGTACTGGGTGAAATGGGCGGAATAATCGCCTTGGATGGATTGTGGATTTCAAGCCCGGAATGGATCGCTTTGGTTTCAAAACGCATAGTCTGTACCCTGTTGATGTGAATGTATGGTGGACGGATAATATAGGGATTACAATCCATTGTTCGGAAGCTGGTACAAGACTTTCCGCTCCGCAGGACCCTGCCGGTACAATCGTAGAGTTGCGTCTATACTAAAATACGACCCGCCAGTAATCCTGTAAAACAGTCATGGTAATTATATAATGAATGTGCCGGTTACGATTCAAATTCTATAGCTGGTCTTTGGTTGAGTCTACTCTTGAGTAGTAACCATATCTGCATTAAAACATTATAACCGTGAAAGTGAGAGTTATTCAAAATGTTTTTACTATTTTCCTGTCAGCAATTAAAGCAAAGCCCGGTACAACAGGCGGTACTCCTGCTTGTTCAAAAGGCAAAAAAAAGATGCACGTGATTGTGCAGAGAGAGATGAAATAATGAAAATGACGGAATCAAAGAATAAAGCAAATGCATAAACAAATAGTATTACTACCCGTACTTGCACTCATTGCAATGACCATCTTTACATCATGCGAAAGTGGGGGCCCTGTGGGCGGAATAGAGGAGATTGAATTTCAGCTTCAGCCGGATCTGCGGGTTGTTGATGGGGGAGAGAACGCGTCGATGGAGATTGCGCGGTCGGGAGAGAGTTTCTTTACGTTAAAAATCAGTGATACCGGGCCGAACAAACACCTTACGGTAGGAAAGCGTGCAGGATGGTTGATGAGCCCCGATATCAGGTTAAATGAAGGCAGTACACTAAATGGGGTAACACTGTACTCAACATTCGGCGAGGAGTACTGGGCACCGGTCAATTACTTGTTAAATGAAAAAGAGAATCTGAAGGCAACCAATGCTGACATTACCTACCGCGAAATTCAGGCCGCTATTTGGGGGATGCTGGATTTTACAGGCTTTGATATCGAGGAGCCCGACGCGGCTGATCTTCCGGATGAGCTGGTTGAAAATGGAGAGTTTCTGTTTGACTTAGAGTTAGTGAAAGACATTGTGGAAGATGCAAACTCAAACGCTTACTCGTTCACTTATACCCCGAAAAACATAGTTGCGCTCATTGCTGAAACTCCTTCGAATGGTGAATTTATGCTGATTGAGGAGTCAGCTTACGCTTTCGAACTTTTAGATCTTCGTCAGGCCCATAATTTGAATGTGGCCTGGGATCTGAATGATCAAGGACAGATTGTTGGCGGGAACAAGTTTTTTGACCCGCAAATTGGTATGCTGGAAATGGGGAACATATTTGGACGAGCTGTGAATGCACAGGGTGAAGTTGTGGGAAGCAGTAGCGGAACGGCCGCCTACTGGGATGTTTCAGCCGGTGTCACCTCTCTCGCAGTTGCCAGTGGGGACGAAAGTGAAGCCACCGACATTAATGATAATGGTCAGATTGTAGGCGAAGTTATGACCAGTACGTTAATTTACGAAGATGAAGAGTACGGCGATGAGTATGAGTATGAATTCAACGGATTTTTATGGAATAGTACGGACGACTCTAAAACACTGGGCAGTGACGGCTGGGCTACATCGATAAATAACGATGCCTATGTGGTTGGAGTAGATCAAGCAATTCCCGACCGCGGATTCATATGGGATCCTGAGCGTGAAATGGTATCGCTTGGTTCTTACTACGGGTTTAGCTCCGCACGTCCAAATGCCATAAACAGCAACAAAATGGTGGTTGGGTCAGTACTGGTAACAAACAGCTCGAACGGCAGTTTAACGCTCTCAAACGAAAACGATGTTCGTGAACTCTCTGAAACCATCGCTGAAATTGAGCGAGTGTTTAAAAAAGCGCACGCCGGAAATACGCTTGATTCTTATCACGTCCTGCAGATGATTCAAACATCAACCATTGACCGGCAGATAGTCCCCTGGAATGACGAGATGAGTGCAAATATATCCGTTTCCCTTCAGGAGCTGGAGCACACCGTTCGCGGGAAGGTGTCCGCGTCTGCTCTGAACAATTCGCAATCCGAGGCATTTGTATGGACAGAGTCAGGTGGAATGAAGAGCCTGGGAACCCTTGGTGGAAATTGGAGTACGGCCTGGGACGTCAACGACAACGGGCAGGTTGTCGGGTACAGCGATATCGGGGAGGGAGAAAACCGTGCGTTTGTCTGGCATGAAGATTATGGAATGATCCAGCTGCCGTCGCTTGGGGGCAACAGCCTGGCACGATCCATCAATAATAATGGTGAAATTGTTGGATACAGCTACGATGCGGACGGGAACTTCTATCCCGTAAAATGGACGGTATCAATTAACCTGTAGCCTGCCGAGCGAACCGGTTCCGGTTGTATCTCTGTTTTCTTATCTGATACAACCGGCTATCTAAAGCGTCCGGGATCTACATCTGCATCACTCCGTTTCTTCTTCCGGTTTTACGGCCTGGAACGGATCATCACCTACCACGGTATGCCAGGGGCGCACGGACCACTCTTTGACGATTCCGTTTTTGACGTAGGGATCGTTCCCGGCAAAAGCTTCCGCTGCCGCCGGCGAATCGCCTTTAAAAAGCAGTACTGCCTTATCCGCAGGATCGTTCAACGCCCCGCCAAGAATAAGCCCATCATCTTGTTGAGCGTCCCACGCAAGACGAAGGTGCTCATCCCTGAATTCTCCTCGTCTTTCAAGATAGTCGGGCGCCAGTTCGTAGATTAGCAGGTAATGCATGTTGTTGTCTGTTTATTCGATTGATTTGAAAGTAAAGTACAAATGAAGATGTAAGAAGCCGAATGTAATTTTTTGGGAACAATGAAAATATGGTACGCTTACAGTGTACTTAGCAGTTAAAATTGGATAGATTACACGCTTTACATTTAATAAAATGAAACAATTATGCTGGTATATCTGAATGGTGATTATGTAGAACATACTGCAGCGGCTGTGTCTGTAGGGGACCGTGGGTTCGTGTTTGGCGATGGGATCTATGAAGTGATTCGCGTGGTGAACGGCCGATATTTTATGGAAACGGAGCATATGAGCCGGATGGATGAAGGGCTTGAAGGCCTGATGATTGATCTGGAAAAGGAGATGCGAGAGGCAATTCCCGAGATCGGCAGGAAGCTGATAAAAGAGAATTCACTGGATAGCGGTGAGGCAAAAGTGTACATCCAGGTGACGCGTGGTTCTGCGTGGCCAAGAACGCATACATTCCCGGATCCTCCAGCAGAGCCGACGGTCTATCTGTCGGCAGAGCCCTTTTCGCCCCACACGGATCTCCACAATTCGGGAGTGGATACGATTACGGTATCGGATGTTCGCTGGAGCCGCTGCAACCTGAAAACCGTGAACCTGCTGCCGAATACCCTTGCCAAACAACAGGCACGTGATGCGGGTGTTAATAGTGCGGTAATGATTCGGGACGGGGTGGTAACCGAGAGTCCGAATGCCAACATTTTTGGGGTGAAGGATGGTGTCTTACTCACATACCCGGCCTCGAACTATATTTTAAGCGGTATCACCCGTGAGGTTGTTCTTGGCGTGGCTGTGAAACTCAAAATCCCAATAGATTTTAGGCCAATCACAGAGCAGGAGCTGTTTGCCCTGGATGAGCTCTTCTTTTCGGGTACAACCACAGATATTCAGTCAGTCAATAGAGTAAATGGAAGGAACATCGGACATGGGAAACCGGGCCCGGTTGTTCAGCGAATTCAACAGGAGTATCATGAGATGTTGCATAGCGGTGAGTGGTAATGTAACAGCTAAGGTGAACACACAAACATACACTCTTTATAGACCGCCTGGCGCAAGTGTTAAGCGAAGCGTCACGTGTGCCCATCTTTATCCACAATGTATTTTGTTGAATGCGACTCAGGCTATGGGCATGCCGCCCCGGAGCGAGGGCGATCTATACTCCTGAAACGTGTGTTGAATTCTTTTTTATGTGATTGACTATATGAAAAAATCATCAACACTATCTTTTGCAGGATGACCCATTGGAATTATTCTCGCAGAGTTTCGCGGATAACAAACCCAGCACCATCGGTGCGGAATGTCCGTAGCCACGCAAGGCGAGCAATCTATTATTAGACAGAATCTGGTTTATTGAATTCCGCCGATTCGCTTTCCTTTTTTTGACCCCGACGTCCTTCCGTAAGGTTCTGTAATTGAATTTAGCGCCCGTTTGATGCCGCGCCGATGGCGCTCCGGTTTAAAATGGCCTCTTATTACCCACCGGAAATGCGTTGCATTCCCGGTGGGCTACGGACATGTCGCCCCGAAGCGGGGCTGGTTTATAAACCGGACAAGGCGAAATCCATTTATTGAATTTGGAAAATGTTGATCGTTTTAGGGAGCAAGTAATCAATTTTTCTCGCAGAGTTCCGCGGATGATATCGCAGAGTTTCGCGGATAACAAATCCAGCACCATCGGTGCGACATGTCCGTAGCCCGGGGCCGCTGCGAAGCGGTGGCCCCGGGTTGCCAAATGCGCACGACAGAGGGAGCGCTGTAGGTGCGGCATCTCCGTGCCCCGGCAAGGCGAGCAATCCATTATTAGCCAGAATCTGGTTTATTGGTTAGGAGAGATTCTTTCCGCAGGGTTTCGTGGAAGAATTCAGGGTACGGTTGGTGTCGCGCCGATGGCGCTCCGGTTTGAAATGGCCTCTTATTACCCACCGGACATGCTGCTCCTGAGCGGGGCTGATTACTATTCATTGAAGCGGGGTGACTTTTTTATGAACTCTGTTTCAACGTCATTGCTCTCTGTCTTGGTGCTGACTCAAGCTTTTGAATCCAAAAATCCTGTACCCGGAAACCCAAGAGGTTTTTAACAGACATTACCCGATTTGGGATCAATATAGCACCCGTCGCCGCTGAGGGATCGCTGCCAGGTAAGATCTTCTTCCAGCTCCCGGAGCCACTCCTCAATCTCCTCTTCACCCGATATAACGGACTCCCCGTCCCGAATCTTCGGCAGCTGATCCTCATCGGGCCCGTTTTCGGAAACCTCCGTTTTGTAGGCAAGGATTAACTCTTGGAAACGGGATTCGATCTCGTCTGCTTTGGTATCGTCGGATTTTCTGATGAGAGTAATCATGGTGCTTATGTCTTTCTGTATATAGATTTTTGGCTTAGAGGGTGGCTGTGGCAAAAAATTTCTATTGCAGAGTCATCCCGGCATTGGGGTGCGGGATGACTAATAGCCATAATTATACATTTAATATACTGGTAAAACACGTTTCAACGCTATATCGTTACCATCCTTACTCTCCCATCATGTAATAGATCTCCTCGCCGGGGCCGACCGGGATCCCCAGGCCGAATACCATGGCATAAAAAAGGGCGATCCAGCCAATCAGGAAAAATATACTGTAGGGCAGCATCATGGCAATGATGGTACCGATGCCGAGATCTTTATCGTATTTATTTGCGAAAGCGAGGATCAGGCCAAAGTAACTCATCATAGGAGTGATGATATTGGTAACCGAATCGCCGATACGATAAGCGGCCTGGATCACCTCCGGTGTATAACCGATCAGCATCAGCATGGGCACGAAAATGGGGGCCGTAACAGCCCACTGTGCGGATGCCGACCCCAGCATCAGGTTTACGGAGCCGGAAACCAGGATAAATCCAATGAAAATGATCGGGCCTGTCGCCCCCATATTTGTGAGGAGCTCAGCACCTTTAACGGCAAAAATCTGTCCCAGGTTGGTCCAGCCGAAGTAGGCCACAAACTGGGCAGCAAAGAATACAATCACGATATAAAGACCCAGGGTAGACATTGCCTGCGCCATACCTTCAATGACATCGCGGTCATCTTTCATGGTTCCCACAACACGCCCGTAGACAAAACCGGGTATCAGGAAACAGATAAAGATGAGAGCGACTACACCATTCAAAAAGGGCGAATCCTTCCAGTCGCCCGTTTCCGGGTTTCTGAGGATTCCGTTTTCAGGGACAATGGTGAGCGCAAGAATTCCAAACATCACCAGGATGGAGACGCCGGTCCAGGCAAGTCCGCGAAGTTCTTCCGGCTTGAGCGGCTCCATGGAAGCTTCATCCGACACATCCTCCATCGCCATGCTTTCGTCGTATTCACCCAGTTTGGGCTCCACAATTCGGAGGGTTACAAAAGCACCCAGGGCCGTGATCATGAAGGTGCTCACAAACATAAAGTAGTAGTTGGCGGTGGCTACTACCGTATAGTCCGGATCGATTAGCATGGCGGCCTCCTGGGTGAGTCCGGCGAGCAGCGGATCGATGGTACCCAGCAGCAGGTTGGCGCTGTAGCCGCCCGATACGCAGGCAAATGCGCAGGCCAGGCCGGCCAGGGGATGGCGGCCCATGGAGTGAAAGATGACGGCAGCCAGCGGCACCAGAACCACATAGCCCATTTCCGAGGCGGTATTGGAGATCACCGCAGAAAAACAGATGGCGATAGTGACCAGGTTTTTGGGGGTAACAAGGAACCGGTACATTCGCATCGGGATGGCGGTTAAGCCGCTTCCGATGTCTCCTTTTGGTTTGAAGGAGGCCGCTTTCAGTACAATTCCGCGGATCACGGCACTGATGAGGCCGGAATGCTCGGCAACGCCAACTCCCAGCAGCGCCACCAGAACAACCCCGAGTGGGGCAAAGTTGGTGAAGTTGGAGACCATATTCTCGATGATCATTCGCAGCCCCTCGGCATTCAGGAGGCTGACCGGCCGAATGATGCCGTCCGGCGCCCGTCCGGGCGAACCTTCAGGACGCGGATCAGCAGCGGTCCACTCTAACCATTCGGCCAGCCCGCTGACTAGAACAATACCAAGTGCAAAAAGTGCGAAAAGAGTTACCGGGTGAGGTAGCAGATTCCCCAGCCATTCTACAAAATCCAGAAACCGCGTGAAGAGTGTTCGTTTCTCTTTGGGTCCGGGTGGATTTGGATCGTCAGTTTTCGTGTACTCACTCATTGAATTTGTCTGGTTATTGGTGGATTTGTTAACTGGTTTTTTGGGGTATTTTGAAATGTTATCTACTGGAACTGATTGAGAGTCTTCCGGGGGCTCCACCAGACAGGTCAGAAATGTCTGATTCTATAGAGGCGAATTGCAGTTCAAATATTTTGATACACAATTGGAGTTGGTCCGGCATAGATGATGTTCAGGCTGTGCGAGATTTTTGGACGTCACCGGGCCGAAGCAACTGGCGGATTTGAGAGCCAAGGAGGGTTCCAACGCCTCCAATGAGTCCGCCAATCAGGGCCGTTAACAACAGGACAAGCCAGCTTTGGCCCACGCCAAGCATGTCGGCCATGCGCCCTGAAAGGACCGACTCATTTGCAATGTCGATGTAGAGGACTTGCAGAAGCCAGGCGGCAAATAAGGAGAGAAATCCGATTGAAAAGGCGGATACCGAACGTTCAAAAAGGGCCGCGCCCAGAACAACCGCGGGAATCAGTAACGTCCACCACGGCAGAAAGAGCGTGACGATCCAGAAACAGAATAACAGAATGATAAAGTTTCGCATAAACAACATCTCAGGTTAAGAGCGCATGAAATCAATTGAGTATAACAGATTGCGGGCATTTCTGAAATAAAAAATGTGCATTACCGCTTCTTTTAACAGAAACAGCCAAACGGGTATTGCTGATATAACGCAGAAACGTTCTGTATGGCGTGCATCTGTTTTCTTAAAAATCGGCTAATGCCTGGTGTTTTTAATCTTAATCTTAAGTGGTTTCATTGCCCGACTCTCTGGGTCGGACAAGCCGTGGGTTGACTTTCTGAGTTTAGAATGTCCTGGACTTGGTTCTTAAACGTAACGAATAACACCCCTCCCCACGCGCAAAAACCCGCGTGGTACTCCCCTGGGGAGACCAGCCCTCTCTCCGCCCGCCGGCGGAGTACTCCCCTCTCGAGAGGCTGTGAAAAAAAAATAGAACAACAAGCATTATAAACACTCGCTATGTGGGCCACGAAGGCACGACGACACAAAGATTTCACGAAGGTTATTTCGTTGATATTATTTCACTTCGTGCACCTTCGTGACTTTGCGTCCTCGTGGCAAAAACAAATGGCTGATATACTTGACTATGTATTTCCTCACAGCCTCCGAAGGGGGACACTCCAGAATAAACTCAATAGTTGACCAAAAAGTTAGAGGTTCAAATTGATACCTCGTGGGCTCTGCCCTGAGGTAGTTCATTGATTGAGAGATCGATTGTAGAAATCGCAATCAACCAACCCATCATGGCGGAGAAGTGTAGATCGGGTTAATATTAAAAATCTATTGGACAGCTTTTTTTTTACTCAATTGTTACCCGCCTGATGAGATAAGGACGTGATGTTTTGGGAGAGGAATGAACGATCTCAAAAAAATCAGATTTCTTCCCAAAATCGTAAACGAAATCGAGAATCCATTGGTTGTTCTATGTGAAATAGTTTCATATTAAACAATAATTAAAACATAAGAAGTACGATGAGTGTAAAAGAAAAAATCACCGACGTATATAATCACATACAAAACGGCACCGCTTTGGATGCATTTGAGAAATATTATGCAGATGACGTGGTCATGGTTCTGGAAGATGGAACGGAAGTGGAAGGCAAAGATGCCAACCGAGACCGCGAAAATGAGTTCTTTGCAGGCGTTGAATCATTCAACGGCGCAGGAGTAACGGCCATCACATCAAACGAAGAAGAAGAGACAACAGCCGTAGAGAGCTGGATGGATATCACGTTTAAAGGAGCGGACGGCCCCATGAAAATTGAGCAGGTTGCCACCCAGCAGTGGAAGGATGGTAAAATTGTAAGAGAACGATTTTACGGCACCCAGCAAGGGTAAGATTCTCTCCTCTTTGCTTCATAAAAATAAAAGCCACGTCATTCGGCGTGGCTTTTTTTGTGTTCATAATCAGTCGGCTATTAATACAACAGCTCGTCCAGGTTAGTTTCATATATCACAACAGCCGGGTAGGAATTGTCATAATATGAATTTGCTACATATAACCTATTCTTATCATCAAGATACATTGGCTTTGCTGCTGAATACTTGTTGTTTCTCGTCCATTGTACGGGTGATTCAACCAATGAAGAGGAGGTAAGGAGTTCGCCTTTTATGGAATATATGTTTAAATGTGTCCGAAGACTTTGGCCTTCAAAATAAGTAATGAATTGAAGAAGGAATTTATCATTAGCAACCAATCCAAAGTTGGCCCCTTTTCTTTTATAAATAAAATTATTTCCAAACCCTGATTTTGTAGCAAACCCTGTTGTTTTATCATCTAAAAGTGCAGTACGATCTTCCCAATTGTACAGTGTGTAAAAGTCAGAGTCTAATGAACCTGCAATTTCTACAGATTGATCCGTCATATGATAGTAAAGAATTACCCCGGTGTATACCGAAGGTGTTATTGCAATTACATTATCACCCATTAATGTGGAATAGTACATTGATGTAGAAATTCTCTGTTCAAATGTTTTTGACCGATCAAATAAATAATGAAACACATTTAAGTGAGAAACATTTTTTGGCGAAAAATTTTTGTCAAATTCGTGCAGCAGGTTACCCGTATCATCTGATTCTATGAGGGATCGAAACCCGATCAGATAATCATCCGTTTTGATTGCCGGATAAATAAATTGCAAATCGACCATCTCATCAAGATCTATCGGGAATGTGCCGATTAACTGGCTATCCGGACTAAAAATTGATACCCGGGACTGATGCCGGTCGAGAACAATCAAATTGTCATTGTGATCTATTGAAAAGTGCGTAATCTCAGAAAACTCTCCGGGGCCACGGCCTCTCATTCCTATTTGATTTATATACTCACCGTTTGGTTTATAAACTTTTATTGAGTTACTACTTCGATCGACTACATAGATTTCTTCTCTGGAACTGACTTGAATCGATGATATGTTTCCAAACATGTAATTTGCTGATTCATCAAATTCTTCACCAATTTTCAATGCCTGATTTAAGTCGAGGCTAAAAGTTTGAGAATTACAGCAATCATGAGAAAACAGCAAAAAAAGTAAAGAAATAAAGAATAATGTTGATTTCATCTTGAGTAATTTTAAAATGATAACCAGTCATTTGAATAACTGGTTATCTTAAATATTATTAATTTTCACCGACTTCACCACCACAGCGGATGGGAAAAACGTTTTTTTTAGCTCTGAAACGTTCTCATTGGTAAGAGTAGAATCCAATTCTGAGTGAATTACATTTTCGAATTCAGGAGAAAAATAGCCAGGTTCTTGGCTTTCGGATAAAATAGACAAGCACGTTGTTAGTAGAATTATGAAGCTCAGTGTCGTGATTGGTATATATAATTTAGTGCTGCCCATGAATTATTCTAAAAAAAAACGATCATGTGCAAATATTTTAATATTTTTATTTATAAATACTACAAAATTAGAAGAAAGATTTTAAGGTAGCGAGCTTAGTTTCTGTTCATGATTCATGCTTAAAAAAAGAAAGCCACGCTGTCCGGCGTGGCTTTTCTTGGATCTTATTTTCTGGGATAAAGTACGGTTTGATAAGGTCAAGGGAGTAAATCCTGAAACATGGTATGTCTGTCTTTTACCAAAAAATGCTTTGTTTCGTAATGAACCAAGAGATGGATGTTTTCTCATGAGTTGAACAGACATGCCATGTACTTTTCTACTGCTCAGGAAAAGTGTTTCTGAAGGCCTTCTACCCCAAAGTTGTATAAACCTTCGAAGGTTTCTTTCATTTCATCTGCTGTATTGTCTTTTGCTTTAAAGGTAGAGGACCACGAGAATTCCGTTTTATTATCACCTTTTTCCCGGATCTGGATGGTGCCTGTATAATTTTCAACCGGCAGGGGAGATGACAGGATGGAGTAGGTCAGCTTCTGGTTTTGATCATCCAGGCTTTCCAGTTTCTCCTTCACTTCCGCCCCGTCCTGAAGTGTCAAAGTCCGGACTGCGCCTACTCCGGTTCCGTCAGACTCACATTCTTTGATCGCTTCCACAAATTGATCCAGGGCGCCGAAATCACTTACAACATTCCATACGTCATTTGCCGGTGCCTGAATGGTTCCGCTTACATTTACGTTTTCCATAGCTCTTCTGTTTATTTTTGATTGATATAACTACCAATCAGACGGTATCTCCCCGTAAATTCTTTCGAAATTCATCTCACATCTCTTGTCTATTTTCTCACTTCTCATCCCTGAACCCACTACCTGGGATTTTTCAGTACTTCCACCAGCTCCGCCTCTTTTGTCCCTTTTTCAGGATGATAATTATAATCCCATCGTACTTCAGGCAGCAGGCTCATCACCTTCGCCTTGTTTTAAACGACCTGCCTCGGGATATGGTTTGGCAGCCGGGTTAACAGCTCGTAATTCATGCTGTTATTCATATCACTAAACGAGCTGATACTTATCTCGAGATCTCCCTGCCGGCCAACCAGAACCACCTCATCACCTACGGCAGCGAGATCCACATCGGTCACGTCCAGAACGATCATATTCATATTCACTTTGCCGATAACAGGCACCCGTTTTCCCCCCACCAGTACATGGCCGTTATTACTGAGCGTGCGGCTGAAGCCGTATCCGTAACCGACGGGCACGGTTGCGATTTTACTGGGACGATTCGTTAGATAGCTTTTCCCGTAGCTTACATATTCGTTTTCAGCCACGTTATTGACGCTCAGAATTTTACTCTTCCAGGTCAGGATGCGGTCTAACGGATTCGTTTCAATATCGTGTTTCATGGTATAGCGCATCTTCGTCTCAATGTTAGGCCAGTAGCCGTAACTTGAGATGCCAACCCGGACCAGGTCGCCGGCAGTTTCGGGAAAATTGAACAGGGCGGCCGAGCAGGCGCTATGCTTATACCGCGGGGTGATCCCGGAAGCCTCAAATCGGCTGCAGAGGCGGTTAAATGTTGAAATTTGTTCACCAACGCGGTCATAGCTTGTGTAATCTTCTGCACCGGCATAATGCGTACAGAGGCCCTCAAGTTTTATATAGGTTTTGTTCTCTGCAATCTGTTGAATAACCCCGTCAAGCTGATCCTCGCAAAATCCTGTTCGGTGCATTCCGGTTTCAAGCTCAAGATGTACGCGCGCGGGATGGTCAAGACGCCTGGCTTCTTGCAAGGCGGCCGTAAGGCGCTCAGGAGTGAATACAAAGAAAGAGACATCGCGGGTAATTGCCCACTCCAGGTAGTCGTCGTCAATCCAGCCCATAATCATCACTTCGCACTGCTCATGTTTGGCTTCATGTACACGCATCGCCTCGGCTGTGCTGAATACGGAAAAATGGGTTACTCCACACTCTTCGATAGCGGGCAGCAAATCTTCAATACCATGACCGTAAGCGTTTGCCTTCACCACCATAGAGTAGCGGACCTCCGGCGGAAGCTGCCGGCGAATAAACCGGATGTTGTTATTCAACGCATCTTTACTGAGTTCTATAAAAGAGGTGTGAAGCATGAAATCAAGTTCGTTTTAAAATTGACAACTCATGATAAAAATTTTGGCGGAGAATCGTATACCTTGCAGGTATGCAAGGCCCAACGTCACAATGCATTCCAGTTGGACGGTCCCCGGCAGTTAATGGCCCTGTTTTTTTGCCCAGTTGAGTTCGTTGTGATCAAAACCGTAGAGCAGGGAAGGTTTTACGACCTGGAAGTAGGGAGATACGTCAAAATCGCGGGGCGCAAACAGGCTGTGATGACGGATATGGAGGATCTCTTTTTGAGACTGTACCGCAGCTTTGTTGCTGTTTTCATCAATATTGATTGTCGGTAAAATTGGGTAGCTTACGGCTTGAAATGCCTGGGCAATCAATGAAGAGCAGATCGCTTTTGTGGGATCACCGCTTCCAAGGGCCAGGAGTTTTCGCCGATGTTTTTTTGGAACCGGGGGAGACTGTATCAGGTATCGGGCCAGGTCAAAAATATTTTTCATATCGTACCGGTATCCAATACGCTGCACCATGTAGTTGATTACCTGCTGAATTTCATCATCAGATAACCCCACGGGACGACATATCCGGGTGTGTACGTTGCAATACATGTTCAGAGAGACTGTTCGAACGCCCTCTTTTATGTCAGCTTCAATTAATGTATGCTTGTCATCTGCAATGGTCCCGTCGTCGAGCCGATCCCCCGCATACAGTGCTGCGTGCGACCACGTTGACTGGGTGATATATTTAATCGCCATACAGATTCGCTGCCCTCATCTTCTTTAGAGAGGAAAGTAGCCAGCCGTGTGCCGATATTTCTGAGCATGTCTTTCATGCAAATGGTTTAGTAAAAACGGTCTGTTGCTTTGACGCGGTATCGGTGCAGTTTCTTACCTCATGGGGTGCGTTCGCGGCGAAATCGGGATGTTGCCATGTGTGGGAGGTTTATACAGATGTAAAAAAGTAATGATACTTTAATGTGGGTTACCCAATATGTCGATAAGCGAAGATAGGTGAACGTAAGAGGTTCGGTTTTGACCCTGTCTAAATGGAAGTAAACGATCTACCCCAGAGCTCATGACGTTAGGTGATTCCAATTCTGCGACATCTGCCAAAAGTAACCATATTTTGGTGATTCTGTTTTTTGTGATTGCGGCAAGCCTGCTGGTTGTTATAACGACCTATGCCATAAGTATGCTCACAGCAAGTGGAGAATTTAATCGCCTGCTGATTGAGTGGAACCAGCAAAATCGAAGGGCGAGTACATTGAAAGGGCAGCGAACGGCTGATTCCGGTCCCGATTCTTTTTCCGAGTACCGTATGATCACTAAAAAGGCAAGACAAGCCGGTTTGATCATTGATGAGCTTCTGCGTGATGCTCCGGATCCGGATGTCATTTTCCGGGAGTATCAGCCGGTTGATATTCACCCCAATGAGGTTACCGGCCTGATCCGAATTTTTACATATTTCCCGGAGATGGAACATGTTGAAAAGATAAAACGAATATGGAAACAAACGCGACAATTTCATGAAGAGGCATATGCTATGGCCGCCCCCATGCCTGTGCCGGCTGGTTCTCCCACAGCTGACTCCAATACTGACAACATTCAGGATATTCACCGGCAAATCGATAGGAACATTCAGGCGATGATACTGGAAAATTCAATGATTCTGTTCACCATAAAGCGGTACTCGCTTTGGCTGACGGTTCTGCTGGGCATATTTATTGTATTGTCAGGGATTATTTATACTGTTCGGGGAATCAAACAGGTTAAAGAGCTGGAGGGTGCACTTCTTGAAAGAGACCGGGTTGCGGCCTTTCCGGAGCTGAACCAATACCCGGTTTTGAACGTCATGACGGACGGCACATTGGGATTTATAAACCAGTCGACACGTTCGCTGTTTCCTGAGATTGAAAAATCAGGTCTCGACCACCCGTTTCTGAAAGAGTTAAACCATGACTTCGAACGTGTCATTGAAAAGGAGGGCACGGCGTCTTTGAAGGTGGTGAAGGTCAATGACCATTACTATCAACAGTCAATCAACTATTTGTCAGAAAAGATCGGTATTCACGTCCACTCCATTGATATTACGACGCTGAAAGAACAGCAGAGGGAGATTTCCCGCTCTCTGCATGAAAAAGAGATGCTGCTTGCAGAAGTTCATCATCGCGTGAAAAATAATATGGCCATCATATCAGGGCTGCTTGAGCTTCAGGAGATGATGGGAGAAGATCCAACGAAAGCTCTCACAGACAGTTTGGCCAGGATTAAATCAATGGCACTGGTCCACGAAATTGTTTATAACTCAGAGTCCTTTTCAGATATTGACGTAAAACAGTTTACCGAACAGATGGCCGAACATCTCCGCGTTTCCCTTCCCGGGATGGATGATCTGCAGATTGAACAGGTTCCTAATCTACAAAAGCTAAACATTAACCAGGCTGTTCCGCTTGGTTTACTGGTGAATGAATTAGGGTTTTATATAAGCCAATTTGCCCAAAAGACTGGAAAAAGGAATGAGATGAGGCTGTCAATTACTCGCGAGGACTCGCACATCTGCCTTGTTATTCATACCACAATTACGGGCATTGAACATCCTGTTCAACAATCCGAGGTAACTCCGTTCAGGCAGGTGCTGATTGAGAATCTGCTGAATCAATTGAAAGGCACCCTCGAAGTAGATTATGCAGGGCATACCCGGTTTGATATACGTTTTAAGCCGGATGTTACAAAAGGAGCAAGTGGTTCCTATCTCTAAACTAAATATTGAATAATGAAATGGATCGTGTCAATTTTCTGCGGACTTCTTGCCACGGCATCAATGGATGTGGCAATGAAAGGATTTTCATTGGTTTTTGGATTGATGCCGATGAATATACACCCGGCCGCTGCTTTTCTATATATTCTCGGCATTGAGAATGAATTGCTGCCGCTTTTGCTCCATTTCAGCTATGGATCACTCTGGGCCGTGGTATACGTTTATGCTTTTTCTAACGACCTCTCTTTTATACGATCACTGCAGTTTTCCGTGATACTTTGGCTCTTTATGATGGTGGTTTATAGCCCGATTATCGGGTGGGGCTTTTTTGGGTACGGCAATGCCGGGCTGTTGGAATCGGTTCATCCTCTCTACCTGAAGTCAATAGCCGGTTATCTTTTCATAACATTGCTGGTTCACCTTCTGTATGGTGCGGTTTTAGGGTACACAAGCCAGCGGTTGATCAGCGAAAAGTATCTGTAAAACCATAACCTCCCCATGCTGAGTACAACGACAAAAAAGACCTCATCTCACCTGCGGTCGGCTCCTGCAATATCTCATTGATTGTACATGACAATGATCTTGGTTCCACGAGTCTTGTTAAATAAATCATATTTTTGTAAAGATTAGAATAATTTTTAAGTATATGATTTCTATCAAATAATGTTCAGGAACTATTCATTTTATAAGCAACTATGTAACATAAATGAAATCAAAGAGATATCATTTTGTTACAGAAAACAGCACTCTGTGATTTATGTTTGTGATTGTGACAGGCAAAAAAGTTGTGCTAAACTGGTGATTTATGCGTATATCATTACACGTGTAATTCTCTGGTAGGGAATGCATTAACGCCGGGGTAGATCCGGCAGGAGGCCTGAGCTATATGTATAATCTCGATATCACGTAATATAAAAGTCCTGATCATTTGGGCATTGCTTTTTGATTTTTTTGGTGTGCATCACGCGATTCATGCAAACCGCGAGTTGAGATATTGAGTCATCGGGTACGGATCAAAATCACACAGTTGAGATCGAAGGTTACAGCAGATGAAAAGCAACAGGAAACATTGAGATAAGTTGAAGAAATCAGGTTAAATCGTTAATACTAAAATACAGGGTAATTATGAATAGCACGAACCAATACGTTAGCAAACAGAACATATGGAGCATACTATCTGTGCTGGTATTTCTTGTCTTTACTGGCTGGAGTCAGACGGTAAATGCACAGGGTCAGCAGGAACGGATGCAAAAGCAAATACAAATGCTCCAGGAGATGGCTCCCTATAAAGGGTATCTGAAAGCGCATATGAACGCACAGCCTCAGGAGCTGCTTGGCGGTCCGCTTGAAGTGAATATCAGCCAAAACAGCGGGGGCGTCTTCGTTATTTTACCATCCAAAAGAAAACTGGATCCCCAGGTCTTTGGAACGCCGGATATGCCACGGGCCATAGCGGGTACACCGGGCATAAATGGTCTTCCACCGATGGCACGCGGTGTACAGAATGGGCAGTATACGGAGATGAAAAATCCATCGCCTTTTGGTGATAAAAATGTTGTTATGGCCAATGGTAAACTCAATATAGAAGCCCTGGATGCCACAGCCGCGGATGCTTCCGAAACGGGAGATGAGGTGCAGTTTATGGCAAGCTGGGAAGACCAGGAAGGAAATACCTACGAGGTTCGTTGCTGCGGCATGCTTGCAACACACGGCGTTGAATTTCCCACGTTTGGTGGTGTTGTAACAAATACCATTCTTCACGGGTCCACGCGTATCGGTACGGCCCTGATGCCAACCGAATACACGTACTTTGCATTCTGGGGCATGGGCCAGGTACGAAAAAATGGTGAAGTTACCGATCAGCCGCGGCTGATTCACGGTATGCTTACCGAGTACGTCCGAAAAGAGGGCTATGAGCTGGCTTTTGACGACGAAGTGACGCCCGGCCGAAAACATTTGCACCTGATGGTTCCGCCCATGATGCCGCAAATGGGAGAGGGCAAATTTGTCCATAAAGATGTGGCAACCGGATTTGAATTGCCGAATGGAATGGAGCTTCCTTTTTGGCATGTTATGTTCGAGAATCTTGAAATTAATGCCAGCCGTCAGTAAGACGTCATTGGCTAAATTCTTGATAAACTTCTGTCCCGTCTATTATAATTGGCGGGACAGTTTTTTTTTGATCATCTATGGATCTGCTTGTGATCTTCGCAAAAAATTTTGATAAATAAATCATCTATACAATGTCATTTTTGAAACGCTACATATTTCCTTTACTGCTAACGACGGCTATTTGCCTGTTTTTAATCGGCGCTTTACAGACAAATCAATTATTCTCTCAAGAAACTGATAAAGAGGTCAAATCCTCCGGCCAGGAGCCGGCTGTTACGGTTGGCATGACCAATACAATGAAGTTTGATGCCGACACGGTTCGGATAAATGTTGGGGAGATGGTAGAATGGAAAAACTCCTCGCTTCTTGCTCACTCTGTCACCGGGGACCCTGCTGAATCATCCGTTGAAGGCAGCGCGGTTCTTCCAGATGGAGCCAAACCTTTCGATTCCGGCATGATGGACCCTGAAGAAACATTTACGCACACCTTTGAGGTCCCCGGCACGTATCAATATTTCTGTATTCCACATGAAGGAGCGGAGATGTTTGGATGGGTTATCGTTGAAGAATAGAAGAGTATAGGAACGGTCTTCTTTGAATTAAAGAGCCCCGGGTTAGGTCGCCCGGTGGCATTGTTTGTATGAAATGTCGATACCAACCTGTCAGCACCTACCGGATCTGACAGCGTTGGTTTTTGACGCTGACATCCCGACCGCAGTCTCGCCAACACACCGGGATTGCTGTCAGGTCTTTATGCAGCAAATAAGAATGGACATAACACTACGCTATATAAGCAAAACCCTCCAAGAGTAGCAAGAGATCTCAACTAACGCGTTTACCGGTTGAGGTCTGTTTTGGAGAGTGTCCCTCCGCCAGCCGGCATTGCTTTCCCCTTCCCCCGTGAGGGATCCCCATGGGAGAAGGGGGACTTTCCAATCCAACTGGTAAACGCGTCTCAACTATTAAGTTTGAATAAACTTCATATCGATTAGAAAGATTAGGGATCAATGACCTACCGTGCCTGCCGTTTTCTACAATACAACTTCAGGCCACGATTAGTATCCAGCCGGCGTGCCTGTCAAAACCAACCTCATGCTACTGAACAATAAGCTTTCCGGTCATGCCGCCTGTGAAGTGAGCCGGGAATGAACAGAGGTAATCATATTCGCCGGTCTCTTCCGGCACGGTGAATGTAACCTCAACCGTCTCACCACCCGCTGCCAGTGCGGTGTGGGCAATGATATCGTCAGAGCGATCCGCCGGGATGTGGTCATTCTCACCGGCCGGTATCGCCGCCTGGGCAAAGGCATTCGGGTCGACACCGGAATTCAGCAGAACCCAGTTATGCGACATTGCATTTGGCGGAAGCTCGCTTATTGCGGTAAGCCGGATTTGGATCGATTCACCAGGGGATGCCTCAATATTTTCAAGCAGCAGGTATGAATCTCCCGCTGATGTCTCTATAGGTTCGCCGGTGTTAAGGAGTTCTGCTTCATCCTCAACTACATACTTCATCTGGTCTACAGCCATGATTTCAATGGTTCTTGGTTGATCTGCAGAAGAACTCTCCTCTGTCTGTTGTTCGCTGCTGCACCCGCTGAAAACCGCGGTGGCCAACAGTAATAAAATGAAATTTCGCATAGCTATCATATTTGGTTGGAATTAGAGTGATTTCTATTGGTATATTAATCCGGGGGAACTCAGGAGAAAGATTCCTGAAGCCCCTGAACACCCAGTGAGTATAAGCCTTCAAGGGCGCCTTTGATCTCATCAGCGGATTCGTCCGGTACATCGAATTCCGATGACCATATGAATTCTGATTGATTCTCTTTCAGGCGTCGAACCCTCATCGTCCCAGTGTAATTGGAAATTGGCATGGGGGATTCTTCGATTGTATAGGTAAGCACCCGGTTCTCATTGTCCAGGCTTTGGAGTTTTTCCTTCACAACGCCTCCATCCTGTAGCGTCAGCGTGCGGACCGACCCTGCTTCCGAGCCGTCAGACGTGCACGTTTCAACCGCTTCAACAAACTGATTCAGCTCTCCGTAATTGCTAACCAGTTTCCATACCTCATTCGCTGATGCCTGAATTGTACCGCTAACATTTACCTTATCCATAGATCATTGGTTTGATTATTGTTGATACCATAAATAAATGGTAACCAACGCTGGCGGGCATTATTTAACGAATGTATCACGATTCGTTTACTTCCCGTCAAATATCATCTACACCCAATCCCGTGGATTTTTTAAAACCTCAAGTAGCTTAGCTTCCTGCGTACCCGGTTCTGGTTGATGATCGTAATCCCATCTCACGTCCGGCGGCAGGCTCATCAGGATGGATTCAATGCGTCCGTTGGTTTTTAACCCAAACAGCGTGCCGCGATCGTGCACCAGGTTGAACTCCACATAGCGTCCCCGGCGAATTTCCTGCCAGTAGCGCTGATCCGGTGTGAACGGTGATTTTTTTCGTTTCTCGGCAATTGGCCGGTAGCTGTCGATAAACGCATCGCCAACATCGGTGGTAAAGGCATACCAGTCGTCGAGCGACATCTTATCGGTTGCTCGTCTGTAATCGAAAAAGAGTCCGCCGATGCCGCGTCCTTCCCCCCGGTGGGAATTGTAGAAATATTCATCGCACTCTTTTTTGAACTCCGGGTAGAAGTCGGGGTGATGGCGATCGCAGGCCTTTTTCAGAGTTTGGTGAAAATGAACAGCATCATCCTCAAACAGATAATAGGGCGTTAAGTCAATCCCTCCGCCAAACCAGCCGTCAACAGCATGGTCCATCGATTCGTCATCATACAATTCAAAGTAGCGGAAATTAGCGTGAACGGTGGGCACCATCGGGTTTTCGGGGTGGAGAACCAGCGAGAGGCCGCCGGCCCAGAACCAGCCGCTTTCTACATTGAAATGTTTTTTGATGGGATCCGGCAGCTCACCCCAGACCCGCGAGACATTCACACCGCCCTTCTCAAACACATTCCCTTTTTCGATCACCCGGGTCCGTCCGCCTCCACCGCCATCACGATCCCAGTTATCTTCCCGGAAATGTTCTTTTCCGTCAACCTCTTCCATCGCTGAGCAGATCTCATCCTGGAGTGTGTCGATGGTTTTGGAGAAATGTTGTTTGATTTGTGACATGGGTAAAATTTATTGGTTTGAGAAAAAATCGTCGTGCGGTGATTAAGAGCTGAGGTTAAATTTTGGACTTCAGGGTCCACGAACACACCCCTGAATAGCAGAATTGACGCTTTGCGCCATTATGTGATTCTGTCCCCTCTCAAGAGGGGAGGTCCCAAAAATCCCCTCTTGAGAGGGGAAAAGGTGGTGAAAGAAGCCGAAGGCTGGCTTTCACACCGAGGGGTGTGTTTACGGATCGTTGATGGAATTCCTGAGTTTAGCCCCGATTTCTATCCCCCGCAATCACACCCCTCGTCCTCGCGAACAGCACGCGAGGACACTCCCCTCAAGGGGAGAATGTTGATGCCTAAATACGGTTGACG
>JAAAOB010000034.1 GCA_009909035.1 Bacteroidota bacterium
TAAGCATTTCCCAAGCGTATCTTCTTTACAGCGCTGCTGTGCACGCTCCAGTTTTTGCAGCGTGCTCTTTTTATCCCGGAGCTGTTTTTCGTTGATCGCTTTATTGTTAATGGCATCCATACGGGATAAACGCCCGATAGAAGCATCCAGCGATACAGGCTTCGTTAGCTCCGTCAATTCGATAATCTCTTCCTTGATTGATTCGATTTGTTCATCAATTTGGTCCGTCAGTTCTGCTTTTTCTTTTTCTGTCATCTGTTGAATACCGTCAAGTCTGATATTTATAAATTTAGCTTACGGAAGTGGAGTCAGCTTACCATCTCAGTTCTACTTAAAAGCCCTAAAGTGTTTCTCTGTCTCCACACCATGTAACCCGCCAATCTGCCGCCTTGTTCAGGCGAAATAGATGACCACGGCAAGCACTACAACAAGGGATATCCAGATTGTAAGGACAATGCGGTTCACTTTTTTGGCCCGTTCCGTTTTGTACCAGGTTCGCGGCCGCACGCCCTGCAGTATGAAGGTGGCCACGCCGGCAAGGTTCACACAAATTACGTTTGTTAAGGTCAGCAGTAAAGCAAAATAGGCCAGTTCCCACTGCATATCCCCAAGAAGCAGTCCGGCAACAACCAGCGGCGGAAGCAGGGCTACAGCCACCATCACCCCGATTACTGCGGTCGACATGCCCACCGTATACGCAAGTACTCCCGCAGCACCCGATGCGAGGGCGAGTGCAATATCCGAGAGATGAACTTCCGTTCGGCTGGCGATATGGTAGAGTTCGGTATCAACTGTCATAACGATTCCAAAGCTGATGGAAATTGCCAGTGCTGCCACCAACCCGGCAATATTCGACCGCAATGACTCCATTCCCAGGTCGGCGTCTGCCAGCGTGGATGATAGCGAGAGCCCGACATTGGGACCAAGCAGCGGGGCGATAACCATCGCGCCCACAACAACTGCCGTGTTATCACGCAATATCCCCAGGGCTGCAACGATCGTTGACAAGACCACAAGCGCCATGTAGACGCGTGTAAATTTTACCGCCCCTGAAATATCGGAGTAGAGCTCCTCCCGGCTGACCCGGATCCCCTGTTTCAGCGGTTCCTCCCACGGATTTGGGGTACTCTGCTCATCAACGGTCTCTTCCTCCTCCTCGGCCACTTCCATCCGTGGCAGTGTTGCCTCAACCGACGTCATGACCAGCCGGTAGTCCTCACGCTCATTGAATAACTGCTCTGCTTTATCCAGGAACTGCTCCGTTGCGGTAGCGTCCACAAGCACTTTTAGCATAAAACCCGACTCCTCAGAAGTTTCCTGCCAATAGTGCTCAACGCTGTCATCAGATAGTAGTTCGGCACAGACCTCTTTGCCATCTGAGGGAATTACAATTTCAATTTGCCGGAGGTTCATGTCAGTTTATATGTTTGGTTTCACTATGTTCAATATATAGGTTTTGGTGTAGAAGTTTGGGCACAAAGCAGCAGCTTCAAATTCACCCGCGGGATTACATTTCAACACCTCAAATGGGACTGTTGCCGGGTGCGGACCGGTGGTGGTTGGCATTCTTCAGTTTTACTTCAGAAATCAGATCTATCTTACCTGTATGAAACTTTTAATCGTTGAAGATAACCGTGATTTGCTTGATACCATCCTGGCCTACCTGAAAGGCGAAGGGTATATCTGTGAAACGGCACCCGACTACCGTGAAGCCTTTGATAAAGTAATGTCCTACACCTATGACGTTGTTCTTATTGATATAATGATTCCCAAAGGCAACGGGCTCGACCTTCTGAAAGAGTTGAAATCCGTGCACCCGCAAACCGGCACCATCATCATATCGGCAAAAAATTCTCTGGACGATAAAGTATCCGGCCTCGAACTGGGAGCCGACGACTACCTGACAAAGCCGTTTCAGCTTCCCGAGCTGCTTGCTCGTATTAAAGCTGTCCACCGCCGGAACAACCTGGACGGCAATGAAATTCTGACCGCCTCAGAAATTTCGATTCACACCAAAAGCCGCGATGTATATGTACACGACACCTGCGTGGATTTGACACCAAAAGAGTACGATCTGCTGCTCTATTTTATTTCCAACAAAAATCACGTACTCACCAAGCAGACCATCGCCGAACATCTTTGGGGAGATTATGTAGATCATTTAAAAAATCTCGATTTCGTGTATCAGCACATCAAAAATCTCAGAAAAAAATTGGTTGAAGCCGGCTGCGGCGACTACATCGAGAGTGTGTACAGCGTAGGCTATAAATTTAAAGTACCCGGGGAGGAGAGATGAAACTCATAACAAAATTTATCCTGATCTACCTGCTTGTCACCGTCATTGTACTTGGTATCGGCGGGTTCATATCCTATTTCATTATCAAAGGCGAGGTCGACAAAGAGTTAAAGTGGGAATTTCTTGAACGGATCGACCGCGTAACCTACCTGATGGAAGAGGGCCGTGAATTTGACCCGGAAACAACACTGACCGGCGGGCAGAACCTGCAGATTCATCAGCTTCCGGAGCCGGCCGAAGAGCGGGTGGACGTTTCCGATACACTGATTTGGCACGATTACATGGAGCAGTACGAGCAAAATGTAAAAGTTTCCGCCTACCGGAATATCAATGGGAACGGCTACTACATTACAACGTACGGCGCCATGATTGAATCGGATGATATCACCGAAGCGGTCACCAAAACTCTGTTATGGATCCTGGCTATGCAGGTAATCGGGGCTGTTGGTATTGGGGTTTACGTTTCGGGGTCGCTTTTCAGGCCGTTTCGAAAAACGCTTGATAAAATCAACTCCTTCAGGCTGCAGGAGAAAGAACCGGTGGTTGCCGAGGCAACCGGTATCCGTGAGTTCAACGAACTGAATCACTTTGTGGAATCCATGACAATCAAGGCCATCTCGGACTTTAAAAATCTCAAAGAGTTTTCTGAAAATGCATCCCATGAGCTCCAGACCCCGCTGGCCATTGCCAAAGGCCGGCTGGAGCTGCTCTCCGAAACGCCGCTGACCGAAGAACAATACGGGCATATTCAGTCGCTTGAAGCGTCGATTAAGAAATGCTCTCGCCTGAGCAAATCGCTATCCCTGCTCACAAAGATTGAGAATCACGAGTACAACAGCGGGGACACCTTGAACCTGAGCCAGATGATTGAAGAGGGCCTGCAGACGTTCAGCGAATTTGTGGAGCTAAATAATTTGAGCATTACAAAACATATTGCAGCCGATGTTGAAGTGAACCTCCACCCCGCGCTTGCAGAAATGATTTTATCGAACCTCCTGCAAAATGCAATTAAACACAATGTTGATGGCGGAGAAATTCAAATAGAACTGACCGATCGGACATGGGTGGTTGCCAATACCGGGCCTGAACTGGACGTGGACCCAAGCCGGCTCTTCGAAAGGTTTAGAAAGGGTGATCAAAATTCACCCTCCATCGGGCTTGGACTCTCCATTGTGAAACAAATTGCCGATAAATACCTGAGCGGGGTAGAGTATACGGTTAAAAACGGCTGGCATACACTTACGATTTATTTAAAGGATGTAAAACAGGGCTAATCTTCAAATTTAACTCAGAATTCAATCAACTTTACGGCAGTGTTGCTTGTTAACCTGTATATCAACGAGACAACATATACTTCTGAAAAAACTGACTATGCGTTTATTGAATGTACATTTAACGACCCTGTTTATAACTTTGATGCTGCTGGCTGGCGTGGGGTCCGCTGCTTTTGCCCAGGGAAGCCAGGATGAAACAGAAATTACAGGTGTAATTGTAGATCAAGATGGACGGCCGGTACCGGGCGCTAATATTTCGCTTCTGGACGAAACGGAGGCCGACACCATAACCGGCACAGCCAGTGATTCAAAGGGAGAGTTTACGCTCCAACATTCAGCTGGAAATTATGTGCTACTGGTCTCATTTATCTCCTATCAAGATGTAAAGCAGCCCGTAACGCTTACTTCCGGTCAGCCGCTTGATGTAGGAAAAATCACTCTCATTCCCAAACAATCTGAACTGGATGAAGTGCTTGTTGAAGGCGAGCGCTCCTACATGCAGATGAACTTTGACAGCCGCAGTTTTAATGTAGGCGATGATATCACCAGCCTCGGGGGATCTGCCCTCGATGTGCTCGATAACGTACCGTCGGTCTCTACCGATTTTGAAGGAAATGTCAGCCTTCGAGGCAATCAGGGCGTACAGGTCTTGATCAACGACAGGCCCTCAAGCCTCCTGCGAAGCGGCACCGATGCCCTGAGCACGATTCCTGCAAGCATGATCGAAGAGATTGAAATTATTACGAATCCCTCCTCGCGCTATGCAGCCGAGGGCACAGCCGGCATCATCAACATTAAACTTGTGGATAATCAAGAGCTTGGCCTGAATGGCAGCGTGCAGTCGAATGTGGGGTACCCGCAAGACCATAGCGTAGGCACAAACCTGAACTACAACAAAAACAGCATCAATTGGTTCTTAAACCTTGATTTTGAGTACGAACGCGAACCCGAAAATGGCCGTACATTTCAGAGCGTAAATGCCGATACAAGCTTTGCCTTTTCGGAATCAAGCGATGTAACAGAGCAGGAGGTGGAGGGAACCGTCTACTTCGGGGCTGACTTTTTTCTGCCGGCAGAACAAATTCTTACGATCTCTTCTCGTATCAGTATTGAAGATGGAGAAGAGGACAGGGAACGGCTTTTCATTGACTATCTTACCGGCTCTGATGAAATCTTCAGATCGGTTGGCAGCGACTGGGATATCCTTCGCCAAACAAATCGCCGCGACATTGAAGACAAACGCGAATCTGATTACAGCACACGCCTTCAGTATGAAAAAAAGTTTCCCGGGGATGATCACAGGTTAACGGTAGACGCCGATTATGAGTTCGGCAGCGAGAGTGAAGATTCTCGACTATTTGAGGTGATTGAGCAAGGGGCGGCAGATCCACAAAATCAACGGACCTTTGCCAACGAAGATTACAGAGAGTTCCGAATGGATGCCGACTATGAAGTCTCTGTAGGAACTCAGGGACGGTTTGAAGCCGGCATGCGGCTCGATTATGACTGGGAAGACACCGACTACCGGGCCGAAGAACGGGTAAACAATGAGTGGGTTGATCTTGAGGAGGGCGTAGGGGCCAATGATAATTTCAGTTACCTCGAAAATGTAAACGCTCTCTACATGAACTACAATGGCGGAATCTCCGATTTTACGTACCAGCTGGGTGTTCGTGCCGAAAATACCCGGATACGCTCTGAACTGGACCAAACCGGCGATGAAAGTGAGCAAAACTATATGAATCTGTTCCCCAGTGTTTTTCTCTCCTACTCACTGAACAGGAAAAACTCGTTCCAGGTTAGTTATAGCCGCAGAATTTCCCGTCCCTGGTCAGGACTACTATTGCCCTTCACAGAAATTACGGACTCTCGAAGCCGCAGGATTGGAAATCCGGACCTGGAACCGGAGTTTGGAAACTCTTACGAGGCCGGATACCTGCGAACCTGGGAGAGTGGATCGATCCTGTCAAGCCTCTATTATCGCTATCGCACGGGGGTGGTGGAACGGGTCTCAACCGTTGGTGAGAATGGTATCACCACACGGCGTCCTATCAATCTTGCCACCGAAGAAGCGTGGGGTATCGAGTTTTCAGGCGACCAGGATTTGCTCGATAACCTGCAACTTTCAGGCAGCTTGAACCTGTTTCAATCGAACCGTAAAGGTGAGTTTCAGGGAGATCGTGTTGAAAGTGAATCTGATTCGTTCACCAGCCGGATGCGGCTTCGGTGGGGGTTTTTAAGCAGCTGGAATTTCCAGACAAATGTATTTTACAGGGGGCCGGAACGGACAACACAAGGCCGGGAAGAGGCCAGCGCATTTTGGGGGGCCGGGCTGTCGAAAGATCTGCTTGACGGACGCGCCACGCTTTCTCTCAATGCCCGCGATCTGCTCAACTCCCGTCAGTCCGACCGCGACATACTCGAGGAGACCTCGTTCACAAACAGCAAGTACAGCTGGTCGTCCCGGTCGGTAAGGCTCAACTTTCGCTACAATTTTAGCAGAGGCCAGTGACAGTATCTGCTTTCGTTTCAATGTTTTATTACTACAGGCCTACCGGCTGTTGAAACGTTCGAATTGATGGACTGCTCCGGTGCTCTGATTAGTCGTAACCGAACAGAGAATAATCTTTCTTAAAGTGTTCGGCTATGTATTCACGATCTTGTTTGTCGTACTGAATCTCACGACTTTTTGATTTATTCTTATGCGGAACTGAGAGAGAAAGTCCTGTCTTTTCAGCGACTGTCTGTATATCGTCTCGGAAATTTTCAAGTTTTCCAACAAAATCGACCATCAAGCAGTTATTGCTATCGTACACGAATTCATATTGTGGTTTAAAGCCGATGCTCTCCTGGATAAGCGGGTGCCGTATAAACTCTGAAAATGATGATGTTATCATACCCGCCTTTACAGCATTCCAGCTGTACATATCCGGTTGCCATCGTTTCCCGATAACCGGGAGATGTCTGGCATAGTGCCGCCACCCCAGCTGCTTTTTCTTTTCTTGAGCTGTTTTTCTTGCCCACCCATAGTACGACATTATCCTGTTGAAAGGGTGACGTACAAATGCAAACGTAAAATACGTCTTCCACTTTTTACTCCCAACAAGGTCCCTTGCCTCTAAAGCGGTACTGTGTTTACGCACGTCCCACATGTTGCTCCAGACCTGAACAAACTGTTCGCCAAACGTCGTACCTCCCAAAATCAAATCGTGCCAGGACATCTCTTTTTGTAATGCCCTGCTCACAGAATCGCCCCCGGTTTTCGGGATGTGAATAAAAATAATTTTCTTACTATTCATGATAACCATAATACCTACTCCTTTTTTTCGCATTCTGCTTTCAGTTGTCTGAAATATTTGTTCCGAAAATGTTCCTTCTATACATAAACCAATACCATCAGCGCGTAGGCAATCATCGCCAGCAGGCCGGCCAGGATAGCCAGAGGGAACTGGCTGGTGACGTGATCCATCAGGTCGCAGCCGGTGGCCAGGGAGCTGAGGATTGTGGTGTCGGAAATCGGCGAACATTGATCACCGAAGACGGCTCCGCCAATAACAGCCGAGAAACAGAGGGTAAGAAAAAACGGGTCGGGAACAACCGCCCACGCCAGCGGGACAGCTACGGGAAAGACAACCGCATACGTCCCCCAGGATGTGCCGGTTGAAAAGGCAATAATCATACAGAGAATCATCAGGATTCCCGGCAGGGCCACCGGAGCTACAACATCACCAACCAGGTCAACTACATACGCGGCGGTGCCCACCGCATCAGCCACCTCTTTTAACGAGACTGCTAATGCCAGGATAATCGCCCCGATAGTCACCCCTTTGCACCCGTCGATGAAACCATCGATTGCCTCCTGGAGCCTCATCCCTTTTGCAATGGCAATACCCAGCCCCGCAAGAACGGCAAGAACAAACGCTTCGGCAATCAGCAGCGTGGGATCCTCCTTCCGTCCGAGATACACATACGTATAGAGATAGGGAATGATTGCCACGCCCAGCAGCGTGCCAATCGGCCCGAAAAAATCGATCAGCCCAGGACTGTAATCATCCGGAACCTTATTTTGAGTCAGCTCTTCGGCGGCCATCGGCGTGGCACCTTTCCGGTCCAGTTCTCCGGTTTCGCGGGCCCGCTTCGTTGCCGCACGCATCTTTTTACCCGGCACCCACGGTAGCTTTTCCCATGCAAAAAGCAGCGTGATCAGGATGGCAAACATGGCGTAAAAATTAAATGCGATGGCCGAGATAAAAAAGGTCACGCCATCGAGCTGTGTTTCAAACATCGGGGCTGTGCCGATGACCAGCCCGGCAACATAAAACGGCCAGACGTTAAAGGGAATAATCGTGGCCGCAGGGGATGCGGTGGAGTCCACCATGTAGGCTAACTCTTCGTGCGAGACCCTGTGTTTGTCGGCAATCGGGCGGACGGTGGCTCCCGTAAGTACTGTACTGATGGTGCCGCCCTGGTGGAAGACAAGACCCATCATCCAGGTAAAAAACTTGGCTGACCGGGGACCGCGAACCATCAGGTTGCTGGCCCAGGCCGCAAATGTTTCAGCTCCTCCCGTCCGGGTCCAGATGCCGATCAATCCCCCGAGTGCCCAGAGGTAGACCAACAAGATCAAGGCAAAACTTTCGGTGCCGATGGAGGGAATCAGGAAACTTTCAACGATATTTACATTGCCGGAAATGATCCCTCCAAGACAGATCCCAATAAACAGCGCGCTTACCACCTCGCGGGTCCAGAATGCCAGCACGATGGCCACCAGCGGCGGCATGATACTCCAGAGACCGTAGTGATCATTCCGCTGGGGAAAATCTCCGGCAAAGTAGATCCCGGCGATGACGAGCGCTAAAAATGCTCCGAAATATATTTTTCTGCGGGTTTTTGGATCCCCAAAAGTTCTCGCAACGTAGCCAGACTTATCGTTCATGGACACCATTTGCTTACAGGTTCATTTCGTGGAATATAAGAGTTGTGACAGATAATCAAAGAACCGCCGCAAAAAAACACCTGCCAACAAGTAACGGCAACCTGCCTGCAAATTTCAGACGAAACAGATTCTTTTCAATCCGCTTCTGCTGTTTCTTCGTACATAAACACACGCTACACAACGAAACAAATTCAATTTCAAAATTAACCACTCTGATAATGTATTTAAATAGAATTTTCCCACTGCTCCTCATGACACTGTTTGTGATTTCATGCACGAACAACTCAACGTCTACCGATCCATCAGATGACACCGAAACGCCCGCCGGACCGGCCGTTACATCCATCACAATAGACAATGTTGGAGCTACCGCCTACATATTTATCGGGATTGACGGCGATGGCGCCTCAGCAAACCTGAACGAGCAAAATGCGGAGCTTGAGTTAAAAACAGGCGAGCGATTTTCATTTAAAAATGAGGCCGGAGCCTCTAACCACCCGCTCGATTTTAGAAACAGCGACCGGGAAAAATTACTGGGCCAGAGCAATGGAGATGGATTGTTTGACAATAATGAAGAAGTAGATCTAAAAAAAGATGCGAATACGATAACCTTCACGCTGACGGCGGAACTTGCGGGAGCTATCAACGACTATATCTGCCATTTTCATCCCGGAATGAATGCAAATATTGTTGTGGCTGAGTAACTCTTCATCTGTTCCCTGCAGGCGGTGATCACACAATGTCACCGCTTTTTTCGGGATTCTGGCTGACCAGCCAAATAATTGACATGAAATCCAATCCGCCCTGATCTCCACCTCGTACTACACAACAGACAACGGAAAGAATATTCAACAACCGAGTTTCTTTCGATTTCAATCATAGAATACAACAGTTCAATCAACTTAAAATTAACCCAGTTAATCATGCGTACTCATAAATTTTCTTTTTCATACCTACCACTTCTGCTGTTTATCGCTGCCGCAGGTATTTTCACCTCCTGCAGTGATGAATCATCACCGGTCAGTTCAGATGATGAACTCCGATCTGAAACCTATACCTATGCCTTCAATGAAGGCCAGGCGCTGGATGATGACGGAACCGGCTACAGAGGCGAACATCAGCGAAATCTCTCGGCAGAACTTGTCATTGAAGAGCGCGAAGACGGCAACGCGGATGTAACAGTCAACCTCCGAAACACAGTGAGCGGCGAAACATACGCCGTCCATGCCCACGATATGGCCGACCCTTCAACGACTCCCAATGGCACGCCCTACAATGAAACGCCAAACGGAGATGTATTTGCCGGCGGGATTGACGGGAATGGCGGAACAGCCAGCCTTACGAATGAAACCTCCATCGCTTACGATGAGCTGATCAACAGCTACGAAGGGTTCTTCGTCGTTCACGATCCTCTCCAGGATCTGAGCACCGTTGACCTGACCACCTATCTCGTATTGGGCGTATTCGGCCAAAGTCTTGATCCAGGTGATTCCAGCCTCAGAACAGAATCATATTCCTACGGATTCAATGAAGGACAGCTGCTTGACGATCCAAATACGGCATACGATGGCGACGGCGCAGGCGATCATCCGCGAAATCTATCAGCGGAGCTGATTATTGAAGAACGAGGCGACGGAAATGCAAACGTAACCGTCTCGTTGATGAACACCCTTCAGGGTGAAGATTATCCTGTTCATGCCCATGACATGGCCGATCCGGCGACTACACCCAACGGTACACCCTACAACGAAACGCCGAATGGAGATGTCTTTGCTGGAGCAATTACCGGAACCGGTGGAACCGCGAGCCTGACCAACGAGACCGACATCGCCTATACCGAGCTGATTTCCGAATACGAAGCGTTCCTCGTTGTTCATGATCCTACACAGGATCTTACCACCGTCGATTTGACCACCTATCTTGTTCTTGGTGTGTTTGCCGAGTCGCTGGAAGCCGTGGAACCCAACCTGCGATCAACCTCATTTTCGTACGATTTCAATGAAGGCCAGCTTCTGGATGATCCCGATACAGCATACGAAGGCGATCACCAGCGCAACCTGACCGCTACCATTGAATTGAACGAGCAAATCGACGGAACCACGGAGTTTGTGGTAAAGCTTGACAACACGATTGATGGTGAAACATACGCCGTGCACAGCCATGATGCTGCCGATCCGGAAACGACTCCCAACGGTACTCCTTACAATGAAACGCCGAATGGAGATGTATTTGCCAGCGGTATTGAAGGTACCGGCGGTGAAGCGATGGGATCCAACATCTCCACGATGTCGTTCAATGAACTGACAAGAGAGTATGAAGGATTCTTCGTGGTACACGACCCGCTCCAGGAACTCTCTACGGTTGATGTGACCACATACCTGATTTTAGGAGCGACGGCACGATAGATTTAAAATTCTATTTAGGAATAATCACAGAGGGCCCTGCGTCATTGCGGGGCCTTTTTTTATGTAAATCGAACCTCCTGCTTCGATTAAACAAACATAGGCAAATCCACATTTCCAGTTTCGTTAACTGTTCCCCTGAAGTCTATACCCATTCGTTTATCTTTCCGCTTCCACGAGGTAAAACTTCCAGAATCTAAACCCCCACCTCTTTTCCGATTGGTGCTTCAACCCGAAACTGGCAAGTAGCGATTTCATTTCAGCCAGCGATCGTGTATTGATATGCTCCCGCTAAAGACAGGATATGATGGCGTTCGGAATGTGAAACCATCCCTCACGGTTCCAGTCAAGAATGATAAAGCGGCCTCCCGGCTTGAGTACCTGCGAGATATTTTCGATGACCAGGGGCTGATCCGCATAGTAATGGAAAGAGTTGAGGCAGATTACACGATCAAACGATTCCTCGTCAAAACGGATCCCTTCCGCCGTGTAATTGGTAAATTGAACTGATGGCTTATGCTTGAACCGCTCCTTCGCCATCGCCAACATCCCTTCCGACGGATCGTTGAGGGTTAGTTTTGTGCCAGGAAAACGTGCTGTAAGTTCTGCTGCCAGTAATCCTGTTCCACAGCTGATATCCAGGATCCTTTCGCCGGCTGATAGATCCATCGCCTCCAACAGGCGCTTATGCGTATGCTCCAGGTATGCACTGTACCTGCGTTCATATTTTGTTGAAAAGGTATCGTAAAATCCTACCGTTTTATCGATCTTCTTTTGTTGATTTGACACTTCCGCTTGTTTTAATGGGACTGAATATACGGAACCAATTTCGCAGGAATCTTGTCGATATACTGCAATAAAGTAAAAAAAAGTGCGGATATCCTATTCGTTCAGGGATATAAACATACGTGCTTTGACTCATTCCCGACGATTATCTGTAACTAACGGAGTGTAATAACCCGAACATTTTAACGGAATCCTGACCATGTCATCCTGGATACTGAAGTCCATCCCACCGCACGATTGGTTTATCTGTCTTGATATCAACCCATACTTTGACCATGAGCATGAGCCGGAACAAATCTTTGAAGAAGGCTTTACCCGGCCGCTTCCGCTTAAAGAACGCGATGTGGTTGTGACGATTTTCTTCAATGGCGATCCGGAACATCCCGAATTTCACGTCGAATCTCCCGATGATTTAACGAAAGAGGAGATCAGCCAGGCCAATGATACGCTTGCACGGATTTTAGGAACCGATCTTGATCTGCGTCCGCTGTATGACCAGGCTGAAAACGATTCGGTCCTTGGCCCAAAATTGACAGAGTATTACGGCCTGAAACGGATGGCGCGCGGCACGCTACTGGAAGATATCATCTACAGGATTGTGCAGATGCAGCTTTCGCACAAGCCCACGGCCAAAAAAATGGCTTTTAAAATGCGTGAGGCGTACGGCACGCATCTGACCCACAACGGCAAGACACTCCCGGCCTGGCCGCGGCCCTACCAGCTTGCCAAAGCCGATCCCGCTCAGATCCGAAAAATGGGTCCTACGCTTCGAAAGGGAGAATATCTCGTTGGCCTTGCGCAGGATATCCTTGCCGGCGACGTAGACATGGAGTGGCTTGATAGGGTTGCCGGCCCGCAAGAATTCTACGATTCCATTTCCAGTGTACGCGGTATCGGGCCAACCTCTGCCCAGGATTTAATGCTTTTTCGTGAACGGACCGATGCCGTGTTTCCGAGTAACACCAAAAAAGGCGAAGAAAAAGGGCTGCGAAAGTGGATCATTCTAAGCTATGGAGGAGATCCGGCTGATACATCTGATAAGCAATTCCAGGAAATGATCTCGAACTGGCAGGGATATGAAGCAGCCGCTATCGAATTCCTGTTTGTGGATTATATGATTGGGCGAAAGAAAAGAGATTGATTCGGGATTCCGCTCTTTTTCGATCTCGCCTGCACCAATACATGGCGTTTCACTCTCAAAAAAGCACGGGTATTGAAACGTTCTATTCCGCTGCACCACATGTCAGTCTGCCCGAATGTATATGACTATGAAATCTTTGCGCCCTGTAAGCGCTTTTTTCGTAAGCTGATACCTGTTCATTGCCGGCTGACCTAAAACACCCTAATCAAGATGAAAATAAACTCCTATCAAATAAGTCATTGATTTAAAAACGATACATCTACAATTTTAACGCTTGCTCCGTATTCACTGTCTTGTTGGTGCTTAAAATTCATCTACACCCTTATGGCTACAACGATATCTGAACCAGGTACACGGTTCTCTGCAGAGGATCTGGTTCACCTAAATTCACTGTTTGAAAACGCTGACCCTCGTGCAATCCTCCAATGGGGATACAAAATATTTGGCTGCAAAATGGTTTTAGGAACCGGGTTTGGTCCATCGGGTGTTTTTCTGATCCATCACCTGGCGGAACTCAATCAGCCAACTCCAATCTTTTATCTTGATACACATCTCCTGTTTGATAAAACCCATGCCCTCAAAGAGGAGCTCGAAGAGCGGTATGATATAGACATTACAGCCGTCCCGCCATCTCTTGGTCTTGATGAGCAGTCGGCTCAATACGGGCCGGAGCTCTGGAAACGGGATCCCGACAAATGCTGCCATCTGCGAAAAGTACTCCCGCTTCAACAGTATCTCTCCGATAAAAAAGCCTGGATTTCAGGTATCCGACGTTCGCAGGGAGATGCCCGAAGCCGTGCTGACATCTTTGAATGGGATAAAAAAAATAATGTCATGAAGATTAACCCGCTGGTCCACTGGAGTGCCGAGATGGTTTGGGACGAAATCCACAAACACAATCTCCCCTATAACCCGCTTCATGATGAGGGGTATCCAAGTATCGGCTGCATTCCCTGCACCTCAAAAGTGGGTGATGGCGAGCCCGAACGTGCCGGTCGCTGGAAAGAGATGGAAAAAACCGAGTGCGGGATTCACCTGCCTGAGCAGCAACTCCACAAGAATGGGGATTCATAACAACAGATCCCTTTATTGCCTCGTCGGACGATTGTATTTTTCGTCCAACGTGTTTACGTGCCCAAATCCCCTCATCACATTTTCCAGGCCATTCGTCACTCTTGTCAATTCCCGAATGAACTACCGGGCAGATCCCTTTTCCCCCTCGTCGGACGATTGGGTTTTTCGTCCGACGAGTCTTTACCCAAACACCCCACTCACCGAATCTGTCAACATTTTAAGGTAACATTGTAGCTCGGGTCGCCTGACCCGAGATAGAAACCCGCCATCGCCTGATGATTCATATCCCGGGCAGGAGCCATTCAAAACCAGTTCACCTACCTACAATTTATTTCTCCATATCAGATAGAAGCGGGGCAGCAACCCGCTCCACAGACACTGTCCACTCGTCGGACGATTGCCCCGAAGGGATCGCTTGGCGGCTGACATTACCCATATAATTTCATTTTTTTGAAAAATCTTTTCAAGGCACCAACAGAAAACTTGAGGCTGAAGTATCAGACATCGACCTTAAAAAGGTACCTGTTCATTTTGCCTTGATGCAAAACGAACCAAAAAATCAAGGCGACGAAATAATTGGCGGCGGTCACGGAATCTCCGCTAGCTTTTATCGATGGTCCGCCCCGCTCAAACCTCGTTAACAAGCTCCTCGCCGGTGCGATAAAAGCTCTCCGCGGATCTTCTGGCTCCCTTCATCCGCCAATTCTTTCGAGGCCGGGCAACTTCTGAAAAAAATCAAAGCAAAAACGGCAATGAATTGATGCTGGAATGAATTTTGGTTTCAATCAAAAAGATTACGGTAGATTGTTTTTTTGAATGGGATAGACGGGTTATGTTATAGAAATATTCATAACAGTTTTAAAACAAATAAAATCAGAGCTTTAAATGGATTCAAGAGGGTGTTTTCAAAATTACATGGGTAATGTCAGCGCTTGGCGGCCTTTTTCGTCCGACGAGTCTTAACCCCAACGCCCCACACACCGAATCTGTCAACATTTTAAGGTAACATCGTAGCTCGGGTCGCCTGACCCAAGATAGAAACCCGCCATCGCCTGATGATTCATATCCCGGGCAGGAGCCATTCAAAACCAGTTCACCTACCTACAATTTATTTCTCCATATCAGATAGAAGCGGGGCAGCAACCCGCTCCACAGACACTGACCACTCGTCGGACGATTGCACCGAAGGGATCGCTTGGCGGCTTTTTTCGTCCGACGAGTTTACGTGCCAAAATCCCCTCATCACATTTCCCAGTCCATTCGCCACTCTTCTCAATTCCCGAATGAACTAACGGGCACATTCATTGGATGAAAAAGACAATCATCCGATCAAGAGACTCTTTCAACAGCTCAATTCCCGAACCACCTCCTTGCCTGGAAATTCATCGGACGAAAAAACCAATCGTCCGATGATGCACATAAAAAAACCCTGCCCCGGAACTGAATCCGAGCAGGGTTTTGAATTTTTGTTCAGCTCAGGGCTGAATGGTTCTCACGGTTGAGTTGTGAGAGTGGATGATGGATTTACATCATTCCACCCATTCCTCCCATGCCGCCCATTCCGCCGGGCATTCCACCGCCGGGCATGCCGCCGCCGTTGTCGTCATCATCATCGTTCTTTGATGGCTTGTCAACAACTACAGCTTCGGTTGTCAGCATGAGGCTTGCAACAGAGGCAGCGTTTTCAAGTGCGGAGCGTGTTACTTTGGTTGGATCAATGACGCCTGCTTTCACAAGGTCTTCGTAGACATTGGTTCTGGCGTTGTAGCCAAATCCACCTTTGCCTTCAAGTACTTTCTGTACAACGATTGATCCTTCAACACCGGCATTGTTAGAGAGTGCACGAAGCGGTGCTTCGAGTGCGCGTTTCACAATGTCGAATCCTACTTTTTGATCCGGTGTATCCGACTTCAGGTTATCGAACACTTTCAGCGTTCTGAGATACGCGACTCCGCCGCCGGGAACAATTCCCTCTTCAACAGCAGCGCGGGTTGCGTTCAGAGCATCCTCAACGCGAGCTTTTTTCTCTTTCATTTCAACTTCGGAAGCTGCACCAATATAGAGCACGGCAACGCCGCCACTTAGTTTGGCAAGTCGCTCCTGTAGTTTTTCGCGATCATAATCAGAATCGGTGTTCTCGATCTGAGATTTGATCTGGTTGATTCGGGCCACGATATCATCATTTTTGCCCTGTCCGCCAACGAGTGTTGTGTCGTCTTTGGTGATGTTGAGTCGATCCGCTTGCCCGAGGAAATCAAGAGTTGCATTCTCAAGCTTGTATCCGCGCTCTTCACTGATCACGGTACCGCCGGTCAAAATGGCGATATCTTCGAGCATCGCTTTTCGGCGATCGCCAAAGCCGGGAGCTTTAACGGCAGCTACTTTCAGTGATCCGCGCAGTTTGTTCACGACGAGTGTTGCCAGAGCTTCACCTTCAATATCTTCTGCGATAATCAGGAGAGGTTTGCCGGTCTGGATCACTTTCTCGAGAATAGGAAGCAGATCCTTCATGTTGGAGATCTTCTTATCAAAGATCAGTACATACGGATCTTCCATCTCGGTGGTCATCGTTTCGCTGTTTGTCACAAAATAGGGTGACAAATATCCGCGGTCGAACTGCATACCTTCAACCGTTTCGAGATAGGTTTCAGTACCTTTGGCTTCTTCTACGGTAATAACGCCGTCTTTGCCCACTTTTTCCATCGCTTCTGCAATCAATCCGCCGATCTCTTCATCGCCGTTTGCAGAAATCGTACCTACTTGTTTGATACTTTCAAGGCTGTCGCCTACAGGATTGCTGATATTTCTCAGCTCTTCCACAACGGCAGATACCGCCTGGTCGATTCCACGCTTCAGGTCCATCGGATTGGCACCGGCTGTTACGTTTTTCAGGCCGGTTTGAATGATGGATTGAGCAAGTACCGTAGCTGTGGACGTACCATCGCCGGCATTATCATTTGTTTTTGATGCTACTTCGCGCACCATTTGGGCGCCCATATTTTCAACTTTGTCGGAGAGTTCAATCTCCTTGGCAACTGTAACGCCATCTTTCGTTACCGTAGGCGCACCGAATGATTTTTCAATGACGACATTTCGTCCGCGTGGTCCTAATGTAACTTTAACTGCGTTGGCAAGCTTATCAACACCGCGCTTTAGCGCGTCGCGAGCTTCCGCATCGTAATGAACTAATTTAGACATATCTTTTACTGTTTTTAGTTAGTGTTTAAAATTGTTGGGTTTTAATCTTGATAAATCGGTTACGAGACAATTCCAAGAATATCGGATTCTCTCATAATCAGGTAATCTTCACCTTCAAGTGTTACTTCCGTACCTGAGTATTTACCGTAAAGGATTTCATCTCCTTCATTGACAGAAATGTCAATTTTAGTACCATTCTCAACTTTTCCGGGTCCCGCAGCAACGACTGTTCCCCGTTGTGGTTTTTCTTTTGCTGTATCGGGAATAATGATGCCGGACTCTGTTTTTTCTTCAGCTTCTATCGGGCGTACAAGCACGCGATCGCTTAAAGGTTTAATATTCGCCATTGGTATGACTCCTTATTATTTGGTTAATGGTTGTTTTTAAAAAATCTTGTGCGCTGTTCGTCAGAGCGCTTTTAGATATTGATGTTCGCAACATCCGTACCAAAATGATTTTTTGTGGCAAAGAGGCGATCAAAAACCTGTTTGGGGCAAAACTCAGCGGTAATCCGACCCGATTGTATGCCAAAGGCTACCCGAAGGTGCCAAGTTGTTCAAGGCGGGCTGTCAACTTTTCATACGTGGCAGGAGATAGCGCCTCGGCCCGGAGGTTAAAATCGAACTCGTCTCCGGGAAGATCGGCACCGAGTGGTTTCAGTGCGTTGCTCAACTTCTTCCGGCGCTGGTTGAAGGCGGTTCTGACCACCGATTTCAAATGATCATCGCTGCAGCTAAGGGCGGATTTATTAAAATGAAGCTGTATCACGGAGCTCATCACCCTGGGTGGCGGCGAAAACACATCAGGCGGTACATCAAACAAAATCTCAGGCGTGCACATCAGCTGCGACTGCACACTCAGAATACCGTAGGTCTTGTTTCGCGGCTCGGCCACAATCCGTTCAGCCACCTCTTTTTGCATCATCAGTGTGGCGGTTTGCAGATGTGTTCTGTACTGGAGCAGGGAAAAAAGGATCTGGCTGGTGATGTAATACGGAAGGTTTCCAATCACATGAATTGGACGATCAATTTTTTCAGCAAGCTCATCCCAGTTTACATTAAGGATATCTTCCTGTATGATATGCAGTTCTGGCAGGCTTTCCTTCAGATGGCGTACCATCACACGGTCGATCTCTATTGCCGTCAGGTGTTCGTACGTCTGAATCAACTGTTTCGTAAGGGCACCATCCCCGGGACCAATTTCCACCACATGGTCTGCAGGTCCGGCTGGAACGGCCGCTGCAATCTTAAAAATCATATTTCTGTCTCTCAAAAAATGCTGGCCGAGACTCTTCTTTTTTCGTGGCGGCTGATCCATGGGGTGGGGGTTCATTGATTTGGGTTTAACATACAATCGGTTATCCTGTCTATTCATCCGGGGTAACCGACAGATCATTTTTGTGGCAGCCCAATGGCCTTCTGCTGTGGGCATCGCCGGTATGTGCGTGTGCGGTTTTTCGCCTTCATGCACCTGTAAGCGGCAGGACAATCGCTTATAATTGATCCGTATTTATTCTATTTTCTGCCCACACTTGCAAGTCAACCCTTTTTATGTAATTTATGACATGGCACAGCAACCTGGCAGTGCCAATATACAATTTTTTTGTAACCGACCGGATGTATCAACCGCATGGAACTTAACCCACTTGACACTGAGCAGATTGGGATTCAAACCCTTGAAAAAAGTCTGATCAAATCCTCCTCCAGCCGATCACTGAAGATAGGGCTTCCAAAAGAGATATCGAATGATGAGCGGCGGGTTTCGTTAACGCCCGGTGGTGTATCCACACTGGTGGCGAACGGCCATGAAGTATCTATTGAAAAAAATGCGGGAATTGACGGCCATTTTTCGGACCAGGAGTATTCCGAGGCCGGTGCCGAAATTGCATACAGCGCAGAGGAGCTTTTCAACCAATCGGAATTGCTTGTTAAGGTTGCTCCGCCAACACTCAGTGAACAGGAGTGGATGCAGCCCAATCAAATCCTGGTGTCGGCACTGCACCTGGGGCATACAAAATATGAATTCCTGAAAACCCTGATCGAAAAAGGGGTATGTGCCATTGGATATGAATTTATTAAAGGGCAGGATGGCGAATTTCCAATCGTGCGTATGATGCATGAGATCACCGGGTCGATGGCGGTGCAGATTGCCACCCATTATCTTGAGAACAACAGCAACGGACAGGGAATTATGCTGGGCGGAATATCCGGTGTTCCGCCTTCTACGGTAGTTATACTTGGAGCCGGCATTACCGGCGAATATGCAGCACGGACGGCCCTTGGGTATGGCGCGCAGGTGTTTGTGATGGACAATAATCTTGCGGCGCTCCGGCGTCTGGAAAATGCGCTCGACCGGCGAATCGTCACTGCTACTGCCAATCACCATTACCTCACGAAAGCGATGGGATTTGCCGATGTGGTGATTGGTGCGGCGCTCACCGAAGGAGAACGTGCGCCCTGCTGGGTAAACGAAGAGATGGTACAGATGATGAAACCGGGCAGCGTGATTGTCGATGCCGTGATCGACCAGGGCGGGTGCATTGCCACCAGCGAGGCCACCACGCATTCGAATCCCGTATTCCGTAAATACGATGTTGTCCATTATTGTGTGCCCAATATTCCCAGCAACGTTGCAAGAACCGCCACCCACGCCCTGAACAATGTACTGGTGCCCTACCTGCTGGAGCTGGGGGATGCGGCAACTATCCAGGAGTGCCTCTGGGAGAACTCAGCCCTCCGCAATGGAACCTACATCTACAAAAAGCACCTCACCAAAAAATCCCTTGCCAACCTGTTTGAGATTCCCTACCGGGAAATTGAGATGCTGATCGCCTCGCAGATATGATCGCCTGAGTGCAGGGAGAAGTAAAAACAGGCAAGTGAGACGACTTATCAGCGTGGTCAGAGCGGTATCGCTAGCCCACTCAACGCTGAGAGTGATGGAGCGGCACTTCTGGCGGTCAAGTTGAGGTATCTGCGGTGTTGGTTAGTATCCTGCCGCCTGGCCATCCACACGCGACTCCGATGCGCCGTAGTAGACACCGGTTTCAGGATCGCGCATGATCGCCTGGAAGCGGCCGAAGAAACTGTCCCCTATTTTTACATCATGCCCACGAGCTTCCAGATCCCTGACCACCTGGTAATTGATCGATGATTCGATCGCCACGACACCTTCGTCGGTCAGGCTGTCGTTGAGGTCGTCGGTGGGCTGGGTTGAGCCGGAATGATTCCACCGCAAGGCATCGCCCGCCTGCTGGATGTTCATGCCAAAATCGATTACGTTCGTTAATATGCTTACATGCCCAATCGGCTGGTAGGCACCACCCATATTGCCGAAAGCCATGAACGGCTCGCCGTCTTTCATCACAAACCCGGGGATGATGGTGTGGAACGGCCGCTTGCCCGGCTCATATACGTTGGGGTGATCGGGATCGAGGGAGAAGAGTTCGCCTCGATTCTGGAAACTAAATCCCGTGCCCGGCACCACAAACCCGGTGCCCATGCCGCGGAAGTTGCTCTGAATCAGGGAGACCATATTTCCTTCATCATCGGCGGTGGTCAGGTAAATCGTATCGCCATCTTCAAGCACATCTACCCCGGTAGTGATATCTTCCATGGCGGTATCACCGATGAGCTCCCGGCGCTCGGCGGCGTACTCTTTGGACAAAAGCGTTTCGTACGGCACATCCTGGAAATCGGGATCAGCGTAGTGTTTGGCACGATCTTCAAAGGCAAGCTTCTTAGATTCAATCATCAGGTGAAGTGTTTCTGCGGTTCCAAACCCTGTCTTTTCCAGATCAAAACCTTCCAGTATATTCAGCATCTGAAGAACGGCGGTTCCTTGAACATTTCCGCCCACCTGGTAGACATCATAGCCACGATAGTTGGTTGTCTGAGGCTCGACCCACTCTGACTCGTGGTCTTCAAAATCTTCATATCTTAAGTACCCGTCGTTTTCGCGCATCCACTCATCAATTTTCTCTGCAATCTCACCCCGGTAAAACGCATCCCGTCCATTTTCTGCGAGGAGGCGAAAGGTATTGCCAAGGTCTTGGTTGCGGAAGATCTCACCTTTCTCCGGACCTTCACCGTCAATGGTGAATGTCTCTTCAAATGCGCCGGGCTGATTTTTCAAAAACGGTACGCTTCGCCGCCAGGAGGCCGAGATCGCTTCGCTGACCGGGAATCCGTTTTCGGCGTACCAGATGGGTTCCGATAATATTTCACTCATTTCCACTGAACCAAACCGCTCATGCATTTCGAACCAGCCGTCAACCGCTCCCGGAACAGATACGGACAAGAGGTCATACGGCGGAATGGAGTTGACGCCTTTCTCATCCAGGATCTCCATCAGCTCTTCATATGAAAGGTTTTGAGGCGATCGCCCGCTGGCATTCAGGGCGTAGAGCTGTCCGCTCTCTTCGTGCCAGATGATCGCAAACAGGTCTCCGCCGATTCCGTTACCGGTGGGCTCCATCAGTCCCATGGCTGCGTTTGCCGCGATGGCGGCATCAATGGCGTTACCACCGTTGCGAAGAATCTGCAGCCCTACCTGAGTAGCCAGCGGCTGACTTGTGGCCACCATCCCGCGTTCGGCAATTACCTCAGATCGAGTTGAAATTTGATTGCCGGCCTCGCGATCGATCTGGGCGTGGAGGATGTCTGCTGAAAAGAGCATTAGTGAGAAAAATAAACTCAATAAAAGGGTGAGACGAGATTTCATAGTAGTGGACGTATGAAGTTGATATTAAAATCGTGGCGTAAAGTGACGTTTAATGTAATGTAAATGCTGAACATGAGAAAATGGGATCAGGGTATTTTATCTAAGAGACGGGTAACCAAAGGGTAGATTTTTAAGTGAAGTACTGAATTTAAATTAGGCTCAATCAATCCCCTCTGGAGAGGGGAAAAGGAAGTGAAAGCAGCCAAAGACTGACTTTCACGCCGAGGGGTGTGTTACGGGGCGTTGAGTTGAAGTCGACGTGGTTTCATTACTCATGGCCTCTTCGAACACACCCCTGATTTCACAAGACAGGCGGTGCCTGCCTGCTCAAACCGGTCCCCTCTCGAGAGGAGATCTTAAATTCTTTTCGACCATCGACCAAATACTACAATTCATCCATCATTTTTCCCTCTGTAATCCACAGCCTCAATCTCGCCATCGCGCATCAGGTGGGTCTCTTTTCCCGGAATAATGTCGGTGTTGTGGGCGGATGCACAGCTCCAGGAGTTGCCGCCATCAACCCGGTGAACCACAAAACTGAAGATGGTTTGACGAATGCCGGGCGTTTTGCTATCAAGAGGCGTTTGGTTGGTCAGCCGAAACCGGGCGTGAACCACGGCGATATCATTCGACAGATATTTCACTTTCGTTCGTCCCTGTTTCAGTATGGAGTTGTTAAAGATAACCCGTAAGCCATACTCGTGAGCTTTATAGATGTCTTCACGACTGTGCCACCAGATGCCAACCACGTTCACGAACTCTGCATCCTCATCAAAGATTGCGGCCAGCTTCTTTGCATTGCGTTCATTCCGGGCATCTGTGAATCGTTTGGGAATCTCTTCAGGAGAAGAAATCGGAGGGTAATCATTGGGATCCATAAGATTAGTTGTTTTTTTCATGCATGATTACTGTTTTGACTTTTAATAAAGAAACCTGACAAGTTTCAGCCATATATCTGAACGGAATGCGGATAGTTTAAGGTTAAAACTATGCGTATAAGTCACTATCTTTGTTATTGATTCAGTAATCAGCATTGATCAATATAAATGACAGGTATACATGATTCAGGAATATCTTAATTCTGTTGATAAGTTTATCATCATTGGTGACCGTGTTCTCATCAAACCAAGGGAGATGGAAACCCATACCAAAAGCGGACTTGTTTTGCCCGCAACGGTGAAGGAGAAGGAAGAGATTCAGAGCGGGTACATCATCAAAACCGGCCCGGGATACCCCATCCCCAGCCAGGATATTGAAGAGCCCTGGAAAGAAACTGCTTCGCAGCCTAAATATATGGGGATGCAGGCTGAAGAGGGTGATCTGGCTATATTTTTAAAAAGCCGTGCCCACGAAATTGAATTTGAAAATGAGAAGTTTCTGATCGTCCCGCATGCAGCGATATTACTCCTGATTCGGGATGATCATGAGCTTGAGTGATATGTTTACGAGCACTAAATTTGAATTGGGATGTACTCTCCCCTGCCAGTGCTTTTTGGCCCCGAGTGTATCTCTCGGGGAGGGGAGTGTTGCGCCTGTGGCGTGACGAGGGGTGTTCCGTTGCCTTGATTGGACTTGGAAAAAGATTTAAGCTAACCGATCGAACGCTACACCCCTCCCCCCATGCTAATCGCATGGGTACTCCCCTCGAGGGGAGATTTTTAAAAAACCTCAAATAACCACAAACCCCACTACTATGAAACGAATCGACTTCCTCAAAAACGTAGCGCTACTCTCAGCCGGTACGGCATTGCTTCCCAAAATAAAACTGTTCCAGGACTCTCCGTTTACGGAGCTGCGTGGCGGCACCGGAATTTTTACGATGCGAGGCGGCACCATCGGCTGGTTTGTCTCTGATGATGTGACGATTGCCATCGACTCGCAGTACGCCGAACCGGCCGCCGATTTTATCAGCGGTATCGATTCATTCGGCGGCGGACCTGAGACAATCCTGATCAACACGCACCATCATGGCGATCACACAGGGGGCAACGGCACATTTAAAGAATCAGGATACAGGATTATCGCTCATGAGCGCGTGCCTGTGCTGCAGCGACAGTCAGCCGATGATGCGTCAGCTATTGTAGCTGCCGAGGAGACGTTTGCCGAGCAGCATGAGCTTGACCTGGGAAATGAGAGGGTTCACATCAAGTATTACGGCCGCGCTCACACATCAGGAGATTCTGTTACCTGGTTCCGGGAAGCCAATGTGGCTCATATGGGCGACCTGATGTTCAATCGCCTCTACCCGTTTATAGATCGCGGTAGCGGAGCCTCCATCGAAAACTGGATTAACGTGCTTGAGACAGTTGCTGCAGAAGGAGACTCCGACACGCAGTATATTTTCGGACACGGCAACCCCGAGTTTGGTGTGACGGGTTCAGCTGACGATCTTCTGCACAAACGCGACTTTCTAACCAAACTCCTGGAGCACACACAGGAAGGTATTAATGCCGGGCGAAGCCGTGAAGAGATTACAAGTCAGGAATCGTTTGATGAGTTTCCTGATTTTATTAGTCCAAGTGACTTTCTATCGCTGCCAAGAAATCTGAATGTGGCCTACCAGGAACTGACCGAAGGCAATGGATAACTCATCAAAACAAAAAAGTAATCCAACGAATGAGCGGCGTTGCCTCTATTGCGGGCAGATCGCTTCGCTGATCTGGGTGCACGGGCATGGCCAGTGCTCAGCCTGTGGGATGAATGTGGCGGAGTGCTGCCAGGGTGAAACGTGTATTGTTGCCGCAAAAGGGCAAAAATGATTTGTTCCAGATCGGGTTGATTATTATAGTTGAGTAAACTGTAAATGAGTCATGGAAACCATCATGGAGACGGTTACAATCACACCAAATTTGAGATTGGCGAGAGGGATCAAAGCAGTCACAGGGCTGGCGGCATTGCTCGGGATTGGCATTATTCTACATGAGTTTTTTATCGGCAAAACACCTGATTTGTGGTTTTTGTACTTACCTGTTTTTGCCTGGTTGACGTTCAATAATCTGGGGATAGCGTTTGGTTATTACGATTACGACTATTCCACAATAAGCCTTGATAAAAGTAAATTGTCGGTTAGTGGTTACATGGGCGGTGATGTTGATCTTGATAAAATATCATGGATGAGGCTGAAGAACAGTCGGATTGAGTTTGAATTTAGTGCCACGGGCTACAAAAGTTACTTCAGAATTCCCTGGAATTTTCGAATAAAATCACGGCTTGGGCCCCTGAAAAAAGCGCTGCAGGAAAGATGCCGGCACCAGGGAATTGAGTTTGAAAGTGAATTTTAGCACTGTTCTCTTTTATGTGATGCCTGATAGTTACTCAGCCTCGGATAAACCACAGAAATTTTTGGCAGTTGAAAAGAGAATCTTTGACAGCGTTTCTACCGATTTTAGATCCACCCATTCCACCTCCTCGTGAATACCGGCGCCCGTGGGTCCCAAAATGATGGTATCGATACCTGCCTCGCCAAATATAGCTGAATCCTCCCACCAGGTGTGACCAATAATCCCGGGTTCATTCCCCAACACGGTTTTGCTGGTCTGTTTGCAAATTGAAAAGAGTCCGGAGGAATCATCTGATTCATAAGGATTCCGCCAGATGTCGCACTCCAGCGACGCCTTGAAGTGTTCGTTTTCATTTGTCAAGTCATCGATTAATTCCTGGAGCTTAGACGTTACGCCATCCAGTGTTTCACCGGGCAGAGTCCGGCGTTCCACGTTGATAGTACATTCGTTTGAATAGATAAAGAGGCTTCGTCCGCCTGAAATGAGCGGTACGTGGAGGGATGCTTCGCCACACAGATTGTGGACGTTGTTTTTAGGAAGTTGATCTGAATGATCGCTGAGCTTTGAAAGCAGTTTCCCCATCATCAGATTGGCATCAATTCCTTCCTTATGACGCCCGCCGTGCGCTGTTTTACCGGTCGTGGTGATTGTAAAAATGCCAAAGCCACGGTGTGCCGGGCAGAGATTCAGATCGGTAGGCTCGGTCACAATGGCGGCATCAGCAGAGATTTTTTTGACGAGCTCTGAAGCGCCAATGCTCTCGTACTCTTCGTCGGCCACAAATGTGAGGATCAGATCCCCTTTAAGCTTTTCACCTGAATCCTTCACGAGTTTTGCTGCTCCGAGCATCGCCGCGATACCGCCTTTCATATCGTATGACCCGCGGCCATACAGCCGATTTCCTTCAATCCGCCCCGAAAATGGTTCCTCCATACCCTCAACCCCAACGGTATCGGTGTGCGCGTTAAGCATGAGTGAGGCCCCGCCGCCAGCTCCTTTGATGCGCCCAATGACGTTAACCCGACCTGGCGCTATTTCATCCAGCTCCACCGGAATATCCAACTCTTCAAGTATCTGTTTAATAAAAACAGAGATCTCTTTCTCTCCCGGTCCGTCATGTGCAAGATCGGGGTTGACTGAGTTTATTTGAACAAGTTTTTGAAGGATTTCAGTGATAAATGTGCTGTTTGTCATGGCGTTAAATACAGTAGTTATATTGGATCTGCAAAAAGCATTGTCTCACGGAACATGAATTATTGATAGAACAAATCATTTTAACCTGCATATTGAAGAGAGAATACGTTTTTAGAAACTAAAAGTCTGTAAAAGGTTAAATAATTTAGGTCTGTTTAGTTCAGTGTGGGCATGGGGTTGCAATTTCATTATAAGTTACTTCTGAAAGGTTAATTAGTCGCTATCATGCAAGCCAACAAATCGTAGTGTTTACTCAAATTCTATCGGCCATGTAAGATGAAATGGGCAGAATGATAGCACCTTCTGCTTCAGGCTTACAGCCTGATGGTTTCGGTTCATCGTTTAAACCCAGAGCGAGTGCTCTGGGCTGAGTTGTTGCAGGCTTTCAGCCTGATGAAATGTATTCTATCTCATGTCTGAAAGCCGGGTTCAAGTGGATATTTAAAGACCTTTGGTTTTAAAAATATATCCAGTTTTGTGTAATCTCAATGTCAGATGTGGTTAGCGCATCAATTCAATTAAGGTTACCCTATTAGATCCGATGCCGAAACCAACAGGCTGAAAGCCTGTAATACCTCAGCCCGGGGAAACTCCCCGGGTATAGTCGCGCCGAAATGAAAATAAGAACGCTGTAAGCGTTTAACAGGCAAGACCGCTTAAGGAATCTCGTTCTGATGCAAGCCAATCTTTTATGGAAATCTAACTCAGATCAGGTTTAATGCCTGTTCTAAATCAGCGAACAAATCCTCTTTGTTTTCTATTCCAACGGAATAGCGAATAAGGCTCTCGGAAATTCCCAGCTGCTTTCGTTGCTCCTCCGATAGCTCTACATGGCTGGTAGTTCGTGGCGGGCCGGCAAGCGTGCTAACAGATCCGAGACTCGCAGCCAAGTGGACGAACTTGAGGTTATGAAGCAGGGTTTTTACGTTCTCATACCCGTCTTCAAGCTCAAAACTGAGCACGCCGCCAAAGCCACGCATCTGCTTCTTGGCTATATCGTGACCGGTATGACTTTCAAGCCCGGGATAGTACACCTGCGATACTTTTGGATGCTGATCCAGATACTTAGCAACGGCCATT
>JAAAOB010000172.1 GCA_009909035.1 Bacteroidota bacterium
GAAATTCCTGGAGTTTTATCACAACCACGATCCCGAAGCCTTTAAAGAACTCATAGACACCGATGAATTTGTCTATGCCGATGTGCCATACCGGTTGAAGCCGTATGATAAAATAGCCGCTGATCCCAAAAATACCATCGAATTCGATGAGGACTCAGATCGTGCCATTCGCCGCGATGTGGAGAAGGCCGGGGCAGACGGGGCGCTGCTTGGAAGTGACCGGGAGGAGATTCATCATGTACATTTCATGGAAAAGATCCTGGCCACGGTTCTGTCTAAGGTTTCAAACTTTATTCCCGAAGGCGGTATTTGGATGAATACTCAGCGCCCGGAGTGGAATGATGCAAACAATGCACTGGTGGGGAATGGCGTGTCTATGGTGACACTCTGCTACCTGCGGCGATTTTTGAGATTTTTTGAGCCACTTACCGTCAACACAGAATTGGGTGAGATTGAGGTATCTGAAGAGCTGTATGAGTTTTTCGAATCTCAGCTCGAAATTTTAAAAAACCAAAAAGAAATTCTGAATGGCCCGGTGAGTGATGCCGACAGAAAAAAAATGACCGATGCACTGGGCAAAACAGTCGGCAAGTATCGCGGCAAAATCTATAATCATGGGTTCAGTGGAGAAAAACGGGCGATTCAGATGTCGCAAGTTAAGGAGTATATCGACATCACAACATCATTCCTGGAACACTCCATTCGTGCAAATAAAAGAGAGGATCGCCTCTACCACTCCTACAACCTGATGAGTATGGAGCCGGGTGGGGTTTCCATCTCACACACGGAAGAGATGCTGGAGGGTCAGGTTGCCGTGTTAAGTTCGGGGTACTTGTCTTCAGATGAGTCGCTGGAAGTTCTCGACGCGCTTCGGAACAGTTCACTCTACAGGGAAGATCAGCAGAGTTATATCCTCTATCCAAATAAAGAGCTCCCCGGGTTTCTTGAAAAAAACAGCATTCCGAAAGAGCAGGTTGAGAATTCAAAGCTGCTGATGACACTGGTTTCGGACGGCCATATGAACATTGTAAAAGAAGATGTAGATGGGGGGTACCATTTCAACGGAAATTTCAAAAATGCCCGGGACCTTGAGCAGGCCCTTAACGAGCTTGAATCCAACGGGTATGCTCCCCTTGTGAAGAGTGAAAAACGGGACGTATTACAAATTTTCGAGTCTGTGTTTAATCACAAAGCATTTACGGGCCGCTCGGGGACGTTCTTTGCATATGAAGGTCTGGGCTCGATCTACTGGCATATGGTATCAAAGCTAAACCTCGCCGTTTTTGAGGTGTGCCGGGATGCTGCCCGTGAACAAGCAGACCGGGAAACGGTTCAAGGCTTAAACAACCATTTTGATGAAATAAAAGCAGGGATTGGCATCCACAAGCCACCGGAAGTATACGGCGCCTTCCCTGTTGATCCCTACTCGCATACGCCCCGGCATCGTGGAGCTCAGCAACCGGGAATGACAGGACAGGTGAAGGAAGATATTCTTGTTCGGATGGGTGAGCTGGGAATGTTCGTTCGCGATGGAAAACTGATCTTTGATCCTTTTCTCCTCAAAAAAGAGGAGTTCAGGTCCACTGAAAAGGAAATTGACTTTGTCACGCTCAATCAGGAGCAGACGCGGGTGTCTGTACCGGAACATGCGCTGTTTTTTACGAGATGCCAGGTTCCGGTAGTGTATGAAATCGGCGCCGGCGATAGCGTAACGGTCAGCTATACCGACGGCAGTTCCTTTACTTTTGAAGATCTGCAGCTTGATAAAGAAAAATCGCGGCAACTGTTTCAGCGTACAGGCGCTATCAAAAAACTAAAGGTATCGCTCAGTGAAAAGCACCTGAGATAGTTCATAGTCCGTATTAACGGTAAACTAAATAACACAACGATGATTAGAACATGGCACCTACTTTTAATATGCTCGGCTACCATGCTGCTAATTTCCTGTCATAACAGTCCTGAAAAAACTATGGATTCAAAGAATATTACGGCCGGGGAAATTTTGGGAAACCCGGAGTACCCGGCAATATCATATAGCGGATATCGCGGTATCTCCAGGGATATCCAGCCGACCATTCCCCAGCTAAAAGAAGACATGAAGATTCTTGCCGCGATGGGAATCAAGATTGTACGAACATATAATGTCTATCTGGATGCCGTACCAAACTTGCTCAAGGCAATACGTGAGTTGAAGGAGGACGATCCGTCGTTTGAAATGTATGTGATGATGGGAGCATGGATCGATGCAAAAAACGCCTGGACCGACGAGCCTGAGCGTATCCGGGATGAAGATCACCCGCGGAATCCGGAAGAAATTGACCGGGCAGCTTCTCTCGCAGCGGCCTATCCCGATATTGTGAAAGTGATCGCAGTGGGGAATGAAGCGATGGTTCACTGGCAGCAGGAGTATTATGTGGAACCGGGCATAATTCTGAAATGGGTCAACAATTTACAAGAGCGGAAAGCAAATGGCGAACTCCCGGCTGATCTCTGGATCACCAGCTCGGATAACTTTGCGTCCTGGGGCGGCGGCGGTGAGGAGTATCACAAAGAGGATCTCAATGAGCTGATCCGATCGGTGGACTATATCTCAATGCACACCTACCCGATGCACGATACGCACTACAATCCCGATTTCTGGGGCGTTCGGGAGGCGGAGGAGAATCTCTCAGACATGGAGAAGATCGATGCCGCCATGGAGCGGTCGCTGAACTATGCGGTTTCACAGTATCAAAGCGTGGTGGACTATATGAAGAGTCTGGGCGTGGAGAAAGAGGTACACATCGGCGAAACCGGCTGGGCAACCGTCTCGAACGGACAGTACGGCCCTGAAGGGTCACGCGCCACAGATGAGTACAAAATGGCGATGTATCACGACATGATTCGGGAATGGGGAGATGAAAATAACGTGTCAATATTCTACTTCGAGGCGACTGATGAAAAGTGGAAAGATGCTGAAAATCAAATGGGATCCGAAAATCACTTCGGACTGATTACCCTGCAGTCGGAAGCAAAGTACGTGCTTTGGGATGCCGTGGATGCCGGCGTATTTGAAGGCTTAACCCGAGACGGCATGCCGATCACAAAAACGTTCAATGGGGACCTGGAGAAGCTGATGGATACAGTGAACGTACCGCCAACGGAGTCAGAAATAATGGCAAGACAATAAAAGAACGGAGATGCTTATGGAATCTACTATTGAATACATACTTACCATACTTCTTATAGCAGCACTGATGCCCGGGTGTGCACCCCCGGAAAATCAGGGCAGTCTCAATATTGACGTTATAGAGACATCAGAGAGCGGAAATCAGCTGACTACGGTGACTGAATTTCCCGAAGCCGACTCAACCGTGCAGATTACCATCAATCCGGATGAAACCTTTCAGGAGATCACGGGAATTGGTGGTTCTTTCACAGAGGCCTCCGCTTACTTATTAAATCAACTGAGTGATGAAAACAGGAATGCGATACTCGAGGCCTACTTCGGGGAGTCAGGAGCAAAATATTCGCTTACCCGGACTCACATGAACTCCAGCGATTTCTCACTGGGGAATTACTCTTATGCACCGGTAGAAGGAGATACTGAACTCGAAAACTTTTCAATCGAAGAGGATCGCGATGATATCATTCCCATGATCAAAGACGCGATGGCCATCTCAGAGGATGGTTTTAAGATCATATCCTCGCCATGGACCGCTCCGCCATGGATGAAAGACAACAAGCAGTGGGAAGGCGGAAAGCTCCTGCCGGAATATTATGATACCTGGGCGTTGTTCTTTTCAAAATACCTGAAAGCCTATCAGGATGAAGGGATTGATATCTGGGGCGTCACAGTGGAGAACGAACCACTGGGTAACGACAGCAACTGGGAGAGTATGCACTACACTCCGGAAGAGCAGAATGAATTTGTGAAAGGCCATCTTGGCCCGGTGTTACAGGATGAGTGGCCGGATGTGAAAATTCTGGGCTATGATCAAAATCGCCATGAGGAATTGATCGAATGGGCAGATGCGATGTATGATGACGAAGAAGCCGCCCAGTATTATGATGGAACGGCGGTTCACTGGTATGCAAGTACCTACAAGATCTTTGCTGATGAGCTTCAGTATGCGCACCAAAAAGCACCAAATAACCATCTGATACAAACCGAGGCAACAGTAGATGCCGAAGTTCCGAAATGGAAAGATGATGACTGGTACTGGGCCAAAGAAGCCACCGACTGGGGCTGGGACTGGGCGCCTGAGGACCGCAAATATCTGCACCCTAAATATGTGCCGGTCTACCGATACGCCCGCGATATTATTGGAACCCTGAACAATGAAGTGGATGGATGGATAGACTGGAATATGGTTCTGGATCGGCAGGGCGGCCCCAACTGGGCAGAAAACTGGTGTGTGGCCCCGGTTATTGTAGATCCGGATGCCGACGAAGTCTATTTCACCCCGCTCTATTACACCATGGCGCAGTTTAGCCGGTATATACGGCCAGGTGCGGTCCGTATTGGACATAACCAGCCCCAGGTTGAAGGAGATGTGATGGTTACAGCTGTTCAAAATCCAGATGGATCCATTGCGGTGGTTCTGCTGAACCAGGATGAGGATGCAAAAGGAATAGAATTAGATCTAAACGGAAAATCAGCCTCTTTTGCCATACAGGGAAAGGCCATACAAACAGTGGTGATCGGGGCGGATGAGTGATCGGTTTAACATATAATAAATAATCAATGTCTCAACCTATGGCCTCAAAACAGATGGTGCCCTATCGTCATAAAATAGCTTTCGGGATGGGTATGCTGGCAAACCAAATGTTTCCCGCTACTCTTGGAATCTTTATGGTTGTGTTGGTACAAAATCTTGGGTTTCCGGGCTGGATGTGGGGGATCGTCTATTTTCTACCGAGGGTACTTGATGCGGTTACCGATCCTATCATGGGCTTTATCTCAGATAATACCCGTTCAAGATTTGGGCGAAGAAGACAGTATGTAATATCCGGTGCAGTTATCATGGGAGTTGCTTTTACAATCATGTGGCAGCTCTATGCAGATAACTCGCTCAATTATAATTTTGGCTATTTCCTCTTTTGGTCGTTTGCCTTCTACATCGGCTTAACCGTATTCAGTGTGCCCTATGTGGCTATCGGGTATGAAATGAGTGACGATTTTCATGAGCGAACCGAAATCATGGCCATTGCACAGTGGATAGGTCAATGGGCCTGGGTTATTGCTCCATGGTTTTGGGTGATCATGTACGATCCGGCGTGGTTCCCAACCGCTGAAGAGGCTACCCGAGAACTTGCTCTCTGGGTAGGCGTTACCTTTGGTATATGTGCAATGATTCCAGGGCTTTTTATTCCAAGTGAATCTACTGTCAATGAGGATTATGAACCACTGACGCTAAAAAATGTTAAACGGAGCCTGAAAGAGATCCTGAGAGGATTCAGGGAGGCGTTCTCATCTGTCCCGTTCAGGAAGCTCTGTATCGCTACATTTTTCATCTTCAATGCCTTTAACACGGTAGCCGGATTCTCTTTCTTCATTATTGTCTGGTATCTGTTTGGCGGAGACGCCGGCGAAGCGGGCATTTGGACCCCGCTATTTGGGAGTGCCGGCGCACTGGTGACCACCTTCTTGGTGATCCCGATTGTAGCTCGGATGTCAAGAAAACTCGGCAAGAAAAAGGCATTCATGATATCGCAAACGATTGCACTGTTTGGGTATGCGAGTTTGTGGTTTCTGTTCGTTCCGGGACATCCGTGGCTGTTTTTGCTGGCATTACCCTTTCACTCATTCGGGATCGGGAGTCTGTTCGTATTGATGATGTCGATGACGGCAGATGTTATCGATATAGACGAACTCAACTATGGAAAACGGAGAGAGGGAATATTCGGAGCCATCTACTGGTACATGGTGAAGTTTGGTTTTGCGATTGCCGGGGGATTAAGTGGTGTTATTCTTACGGTTGTCGGTTTTGATGGTAATCTGTCAGTACAGCCTGAAGGAGCAATCACGGGATTGAGGGTTTTCTTTTCGGGCTTGCCGATGTTTGGAACGTTCGTGGCACTCTGGGTGATGCGCGATTATGACGTTACCGAAGAAAAAGCAAATGAGGTCCGGGAGATATTGGATGCACGCAAGGCAGAAAAAGAAGCCGTAGCTGTCCCTTATTCTTACCAAAAAGACCGTTTGCTCACGATGACCTCAATTGACCCCGATGCTGAAGCCGTAGCACCGGAGATCACAAATCTCAGCATAAAGAAGTTGAGGAAAGCCTTTAAGGAATCGCTGAACAGCGGTATTCATGGATTTTGTTTTAGCCCTTATCTGGAAGGACAAAACCTGGGCGATCAGCTATCAAGAGAGCAGATTGAGAAACGAATGAAAGTCTTGACTCCGCACACAAAATGGATCCGTTCATTCTCCTGTACCGATGGAAACGAATATATCCCTGAAGTAGCCAAAGCAATGGGCTTAAATACGGTGGTTGGAGCCTGGATTGATGAAGATCTTGAGTCAAATAAAACCGAGATAGAAAATTTAATTAAGGTGGCCAAAGCGGGGCATGCAGATATCGTAACTGTTGGTAACGAGTGTCTGTTAAGGGGAGAACTAAATAAAGATGAAATTATAGACTATATTCACAAGGTGAAAGATGCTCTGCCCGGTGTGATGGTGAGTTATGTAGATACATATTATCAACTCCATCAGAGCCCGGATGTAATAGAGGCTTGTGATGTTGTACTTGCCAACTGTTATCCATTCTGGGAAGGGTACGATACAGATCACTCATCGGTCTATTTGAAAAAGATGTACGAAGTGACGAAAGATATAGCCGGTGACAAAAAAGTGATTATCGCTGAAACTGGTTGGCCTACATACGGAAAAAACGTGGATCAGGCTGAACCATCCATTGAAAATATGATGAAGTATTTCATCCGTTTAAAAAAATGGAGTGAACAGGAAGGGGTTGAGGTGTTTTACTTCTCTTCATTTGATGAATCCTGGAAAGCCCGACATGAAGGCGATGTAGGAGCGAGATGGGGACTTTGGAATAAAAATGAACAGTTAAAAGTAAATTAAGATGTCATATAGAGAAGAAAAATTTCTAACATACTCCGGGCCGGGTAAAAAGACCGATGTGGGTTATACTAAAGATATGCCCGCGGAGGAGATATCAAGTCTTTTTCACGAATTATTAAACAGCGGAATCCATGGTTTCTGTTTTAGCCTTTATGAGGAAGGGCAGGGACCGGGCCACATTGTTTCTGAAGATCAAATCAGGCGACGGATGAACGTACTGAAGCCTCACACAAGCTGGATACGAACATTTTCATGTACAGAAGGCAACGAATTGATTCCAAAAGTGGCAAAAGAGATGGGAATCAAAACACTGGTTGGAGCCTGGCTGGGAAGTGACTCTGAAAAAAATGAGGAAGAGATCGAAAACCTCATCAAACTTGCCAAAGATGGGCTCGTGGATGTAGCTGCTGTTGGTAACGAAGTTCTGTACCGAAATGATCTGTCCCTGGAAGAACTGCTCGAAAAAATACGATATGTAAAAGAACATATCAGTGACCACATCCCGGTAGGCTACGTAGACGCGTACTACGAGTTTGTGAACCACCAGGAAATCGTTGATATATGTGATGTTATTCTTTGCAACTGTTATCCGTATTGGGAAGGAACATCAATCGACGACTCCTTCCACCACATGCAGCATATGTTTAACCAGGCAAAAGGGGCTGGTAAGGGCAAGCGGGTTATTATTACCGAAACCGGCTGGCCAAGCCAGGGTGAAGGTTTAGGAGGTGCAAAGCCATCTCACGAGAACGCTATGAAATACTTTGTGAACGCCAATCTATGGTCCAAAGACGACAATATTGAAATGTTCTACTTTTCGTCTTTTGATGAATCCTGGAAGGTGGGAAGCGAAGGAGATGTAGGAGCATACTGGGGCATTTGGGACAGTAACCGAGAACTTAAATACTGAGAATGAACACATTTGACAGGATTGGTATTAAACCCGGACGGGCGATCTGCTACTCGGGTTACCGAGAAGGCCAGCAACCTGGCGGAAAAATTCCAACCTATGAGCAGGTGAAGGAAGATCTCTTGATTCTGCACGGTCACTGGAGATATTTACGCGTGTACGATTGTGATGAACATACACAGACCATTTTAGAAGTTATTGAAAAGGAAAAGCTCAATTTTAAAGTGATGCTTGGAGCATACATAAATGCGGAAATGAACAATTTTAGCTGTCCCTGGGATGGCGGCGTTTATTCCCAAAAGCAGTTGAAAGAGAACCGGGCTAAAAACAGCTGGAAAATTGGTCGGCTTATTGAGATGGCAAATTGCTACCCTGAAATTGCCTGTACACTGTCTGTGGGCAACGAAGCCTGCGTAGAATGGACAGATCACTACGTACATGAAGACAAGGTCTCGGAATATGTAGAGCGTGTTCAGAAAGGCGCAGATCAGCCCGTCACGTTTTGCGAAAATTATGTGCCCTGGATGTATAAGCTCGAAGCACTGGCCGGTGTCGTGGACTTTATTTCCGTTCACACATACCCTGTATGGGAATACAAGCATATTAATGAAGCAATTGAATACACGAAGCACAATTATTACTCAGTTGCTGAGAAATATCCTGACACTCCTGTGGTTATCACTGAAGCAGGATGGGCAACGCGATCAAATGGTCGTGGAATAGAACCTACAAATGTGAACGAACAGCATCAAAAAGCCTACTATGAACAACTGATGGAATGGACGGAAAAGGAGCAGATCCTCACATTCTTTTTCGAAGCATTTGACGAAAAATGGAAAGGGTCGCCTCATCCGGCGGAACCTGAAAAACATTGGGGGCTGTTCAAAATAAACAGAACTCCTAAGCTTGCGGTAAAGCATGTAGTTAAACAACGGGTTTCTACTTAGTAGAAACACATAAAATGCTTACATAAAAAGAAGCGCATTTAAAATCTTAACTAAAACACCTAACATCGATCAATTCGCTACCAATCTTAACTTATCTAATCTAAAAATTATGAAAACAATAATACGAAGAACAATACTGACATTTGCCCTTCTGGCAATGGCCAATCTGGCGTTTGCGCAGAGTGGTGATGAACTTCTGACCAACGGGGATTTCGAAGATGGAAGAGCTCCATGGACGGATACAGCTGGTGAAATCAGAACTGAAGGTGGCAACAGCTTTTTCTTTGCTGATGTAGCATCAGCAGGAGATGCATTTGCAGTGAACCTCAGTCAAGCAGGATTAGAAATAATACAAGACTCTGTTTATACCTTTACGTTTGATGCATCAACAGGTGAAGGAAACTCTCGGACAATGATCGTGGGTATTGGTCTAAATGAAGCACCATTCACCGCTGCTACTGAGACGATAACTTTAACAGACAGTGACTCTACCTACACCTTAGAATTGCAAGCGAACTTTGGATCCACCGATGGTCGTGTGTTATTCGATATGGGTGCCGAGACTGGAATTGTTGTCATAGATAACGTTTCACTTGTACAAGGTGGAGAAGTTTCTGAAGAACCAGCAGCACCTGCGCCTGAGGTAGCAGCACCTACTCCTCCCGACAGAAATGCAGAAGATGTGATCTCAGTTTACAGCGATGCATATACCAACATTGGTGTTACTACACTCGCCACAGAATGGAGCCAGGGAAGTTTAACTGATGAAGTTGAAATAGAATCAGGCGAATTTGCCTTACTATATAACATCGAAAATTTTATCGGTATCCAGCTGGAAAACGGAAATGATCTGACCAATTTCACGCATATGCATTTTGATTATTGGGTTGCAGATGAATCTGTAGAGGCAGGTGCGATTTTAAACCCCAAACTATCGAATCATGCCGGTTTACCCGAAACAGAAGGTGAAACCAATGCTATTGGTTCGGTAAACCCTGTAACTACAGCAGGTGAATGGGTTTCATTTGATGTAGCACTTGATGATTTCACATCCGAATCTGCCAATGGCTCTTTGGATAGGGAAAGTATTTATCAAATTGTCATGACTACGGCAGGTACTATCTCTGATGTTTATATCGATAACATTTATTTCTATAATCAAACGGCAACGAGTATAGACGATGTAAACGAATCACCAAACAGCTTCACGCTCAATCAAAATTTCCCGAACCCGTTCAATCCGTCTACAAAAATTACCTATTCGATTCCCGAAGCAAGTAATGTGACGCTTGAAGTGTTTAACATCCAGGGTCAGCGAGTTGCGACACTGGTTGACGGGCTGCAGAGTGCGGGACCGCATTCAGTAACGTTTGATGCATCCAATCTAGCCTCCGGCCTGTATACCTACCGGCTGGTGTCAGAAAACACCGTTATGGTGAGAAAAATGACGCTCATCAAATAATTCTTTTCGAGAACGGATGTTCTATCGAGCCGGCTTCCATACGGGAGCCGGTTTTTTTATATCTGTGATTTTTGGTGATAGTATTTTTTTATACATTCAAAATGCACTTTGTGAAGTCCAAAAAACTGTTTTACAAGAGTTTTAAACGTGGTATAAGATAACATGCAACCTGTGAACAAATCGCCACGAGTACCCTTTTACTTAAGCAAAGAACATAGAAATCAACAATTAGCGGGAAATTTCATCATCCATCTTCAACCATATCTACGAGCCATTGCAGCCACTCTTTTAGGTTTCGTTTTAGCTGCTCAAACTGGGTTTTCCCAACCTCTTCCGGAAAAGGGGGTGCCACCGCTACAGAACTACGCCCCGGCAGAATATCAGCACCAGGGAAAAATCTGGGATATTGAAGCAGCACCAAACGGAATGGTTTACATGGCCGCCGATAAAGGCATGCTTGAGTATGATGGCAACGAATGGAAAAGTTTTAAAGGCAGTAAGGGAATTACCCGTGCAGTGCTTGTGGAATCGGACTCTCTGATATTTACCGGCTCCGACCGCGACTTTGGTGTTTGGAAAAGAGACAAATACATGGAGTTTGAATACAGATCACTATATCCGTTTAAAGATGATCTTACAGACATAAATGAAGAGTTCTGGAGTGTTCTGTCGATTGATGATACCATATTTTTTATTTCTGCTGACAATATATACGTATACGAAAATGAGAACTTGACAAAAATCCCCGCACCAGATACAATCGAGAGCAGCTTTGTGGAAAATGGTGTGCTCTACTTTGCAGACAGCAGCCAGGGGTTTTTCAAACTTGAAGATCTTTCTCCGAAAAAGATTTTTGATCTCCGCGAGGATGAGCCCATTGAAATTATCGGTATTTTCGAGACTGACGAAGGGTTAACCCTGGTGACTACAAATAACGGGCTATACCGGTATACATCAGGGAGGCTGACACCTCTCGAGAATCAGCTATCACGCAAGTTGAGAACAGCGAATGCGTTCAGCTTTGATACCATTGGTGATACCCACCTTGCATTCGGGACAATTCTGGAGGGGGTATTTATCAGTGACCTGGAGGGACGTATTGTTCACTATATCAACAAGAATAAAGGGTTACAGAATAACACAATTCTAAGTTTGCATTACAGCCCGGCCGGAACACTCTGGCTGGGTATGGATTACGGTGTATCCCGAATGGATTTGAGCAGTGAGTTCACCTTTTTTTATGACTACAGGGGAAATTTTGGCACAGGAAACAGCGCAGTTCTAACCGATAATTCTGAGTTTTATCTGGGCACCAATCAGGGTTTATACAGGTCTGACTGGGATGATCTGAACAACGAAAGTGAGTTATACGATTTTACCCTGGTTCCCAATACGGAGGGGCAGGTCTGGACTCTTGAAACGATCGATAACCAGCTATGGATTGGACACGATAATGGGCTGTTCGTTTTAGAAGATGAAGAACTAAACCAGATTGGGAATGGACGAGGTGTTTGGACTATTCAGCCGTATCGGGACGTGCTGCTTGCAGGAACGTACAACGGGATCTATATCCTGGAGAAAAGGGAAGGGGAATGGCGCTACACGAAACAGATGGAGCTTATCCTGGGGTCAAGTAACCAAATCATTCCTGATACTAACGATGATGACCTGCTCTGGATCAATATCCCGAACTTTGGAGTGATTCAAGCTACCGTTGATGAAAATCTATACCCGGTGAACCGTGAAATTTTTCTGAGCAGTGAATTTAGCGGCAGCGAACACTATATACGGAAGGGGAAAAATGGAATAGAAGTAGTGACGGATAATTATACATATGAGTACAACCGGGCGACAAACGAGTTCAATGAAAAAATGCGCAGTGTCAACAAGCACCAGCTCGAGGATCAGTTGGTCAGGAACGCGGAGTCTGCACTGCTGAACGAACAATATGAGTTCTTCCCGGTATACAATGGCTTTGCTCTTAAAAATCTCAGTATGGATACCAATCGGGACGAGAGTTCCTACAACCTGGTTCTAAGAACCATTCAGGCGTTTACCAATGAAGAACGAAGGGATTTTAATAACGGTGCTGCCATACCATACAATTTCGACAACCTGAATATACGGAGCATTGTTCCCAACCAGGATGATGTACAATACCAGTATACGACTGCGGATCAGGATGAGTGGAGTGAGTGGTCATCGGACGGAACGATTGAATTAATCGGGCTGGAGTATGGGCTGCATATAATCTCTGTGCGAGCAATGGTAGATGGTGTAACGACACCGATCTTGCAGATTTCATTTCGATTAAATACACCGTGGTATCTTACCTGGTATGCGTATCTCTTCTATTTTCTGCTCCTGCTTTTGATGATCTATTTGCTGTATGTATGGCAGGGAATTACACTGGATCGCCAAAAAAAATATCTGCTTTCTGTCCAGAGAAATTACCTTAATGAACAGAAACAGCGGCATAAACAGCAGCTTCAACGCGTGGAAGAGCAAAAATTGCAGGCAGAATATGAACAGGTGAAAGCCCAGCTCAAAAGCAAAACCATTGAGCTTGCAACGAAGGCGAAGGAGAATGATGAAAAAAATAAAATTCTAAAGACCCTGAAAGAGAAATTTGAGAAATTGGCTGACAACCCGGAATCATTGAAACGGCGAACGGCAGAGATTAAGAGTATTCTTGATTCACATATCAACTCCGAGGACAATACGTTCGAAATTCAGATTGATGAGCTTCACCAGGAATTTTTTGAATCTCTCAGGGCGGACTATCCGGAGCTGACAAGGTACGATTTGCGGCTGTGCGCTTATATCAAGATTGGGTTTGACTCAAAAGAGATATCGGATATGCTGAACATAAAACCCTCAAGTGTCTACATCAGTCGTTCAAGGCTCAGAAAGAAACTTGGGATCGACTCTGATGAAGACCTGCACAATTTTCTGAACTCTGTTTAAGGGTAGGTGTATTTGATTAATGAATAACGGTGCAATCTGATATCTGAGTGCTCGCCGGTTACTCTTCGCTGCGGTTTTTCTGGAGCTGCTCAAGTCGAAGGATCTGTCGTTCGTAGTACCTTCGTTTGGATTTATTTGCAAGCCTAAGTTGCTTATAGACGTTTTTTGCAGCATCGTAGTTGCCCTGTTTTTCATGTATGATGGCAAGGGTTTCGGTGACGATATCGTTGACGTCTTCAGATTTCTTGCTTAGATCTTCATCATTTGGAGTGTTTTCCGAAATTCTGATCCGCTTTGTTTCTGCTCCGGAAAGCCTTGATATGAGCATATCAAGATCTTCTATCGGGTGGTTGCTGTTGGTCTTCCTGCTGCTTTTCGGCGGTTCTGCTGCGGTATAGCTTTCGGGCAGCCATGCATTGAACTGGTCCGGATGTTCCATGTAGTAGGGGAGCCTGCTGAAGAACCGGCTGCCCGGGGCAAGCAGTTTTGCGGTTACGGCAAATTCGACGGCACGTTCGTTTTGGCCTGCCTTTTGGCTTAAAAGGGCAAGCAAATAGTATCCCACTGCACCACTATTGCGTCGTTTTACATGAGCCTTGAGTTTGTGTAGAGTTCCCTGGGGATCATCTTCGAACTGATCAACATAAATTTTGTACGATTCAGGGACATCTCCGGTAGGTAGTTCCATCAAATTAGAACAGTCATAAAGTTTGAATTCAATATATGAGCAGACCAAAGCAGCGTGCCGGGATTTCAACCCGAAGGTTTGACGTGTCTGAATAGTACAAAAATGTTATGAAAGTCTCACTACCAATTGCTGACGGCATCGTTAAATGCATTGTTGGCAATCTGCTGAAGAGCCTCCTCAGCAGCCTCTATTTCACCGTCTACGGGATTTTCGCGAACATTATATGTTGCCCTGCCGGTAAATGATTTGCTGTACTCAGGTTCTTCGCTGTTGGCAAACTGGAACGTAGCCCGCACAACAATCTCTATTTCGTTCAGGTTGGCCTGTTCATCACCGCCCACACTAAAGGGCCGGTTGCGGTAAGACTGTATACGGCCCTCCATCCATGAGTCGGCACCGTCGCGGTCTGTATCGAGGGACAGGCGGCTTTGGTTGATAAATCGATTAATCAGCGCATTGTTCAGGCGGTCACTCAGGTCTCCCAAACCACTTTGTGTATTATCCGGGAAAAAGGGAATATGTATGGTGCGCACATCGGCAGGAATACTGGCACCGGTAAAACTGTACTGAATACAGGCAGACAGGAACAGCAGAGCGGCAACAGAGGCAATCACCGGGAGTTTACTGTAGTTCATACTGGTCCAGTTTTCTGTACAATGTTCGTTCACTAACGCCGAGAGCCTGTGAAGCTTTTCGGCGATTCCCTTCAAATTTTTTGAGAGCTTGCTGTATGAGGAATTTTTCCGCTTTTTCGATGGATGGAATTTCATCGTCGTTAAAAAAGGAATCCACGCTCTCCTCGTCAGTTTCTTCATCGTCCTCCGGCTCCATGGAACGAACACCAAGGCTCTCTTCTCCCTGTTTATTGGTATAAATCGAAATGTCGTTCGGATCGAAATCGCGGGGCATCGCTTCAGGCAGCGCCTTGATCTCCTTTGAACTGAATGAAGAGTAGAGAAACTTGGCCAGCATTTTTTTCAGGTCCGATAAATCCGTTCTCATCTCAACCAGCGCCCGGTATATTAATGTGGGGTCATGAGCGGCCGAGGATTTAAATTCTTTATCCTCCCCCGATTTTTGCTCATTTGCGGCCACTACCGGCAGGTTGTCGGCCGAGCCCTGGTGCTGACGGCCTTTCAGATATTTCTGAAGCCGCTCTTTATCGATGAACTGCGATTTTTCAAGGACTACAAGCTGTTCAGCCACATTTTTTAGTTCGCGAACATTTCCAGGCCATCGGTAGGAAACCAAGAGTTCGCGGGCTTCATCTGAAAAGCCTTTGAATACAGAGTCGTACTTAGATGAAAATTCTGTTACGAATTTTCGAAAGATAGGAATCACGTCTTCTTGCCGTTCTCGAAGGGGCGGGAGCTTAATTTTTACCGTATCAAGCCTGTAGTAGAGATCTTCGCGGAAATTTCCTTCATTTACCTCTTCCCAAAGATCTTTATTTGTTGCGGCTATGATACGTACATCCGACGTATACATTTTGCTTGATCCAACGCGGAAAAATTCACCGTTTTCAAGGACCCGGAGAAGTTTTACCTGGATATTTTTCGGCGTATCGGCAATTTCATCAAGGAAAATGGTGCCGTTATGTGCCTTTTCAAAATATCCTTTACGAGCTTCGTGGGCCCCGGTGAAGGCTCCCTTTTCATGTCCAAAAAGTTCGCTTTCAATGATTCCTTCGGGGATGGCTCCACAGTTCACAATCACAAGATCGGCGTTTTTCCTGTCGCTGATGGAGTGAATGGCTCGTGCGGTGACATCTTTCCCCGTGCCGCTTTCGCCCTGCAGAAGAACGGTAATATCGGTCTTGGCTATCTGCATAACCTTATCCACAACCTGTTTAATTGCGGGAGATTCTCCGTTTAATCCGAAGCGTTCTTGTAGTGCTTGTCTGTCCATATGTGGTTTCATTATGATGAACTGAAAAATAAGAAAGAATGAGTTCTTACCATAAAAGGAAATGACGTTTTGTCAGAATTCAGTATTGGTTCTGGCTTTACTTTAATTGAAAAAGATTGTTTGTTGATGAATTATTCTAAAACACCTGACAAAAGCTATATGAGTTATCCACGTTTCAGTACATCTTTTAAAACGGCTGCTGCAAACCATTTTGAAAAAATATACGGCAAAGAAAAGGTTTCCTACTGCCTTGACGAGACGCACAGGCTGTTCGAGGAGTACAATATAAACCCTTCGGACAATAACACCTCTGTACGGGATGTGTGGTCGCATAAAGATCAAATCCTGATAACCTATGGGGATATGGTTCGGCCGGAAGAGGGAGAGCCGGTATCGAAGCTTCATAAACAGCACACTTTCCTGAACGAATACCTGAAAGGGTATATTTCAACTGTCCATATTCTTCCGTTTTATCCAAGTTCGTCCGATGATGGATTTTCAGTTGTCGACTATAAAGGCGTGGACACCCGCATGGGCGGCTGGGACGACATTGAGGCGATGAGCAAAGACTTCAGGCTGATGGGTGATTTGGTGATGAACCATACATCGCGCCACAGCAGCTGGTTTAAAAAATATCTTAAAAACAAAGAACCCTACACCGGGTATTTTATTGAGGTGGATCCATCAACCGATGTAAGTGCGGTCACGCGTCCCCGGAGTACACCATTATTGACGCCGGTGCACACGGAAGATGGCGAGAAGTTTGTCTGGACAACATTCAGTGATGACCAGATTGATGTAAACTTTTCGAACCCGGATCTGCTCTTCCGTTATATTGATATCTTCCTGTTATATCTGCAGGAAGGACTTTCGGTGATCCGCCTGGATGCGGTTGCCTACATCTGGAAAGAGATTGGAACCTCCTGTATCCATCTGCCACAGACGCACGAAATTGTTAAACTGATGCGGACAATCGTTGATCACTATGCACCAGAAACGACGCTGATTACGGAGACAAACGTTCCGCACAAAGAGAACATCAGTTATTTTGGTGATGGTGACGAAACACACATGGTATACCAATTCAGTCTGCCACCTCTCTTGCTGCATGCCATCTTAACGGAAAATGCCTTCTATTTAACAAGCTGGGCAAAATCACTAAAGAACCTTCCGGAGAACTGTACCTATTTCAATTTTACATCGTCTCATGACGGAATCGGGGTTCGCCCCCTGGAGGGACTGGTTCCTGATGAGGAGTTCAATGCGCTGGTTGAGGGAATGAAGAAACGGGGAGGGTTTGTATCGGAAAAACAGAATCCCGACGGCACGTTAAGCCCGTACGAGCTGAATATTACATATTTTGACGCCTTTTCAGATTATAACGGCTCTCAGAGCTACCAGGAAAAGCGGTATATCTGCTCGCAAATTATCATGTTAAGCCTGCAGGGTGTACCGGGAATCTATTTTCATAACCTGACGGCATCGAGAAACAATGTGCGCGGTGTAAAAATTACCGGACGGTACAGAACCATTAACCGGAAGAAATGGAGCTACAAAGAACTTGTCGATTCTCTGAATGATCCGGACACAAATACCTACAGAATTTTTAACAGGTACAAGGAGATCCTCAGCAAACGAAATGAGCATGCGGCGTTCCATCCATTTGGAACTCAAACGGTTTATGACGTCGACTCCGATCTTTTTTGCATTGAGCGCAGGGATCCCGATGGAATGGAGCGAATTGTTGTGGCCGCCAATTTAACCAGCAAGATAAAAGAGCTTGAACTGCAGGATCAACATCTGCCGTTCGAAGTCAATAAAACCTACGGCGATATTTTATCAGAAAAGAAATGTATTGTGAACGGCGTGCTCTACCTCAAGCCATTCCAGGTGGCCTGGATTATGCTTTGAGATCCCGCCTGCGGGCTGCTACTCGATTCTACAAGCAGTCGACCAGCTGGTACAACTCTGTAATAACAAGGTCCGGTTTGAGATTTTTTGTCCTTGCGTCTTCTTTTCGCCATTTCAGTGAACGTAAATCACCCGCAAACAGCGCGGTTTTCATTCCAACGTGGTTTGCGGGATAGACATCTTTCAGCATGTCATTGCCCACGTATAGGTACTCGCCAGGTTGAATGGAGGGATGGCTTTTTTTGGCTTTATCAAGGAAACGTTCGTAAAAAAGCAGGCCGGGTTTCTTCATGTTTTCTTCAAAAGACCAATGGAGCAGCCTCGTATCGAATCCAAGTGCACGGAGCGGGGAATCCGCAAGGGCTTCAAAAGCTATCGGCGTGTAAAACTGCGAGTTTGAAATGATGCCTAAATCCAACTTTCTCTGTTTCAGGGCGTGGAGCGTATCCTTCATATCAGGCATGGGCCACACGGGATTCATGCGGGCCTCAAATTCCACAGCCATGCGGTCGTGGTGATCAGCTGTTGTTGCGGTTTCAATTAAATCCTCAGCATACATCTGGTTCAGGACATTTCGCCACACCGTTCGAATATCGGGCTCGGGGTAGGGAATGCCGCTTGCTTTTATTTCCTGGATTTGATCTGTCACAACCTTGCTGTAGATATCGTATCCGCGTTCACCTGCGGTAGAATCGCTGACGTGAATATTCGACCCTTTAAGCGCGCTCAGGAGAAGAGATGCGTCCGATTTCCCGTCATCAATGCCAATATCGCCAACCCCGGAGATGAACAGGGTGCCGTAAAAGTCGAAGATGACGGCTTTAATTCCATCCAGTGGCTTCAGAACGGGGTCTACCCCGGTTTCTTCCGGCTCAAGCTGAGATGACAGGGTTTTGAAACGCTCTTTCAGGGTGGCTGTGTCGGTCATGGTTTCTTTCTGCCAAATTTTTTGCGATACTCTTCAATTTCGATCATTGGCGGCCGCTCCTCTTCAACAATGGATATTTCATTTTGCTGATACTGGCTTTTGGTAACCTGGAACTGTCGTAGAATTGTTTCGTGATCCACATTTTCAAACTTTCCAAGTGCCTGTGCCCGTTTTAAAAACGTCTGGAGTATTCCGAACGACATCTTGCCCAGCGAGATGGTTGGTTTATTTTCGTGAACGCGTTTATCGAGATCGGTTTGGGCAAACGCCTCCAGGCCAAATTTGTGATGCACATCAATCAGGTGGGATGTTTCAACCCCGTATCCGATCGGAAAGGCGATCTGTTCAAGGACCTCACGTCGCACGGCATACTCACCGGAAAGGGGCTGAATAATGGTTGTTAATTCCGGAAAAAAGAGGGAGAAGAGGGGGCGGACCAGGATCTCCGTTACACGGCCCCCGCCGGAGTTGCGCACACCGCCGGAAACAGCCAGCGGCCGGTCGTAGAACGCCTTCACATATTTGACCTCTTCACGGTAGATCAGCGGTGCCACGAGCCCGTAAACAAACCGCGGATGGATGTTGCTGATGTCGGCATCAACATAGACAATGATATCGCCTTTCAGCTGGTGGATCGCTTTCCACAAATTCTCTCCCTTTCCCATTTTTGGTTCCAGCCTTGGAAGAATATCGGCCGAGAGGTATGTATCTGCGCCGTAGGTTTCAGCTACTTTCAGCGTATCATCTTCCGATCCGGAGTCTATAACGGCAATCTCGTCCAGCAGGGGGTACCGATTTACGAGCTCCGACTTGAAAAGAATAACCTCCTTCCCGATGGTTTTCTCTTCGTTCAGTGTTGGCAGGCAGAGGGATATCGTTAGGTTATTTTTCTCTTTGGTTTCCACCAGTTTTTTGAGATCCCAGAATTGGGAGTGGTGATAGGTATTTTTATCGATCCATTGTTGAAGATTATTCACAGAATCCTCCGTCAGTAGCAATTAGTATTCCAATGATTTGTGCAAGGCCTTTATAGATCGGTTCGATCTGTACAGATTCGTCCATCTTATGGATGCGGTCACCGGAGGTGATGCCGAGGGTAAGTGCGGGAATATCTTTATCAATCAGGGCGGCCAGCTCGGATGTGCTGGGAGCCAGACGCGGCTCAATGTTGAGCGTATTCATCACCTGCCGCGCGCACTTGTTCATGGGGTGGGCATAAGGTATACCGCCCGGACGCCGGCGGGCAAAAATATCGAGTTCCACTTCATCCCCGGTTTTAGACGCCACCTCTTTTGCGATATCCTTGATGGTTCGTCCTACATCGTCCACTACTTCCTCCGATTCGGAGCGTACTTCGAAACCGAGTGTGGCCTCTTTGGCAATGGTATTGAACGATGACCCGCCGGATATCGACCCCATCACCACACTTGTGCGGGGGCGTTTGGGCAGCCGGATGTCGTTAATCTTGTTGATGACCTCATTGAGCGTGAGGATGGCACTGGCATCACCAAAGCGCGACCAGTCGTAAGACTCCGGAACTTTACATGTGATCTCTCCACGGATCATTCCAATGGATGTATAGCTGAGGCGTCCGAGTTCCACCCCCTCAATGCAGAGCGCGTGCGATATATCGAAATTATGGTTATCCAGGAAAAACCGAATCCCTTCAAGATCTCCGCGGCCAAGACTTTTTACCCCGCCAAACAGAACAAGATTGTTTCGTAAGGTAATATCGAGCTGTTGCAGAATATAGGGGATGGTTGCAAGTACCCCCAGGCCAAGGCTGTTATCGGCCACTCCCGGTCCGGTAATTTTGTCTGATGTCACTTGCATGGTGTGATCTACTTTTGATGAAAACACCGTATCTGCATGAGCGTTCAGTAATATCGAGTGTTCGCCCTCCTCACCCTCCAGAACGCCGATCCCGTTCCCGCAGTCATCAATCGAACTTTCCGAAAGACCGGCCTCATTAAACCTGTTAAGCAAAAATTCAATTCGTTCATTTTCTCCCGATGTGGGGGCGGGAATTTCCCCGGCCATTACAAGATTGGCAAGCAGGATTTCCCTGAACGGTTTTAGTTGATCCTGTAGTTCGTGGAGTGAACCGATGACGGTTTGTAAGCTCATAAAATCAGAGAATTGATGATCATTAAGTTCCAGCGGCTGGATTGGGAAAGAAAAATGTAATCAATCTTTAATATAATGAAAACTATTAACGTAAATCGTTTATTCCTGTTAAGATTCTGTGAACTCCCGCCGGCAAGAGAGAAATACCGGACGCTCTGAAGAATTTTCCTTAGAAGCCGATAAGTAGTATGAAGATCACCCTAAAGAAAGATCAGCTCACGTCACTATTCTTATCTAATTAAAATGTAACCGTGGCTCAAGTTAATCGTCATATCCCCGGGAAATACGTACGGGACGAGAAGTTACTGCGTGCAATGTATTGTGTAGCAGTATGAAAAAATCCCAAAGCGATTCCGAGATTATTGCATCAATACTGGATGGGAAACCGGAGATGTACCGGGTTCTGGTAAAGAAGTATTCGCCGATGGTTTTTCACCTTATACGATCGTTTGAACAAAATGAGGAGGAGGTTAAGGGAATGGCACAGGACATTTTCGTAAAAACATATACAAAGCTTGGGTCTTTTGAGGACCGCTCAAAATTTTCTACCTGGATCTACTCTCTTGCATTAAATTACTGCCGGGATTATGCAAAAAATATCCGGAGGAAAACCTATCGCTTTGGTGAGCTGGAGGAATCATTTATCGACGACATAATGAGCGATGCCCCGCAGCCGGATGAATTCTTAGAGCAGAGGGAAACGGAGGGAGAACTGCTCAGGGTAATCAACAAACTGCCGCCGGAACAGTCAGCACCACTTCTGATGAAGTATAGAGATGGTATGAGCTACAAGGCGATTTCGGAGCAGACCGGCGTATCGGAATCGGCACTAAAAGTACGATTGTACCGCGCCCGGCTGGAGCTTCAGCGAGATCTTAAAAAAGAGGTTTTGAAATGAGCTACCTGAATACCGATGATCCACTGGAACGTTTAGAACAGTTTCTGGAAGGCAATCTCACACCTGATGAGGAGCAGCAGATGCTGCATATGATCGCGGATAATGGCGAAATGAGAGATCTGCTGCGGCTCGAATACAGGCTGCGGCATGGCTTTCGTAATACTGCGGATTCGAACTCTTTTTCCGTACCGGGAGGTTTTACCGATGAGGTCATGGCCTGTCTTGACCGGCTCGGGGATCGTTCGGTGCAGAAAAACAGCTGATTTGATCTGCTGAGCCGTTTTGGAACTGGCCAGGGTATGCCGCTGAAGGCAGTGTTGGCTATCTGCAGATTCAATTTCTGATGACAGAAACAGCTGGGGAGGATCGTTCGGCACAGCCCGTCTTCAGTTTAAATTGACCGGGTCAGTCTCTGCCGGGGTGGAAGCCAGGGGAAGCCGTATGACGTCTGAATTTCGTAAACAGTCGGTTTTGGTTCTGCATGAGTTTCGGTGGTTGCCTTCGATGTTTGCATGTATTTAAGCCCGTGGGGGCTCTATTTTCTGAGAATCCCGGTTTAGAGAAGATCTGGTGCGTGCGAGCCTAAAATCGTTAACTCAGCAGGTGCCTCAACATACAATAGAATCTCTGCTGGATGAGCTCGGAGATCCGGCTCTTTTGGAGAATACATCCTTGCAGGTAGTTCCGGCTGCCGTTGGAATACTTCCGGATATGCCGGCCTCAATGCAAAATGAAGCCGGAATTCAAACCGTGATTTCAAAAGCGGTCCGGGGCGGATTCTCTCCCGCGGATATTCAAAAGTTGCCGGGTGCAATGAATGCAGCTGAACGGAGAAGTCAGCTGGGGGCTGCATCCATCCTGGACGGCGTATCAAATCAGCTTGGCAGCGGCACACCGGCGAACCAGGTACTTCAAAATTTATTTAATGGAAATATCACCGGCGGTCCGCCGGCTGATATACCGGGTCGCCCCAATAATCGTCCCGGCGGAAGGCCGGATAAAGGCCAGGGCCAGGGTAACGGCGGCCCTCCAAAACCGCTGTGAGAACCAGTGATAGGACAAAAAAAAACATTAAAAAAAATTAATATTTCTTGTAACCTCACCCTGTTTCAGTCGTCATATCACCGCACAACACGTAAACATATCATGTACAAACGAGGTTTATTATGAGCATTCAATTTAATTCAAGACACTTTTATTAACCATTATAACCGCCTCCCTGCTGATTTGGGGATGTGAATCATCGTTAGACTCCACGTCGGATACCGGAACGGGGGGGATGGTTGTGAAGCTTCATGACGCACCGGCCATCTATGACGAGGTAAATATTTCTGTGGCGAGAGTGGAGGTCAATAACACCGCAAACGAAGATGAAGGCTGGACCGTGATCAGCGAACCGAATCAAACGTACGATATCCTGGAACTTGTGAATGGCGACTTTGCCGTTCTGGCCGATGTAGAGCTGGAAGCAGGAACCTACGAACAGATTCGGCTTATACTGAATGATGAGAACACCGTCGTTATAAATGGTGAAACGTTCGATCTGTTTGTGCCAAGCGGCGCACAAACCGGGTTGAAACTGAACATTGATGCTGAAATACGTGAAGGAATCGTGTATACGTTACTTCTCGATTTTGATGCCAATCGTTCCGTTGTGCCTCGAGGCTCCACAGGGCTTTTCAACTTGAAGCCGGTGGTTCGCGCTACCAATGAGGCCGTTACAGGAAATATTTCCGGGACGGTGCTGCAGGCTGAAGCCCGTGCGGCCGTATTCGCTATCAGCGGTACAGATACACTGTCAACCACATTTGCCGATACCACATCCGGTGAATTTACGCTGGTTGGACTCGAAGAAGGGCCATACACGGTTTCCGTTGATCCCCGGGAAGGTGGATTTGAGTCGAACTCTGTGGAAGATGTTAGTGTGACGGTTGGTGAAGTTAATAATATCGGTGAGATAGAACTGAGTGCCTCTGGAACTGAGTAAACGAGTAGCTTAGATTTCAGAGCAGGAGGTTCGAATAACGAAAGACCCGGATTCAGAAATGGAGCCGGGTTTTTTATTTCCCAGCTATGGATGCTCCCGAGAACGAAAGCGAATGCCGAGCGTTACTCGATACGGTTGTTTGCCATTAATCGTACCAGGTGATATCCTGAGAGACATGAGTATGAGGTGGACATATCAAAAAAAGGTTTGGGTTTGGATCAATCGTTGAAGTACAAATGCCATCCCAAAGCGTACGTCACTACACCGCCACGTTCGCCTCTTCTGCCGTAAACTCCTGCAGCGTTGTTTTATACAGCGGCTTGCCAATCAGTGTGGCCGAGGTGCAGCTGGTAATTTCCACGGCTACATAATCACCCTTCTGGTAGTGTTCACGGTCAAAGACAACCATTTTGTTGGTATCAGACCGTCCGCTGAGCTGCTCATCCGATTTTTTACTGGTTCCTTCCGCCAGCACGAGATGGACATTGCCAATCTCATTTTTGTTTCTCTTCTCCTGGATATTCATCTGCTGGGAGATAATTTCTGAAAGGCGCCGTTTTTTCACATTTTCCGGCACGTCATCTTCATACTTTCGATGGGCCAGTGTCCGTTCGCGTTCCGAATACGCAAACATGTAGGCTAAATCATATTCAACCTCTGCCATGAGGGTCATCGTAGCTTCATGCTCTTCTTCGGTTTCGCCACAAAAGCCGGCAATAATATCTGTGGACAGGCTCACGCCGGGAATGATCTCACGCATACGTTCGGTAAGTGCCAGGTACTGCTCGCGCGTGTAGGGCCGGCGCATCCGTTCCAGCATGGTGTCGCTGCCGGCCTGCGCAGGGATATGAATATAATTGCAGAGATTGGGCCGTTCGGCAATTAAATGCAGCAGCGGCTCCGGGAAATCTTTGGGGTGGGGAGATGAAAACCGGAATCGCATTTCAGGATCAACCTGGCTGGCTTCATCCATCAGCCGCGTAAAATCGATCTCCTGGTATTGGTAGGAGTTTACATTCTGGCCAAGAAGCGTCACTTCTTTATATCCCAGGTCGCTGAGCTGCTGAATTTCCCGCAAAATGCTCTCCATCGGCCGGCTTCTCTCGCGTCCGCGTGTAAACGGCACAACACAGAAGGCACACATGTTGTCGCACCCGCGCATGATCGACACAAAGGCGCTGAGGCCGTTGTCGCTGGTACGGACAGGGGTAATGTCCGCATACGTTTCTTCGAGGGAGAGAAGGACATTGACGGCTTTACGGCCATCATTTACTTCTGCCAGCAGGTTGGGAATATCTCGGTAGGCATCCGGGCCCACAACAATATCAACAAGCTGTTCCTGGTCAATAATTTTATCCTTCACCCGCTCGGCCATACATCCCATCACGCCAACCGTAAGGTGTTGCTTCTCTTTCTTGATCGACCGAAACTCCTTGAGGCGATTCCAGACGCGGGTTTCTGCATTTTCGCGAATGGAGCAGGTGTTTACAAAAATAATGTCTGCTTCTTCTGCCGAGTGCACAGGTGTCATACCTTCCTCCATCAGGATGGAGTTGACCACCTCTGTGTCGGCAAAATTCATCTGGCAGCCGTAGGTTTCGATATAAAATGTTTTGTCAGACATATTGTTGGTGTCCGGTGGTGATTAATGAATCAGGAAAGATAAGAATCCTGGCTGAAGGGATGAAAGTCATTTACAATGCTTTGGGAACTTTTTTATTCATCGTTGATGGATACCAGTTCTAACTCAAAAATTAGTGTTGCTCCGGGATAGATAATACTTTGTGGCGGCGGATTATCTCCATAGGCCAGCTCGGCAGGAAGAAACAGTTCGTACGTACTTCCTTCACTCATAAGCTGCAACCCTTCACCAAATCCTTCAATAACCCCATTTATGGGAAATTCAGCTGGCGTGTTTTCAGCAGACTGATCGAAAGTAGCTCCGTATATGAGCGCACCGGTATAATTGACCTGAACCACCGATTCCGGGCCAGGGGTAGGGCCGGTTCCCTCTTCAATTATCCTGTATTGTAAACCGCTCTCCGTAACTTCAACATCCTGGCGCTCTGCATTTGTTTCGAGAAATTCAGGGTCAACTTCTAATAACTCAATTTCATAAATGAGCGCAGCCCCTATTGGCACTCCTTGCGGTGGTTGTCCGGAGCTGTTGAGTGTCAGGTCAGAGGGGAGTACAAATTCATATGTTGACCCTCGGCTCATCAATTTTAATCCTTCTTGAAGTCCCGGTAATAAATTGTTGACCGGAAGCGCAGCCGGTAAATCTTGGGTGTAGGTGTTTGCAACAACAGATCCATCAACCCGCGTGTTGAGAACATGCATAATGGCAATTGATTCATCCGATGGGGTGACTCCTTCAGCCTCCTCGATGACGCGGTACTGGAGGCCACTCTCCGTGACGGTTACATCCTCACGCTGGGCATTTTGTTCCAGGAATTCAAGGTCAGGAGTGTTGTCGTACTCTTCAAAATCGGGGCCTGATGAGTCCAGGCAGGCCGTAAGAAAGAGAAGAAAAGAGGCGAAAATTAGAAGCGGAGAGGATTTAATCATTGGTCAAATGGTGGTGATTCGTCATGGAAGGTTTTCAAGGCCCAGCTGCTTGTAGTAGTTGAAGCAGATTGCCGTTTTTTGCTATAAGCTGCTATGCGCCGGCAGGGCGTTCAGGGCATTTTCTATTTGCGGATAGTGGGTGGTCAGCTGCCTGTCAAGCGTAGCGGGAAGTTCAGCGGTGTAGAATTCAGGTTCAGACGAGCCGGCCCAGAACGCACGCTGTTCATCAATCACGGGAATGAGGCCGGCAATTTGATCGGCTTCAAAAAAGAGAAGGCTCCTGTGTAACTCTTCAAAGCCGTCCTGTATCTGTTTTGCCAGCATCACTTTAAACGACGAGCTGCCACAATCAGATTCCGAATGGTGATCAAGATAGAGGTTTTGCAATCCGAAAACATTCAGCCGAATGTCCCGAAAAACCCGCTTGCAATCTGTTCGGGAGACGGACTGTGATTCTTTCTGCCGGTAGTACTGAAAATTCCGAATCAGCCGTTTACCTGTGCCGATGCTCATGGCTGTTACTGCTGCGGCGAATGGTAAGGGGGAGTCGTTGTTTAATTTGGCCATTTTTCGGGGTTTGCCCGCCATCGGTTCAAAAGATCTAAATCACGTTCCTGAATTTTCTTTTCTTCAAGAGCCACGTCAATTAACGTCACATAATCGGTGAGCGTATACACCGGAATATCGTATTTGGTAAAGCGCTCATTTGCTTTGTCGAACCCGTAGGAGAATATTGCAAGCACAGCCTTGACGTTGGCCCTGATAAACCTGAGAGCCTCAATAACGGAGATGGCCGATCCACCGGTGGAGATCAGGTCTTCGATGACAATCGTGGATTGCCCTTTGTCCACGCCTCCTTCAATCTGATTTCCGAGCCCGTACGCTTTTGCTTTCGCCCGCACATAGGCCATGGGCAGATCCATGCTTCCGGCAACCCATGCGGCATGAGGAATTCCGGCGGTGGCGGTACCGGTAATGACATCCGGCGTCTCCAGGTGATCTTCGATAATTTGTATAAATTCCCTGGCAATTCTTTTCCTGATCTCAGGATAGCGAAGCGTCAGCCTGTTGTCGCAATAAATGGGGGAGTTCCAGCCCGATGACCATGTAAACGGATCGTTTGGCCTCAGAAGAACGGCGTCGATATCGAGCAGCATTTTAGCCACTTCTCGTGAAAATTCACGATTCAATATAGTTGGTGTATTGACTGTTTCAATCATTTAGCGATAATGTCTTGTAGAATATTCTTTAACCCGGTTCGCAGCTGCAGGCAGCTGCCTTGTTCAGTGTTTATCGGGGAGATTGCTTTCTATATTAGTACAATTGTATAGTTAACGGCGATCAAACCCAGTGATGCATACATTCCTGCAAGCAAATCATCTGCCAATATACCAAATTTTCCGCGAAATTTCTCTGCTTGCTTAATGCCCATCGGTTTGACGATATCAAACAGGCGGAAAAAAAGAAAGCCGACAAGAAGTGTAGGGATGTCGGGCGACAGGCGGCATAGTGGAAGAGCCGTTGCAAATACAAGAGACTGACCTGCACACTCGTCCATCACAAAGGCGGCCGGGTCATCCCCGAGCACCCTGATGGCGATGGGTGCGGATAGTAAGGAGAGGATGCAGGTGCCAATCGTCAGCAGAACAAGCCCGGTATACCCAAGCAGATACCACGAAGCGTAGATCATTGGCAGGCAAAAAAGGCTGCCCCAGGTGCCGGGTGCAATTGGCAAATAGCCGGTGCCGAACAGTGTTCCGGCAGATAATGCCACGGCCTGTTTTAGATCGTCGACCTTCATCCGTGTTGCGAAAAAAGGGTTCGGTTTACATAAAGATACTCAATGCCGGAGTAGAGGGTGATGGCTACAACAATCATCATTCCCCAATAAAGAATGGCAGATGCGAATATAGTTTGGACAATGTCTGCAGTTGGTCCGGGTATCAGTAGGAGGAATCCGAGAAGGAGGCAGAGACAGATAAACACCATTTGAATGGCAGTTTTGGCCTTAGCTGTTTGCCGGGTCTGCATGGTGATGCCCTTTCTGTCCGAATAGATGCGAAGAATAGTGATAGCTACATCGCGAAAAATAATCAGCCCAATAGCCCACCACGGAAACTGAGACGGATCCAAAAATGGCAGGGCAATAAATCCTGCAAACGTAAGAAATTTATCAGCCAGCGGGTCCAGGAAAATGCCAAGATCACTTTCAACTTCGTAAAGGCGCGCATAATATCCATCAAAGTAATCGGTTATTGCAGCGATTGTGAACACGGCAAGACTAATCCCCCGCAACAGCAGATCTTCCTGAATAAACAGAAAGAAAAAGATCGGTGCCAACACCAATCGAACCGAACTCAGTATGTTAGGTAATTTTTCCACACTCAAAGGTAACGGAGTGTAGCGAAAGTTGTTAAGAAGAATTTTAGAACAAATTTCATCATCGAGTGACAAACTCCTATTTTCTACCTCATGAAAAAAGCACACATCATTTCAATTGGCAATGAACTCCTGATTGGAGACACAGTAAACACCAACGCCACATGGATCGGCCGTTTTTTGAATTCCGAGGGCTTCAGTGTGGAGCGGGTTCTTACGCTTCCCGATACCTATGACCTGCTTCGTGATCAGCTTTCAGATAGTTTTGCCGCCGCGGAACTGACGATTGTTACGGGCGGGCTGGGTCCAACGCACGATGACATCACAAAAAGGGTGGTAGCCGATATGTTCAACTCAGAGCTTGTGACGGATCCAAATGTGCTTGATCACATAAAATCTATTTTCCGCCGACGGGACTTCGAGTTCAGCCAGTCCAATGCCGACCAGGCCCTTGTTCCCAACAACTGCAGTGTGCTCTTCAATAAAAAGGGAACGGCACCCGGGCTCTGGTTCAGCGAAAATGGCCATGTTATAGCTGTTCTGCCGGGTGTTCCCCATGAAATGAAATACCTTGTTGAGAATGAGATCAGGCCGAGGCTGGAGGGTGAATTCCCGGATCGCCCCGCAAAAACACTTCAGTATTTCCATACGGCCGGGGTCCCGGAGAGTACGCTGAGCGACAACGTGATTGGGGATTTATCTGAGTTTCTGAACAACGGGCTGGAAGTTGCGTACCTGCCCAATGCAGGGGGCGTGAAAATTCGTGTGGGCTACGTAGGGGAAGATCCCGACACTGCTGAAGACCAGATGCTGAGATTCCGGAAACTGGTGCTGGAACGGGCCACCGATGTGATTTACGGTGAAGGGAGAGATTGTGAGCTGGCAGCCGTTTTGGGTGATCTCCTGGTGAAACAAAAAAAGACGATTTCAGTTGCCGAGAGCTGCACCGGGGGCCGCTTATCCGATATCATCACCAATGTGCCGGGCTGCAGCCGGTATATGGTTGGCGGAGTGATCGCTTATTCTAACGAGGTTAAAATGGAGCAGCTGAAGGTCTCAAAAAAAGATTTAGAAAAGCATGGAGCAGTGAGCTGCCCGGTTGCGCTTCAGATGGCCAGGGGGGCCGCACATCTGCACGATTCCAGTATTGGCGTATCAACCACCGGTATTGCGGGACCGGGAGGAGGAACGGCCGATAAGCCTGTCGGGACGGTTTGGATGGGATTTTGGATCAACGGAAATCACTTTGCCCTTAAAGCGGTGCTGACAGACGACCGGGAGGTGAATAAACAGCGAACGGTAATGATTGTACTTGAAACTGTACGCCGTACGCTTCTGGGCATTACGCATTTTCCCTATAATCTGACCCCGGTCTATCCTTGATTTACTTGCTTCTTCATATCATTGCATGGACACCTTCTGTGGAGGATACATTACAATTTCCTGAACGTGCCGACACCGTACAATCAGAAATCGCGATGCCAGATACTCTTGATGGCCGGGGCCAACAAAACAGCGAAAAAGCTGAAGATGAGGATGAATTCCGCCGGGTGCATGTCTGGGAGTTCGATCATCGGCCGGGATTCAGCACACAGCTGACCGACAGTACGCTGCGGTGGGTCAATGCGCTGAATCTTACGCAGATCTACTCCCGCCGGCCGGGCGCTATAACCTACCGGACCGGCACCATCGGCAGGCCTGATGGACTGGACTATCACAGCTTTACAAATCGAGACTTCGCCGTTGAAATGGAGGGATTGCGAATGGAAGACCCACTGACGGGCATTGTGAACTGGAACCGGGTTCCCATACATAAAATCCAGCAAGTAACAGAGTCCGATTTCGGACCGCACCATCGTTCAGAAATTCGATTGAAAGATCACTATCTGGTTAAACCCAGAACATATTTAAATTTTGACGAGAGTAAAGGCAATTACAGGAACCTGGAATTTACCGCCACCCACAACATTACACAGAAAACCAATATTGAACTCTCGTACTGGGACCGGCGCGACGGTATTCGTTATAGACGGAGTGGCATTAAAGGCAGCCAGGTGGTATTCAAGGCGTATCATCAATTAAACGACCGGTGGATGGTACGGTCCGGCTATATTACCAACTCTATACAGATCGAACAGTCGTTTGGATACCAGGTGCAGGACCCCTCGCTCTTTACATTCAATCCATTTACGGAAATTCCGATCGAGACGTCTGCAGAATCTGATGAGGGCTCTAAAGATCTATACCTCCAGGCACATTTCCGGGCGGATACTTCCAGCTCCGTAAAATCACAGGTAGGGATTCACTATCAGACCAACGACCGAACACTTGAGTTCAGCCGCGATACAGTTGCCACGGATATCAGAAATATAGAGCTGTTTGCCCGCTATCGCCTCGAACATAACCAGTCTGCAGTAACGGCAACAGCCCGTTCCTTTCTTCTTGAAAACCGCACGGAGCAGCTTACAGAGAATAACTGGCTTGGGCTGAACGGCGATTTGGACGCGCAAACAACACTCTTTGGGGGAGTGACACTCTCCTTCCAGGGTGGCGGAATGGTGCGGAATGACTCCGGGAATGATCTCTACACAGGGGTTAAAGCGCAGTGGCAGAGGGAGACTGATGTCAAGCTGGCGGTTTTTGGTGGATACGCGAGCCGCTCTGCCGACCTTCAGGCTCTCTACTGGCAGTCGGCTACCATTAACGGGGACCCGGGGTTGCTGAACGAGCAGTCGGTAACCGCCGGTGTTGAAGCATCGGTGGGATTAGGTCAATATATTACAGTGGGCGGCCGGGGTGATATACGCGAGACCGACAACGGGGTGTTTGCCGTTCTGAACTCAGAAAATGAAGGGAACTTTCAGAATGTTGATTCCTACACAACACTGTCAGCGTCAGGATGGATCGATCTAAACTCCTCAATTTTCGAGGGGTCAGCCTCTGCTACGATCAAAACATTTGAATCCTCTGCTTCAGCAAACCCGGTGAACCAGGGCCTGCAAACAGGGGGTGAGAGAGTCTGGCTAAAGGGAGACTTTTATTGGAAAAATTATCTTTTTGACCGTGCAACATTCGTAAAAGCGGGAATTATTGGGTTATATTCTCCAAATTTTATGCGTACAGCGGAGTACATTGCGCCCCTTAACCGATGGCAGCACGGAACCGGCCAGTTTTTAAATCCACCGTACAGCAGGGTGGATATCGACGTTTCAGCCCGGGTACGATGGATGATGGTGCTACTGCGCTGGGAAAACATATTTGACCGTGTAAACCAGCCGGGATATTTTGAAACGGTCGGTTATCCCATGCCGGAGCAGAGATTTATTTTTGGATTACGGGTTTTATTCACGAACTAACAGGATCATATGAGTGCACTATACCTATTAAAAGAAGGAGTTGCCGGTTTATCGAGAGCCCGCCTGGCAGCACTGACATCTATATTTTCGCTGTTTCTTGCGGTTTTGCTGATTGGCGTGATTACCAGAATTGGTTTCAATGCCTACGAAATTTCCCAACTGCTACGTCAACAGGTGGAGGTAGAAGTTTTTTTGGAAGGGGATGATCCTCAAACTACTGCCCGGATACAGAATCGGATTGATAACGAGCCGTTTGTGGAAGAACTGATCTACATTTCGCAGGATAGTGCATCGAAAATATTCCAGGAAGAGTTTGGGATGGGGGGGAGGGCCATAGCAAACCTCAATTTTCTTCCGGCATCATTCCGGTTAAAAATGTCTGACCAGGTTACCATTGCACAGATCGACTCGCTGGTACAGGAGATTGACCGGTATGAGGGCGTTAGTGATGTACAGTTTAACCTTGCATTGCTGGAGATGTTGGAAGCCCGTACGGACCAGATAACGGTGGCCGGCGGCCTCGTTGGCGGGTTTATACTGCTCATTGCCATGATTTTGGTATTCAACACGATACGGCTGACCATCTATGCAAAACGTGATCTAATTCGGGCTATGAAGCTGGTTGGGGCCACGAACCGCTTTATTCGAACCCCGTTTTTAATTGAAGGGATTTTGCAGGGATTAATCGCCGGTGTAGCGGCTTCTGCACTTATTTGGGCTCTGTTTGAGTGGATCGCGCCCTACTATTTTTCACAACTTGGAGTGCTAAACTGGCCATTCGGTAAATGGTACTACTTGATTGGCGGGGTCGTTCTTTTAGCGATGGTTATGGGCTGGTGGGGAAGCCGGCTGGCTGCAAGGAAATTTATCAAAGATTCAACAGTCTATTCCTGATCCGGCATGACACGCTAAAACGGGGATGCAGTACCAACGATTACTCTGATGATGAGAGGCTTTTGATCTTATCCCCGGTTTTTTGCCGTCTCTCACATTCACTTTCATTATTGCAGGTGCCAAAAAGATGCAGAGAATGGCCTTCGATGTTGAAATCGTAGATCTGTTCCATTAATCGCTGGATTTCAAGGATTCGTGGGTCACAGAACTCAATAACTACCCCACACTTCTTGCAAATCATATGATCGTGCTGCTGGTAGGCGTAAGATCGTTCGTAGTAATATTGATTTTTTCCAAATTGCTGACGCTGAACAAGGCCACACTCTATCAATAGGTCAAGCGTGTTGTAAACGGTTGCCCGCGAAACTCTTGTGCCGGTATTTTTCATATTGAAGAAAATGTCATCGGCATCAAAGTGGCCTTCAGACCGGTAAATCTCTTCAAGAACCATAAACCGTTCCGGAGTCTGGCGCTGGTTTCTTTCTTTCAGATAGGTGCTGAAAATCTCTTTCACAAGCTGAATTGTATCTTCGTGGGCAGGATGTGCCATGATAAAAGTTGTTAACTGTTAAATCTGTTGAACGTTCGGAAAATAAACGTTTTTATTCGGGGGAAAGTGCAGAATGTTTTGATCTCGATTTTAGGCTATTAAAATTGGTCAGATACATTATATTATGCACTATCTACTCTACATATACAAAAATAAAATTTTATGTCTACCATTGTTGCATTCGAAACGCTCACGGAATTATTTCTGAATCTCGTAACAAAATACGAAAATTCTGATAAAACGGCGTTCGCTTACAAACCCTCACCGCAAGAGGGATACAAGCCGGTTACATGGAGCAACACGTATGAAGACGTGGTTTCCGTGGCAAGCTACATGCTTGAACAGAATGTTGAGAAGGGTGAGCGCGTAGCAATACTGAGTGAAAACAGGTATGAGTGGGCGGTAGTAGACCTGGCAATACAGATGATTGGCGCCATAAATGTATCGTTATATACAACACTTCCGGCTGCCCAGTGCGAATACATCCTGCAAAATTCCGAAGCAAGGATATTTTTTGTATCAACCGGGATACAGCTGAAAAAAGCGGTTGAAGTTTTCGATAACTGCGATGCGCTGAAGCAGGTCATTGCTTTTGATGAACCAAAAGTACAGGACTACATAAAACATGAGTATGTAAAACTTTTCGACACCATATGCACGGCGGGTTCCAAGGCAGAGCCGCAGCAAAAAAACAGGCTTAAACAGCGCATAAAAGGAATTAAACCAGAAGATGTTGCAACCCTGATATACACCTCCGGAACAACGGGCAAACCGAAGGGGGCAATGCTCACACAGCGGAATATTGTCAGTAATGTAAAATCGGCTCACGAAGCAATTACAATCGGAGAGACCGACCGGTGCTTATCGTTTCTGCCGCTCTGCCACTCGTTTGAAAGAACCGGTGGCTACTACGCTATGATGGCCGGCGGTGCCGAGATTTACTACTCCGAAAGTGTAGATACTGTAGCCCGCAATATGCTGGAAGCCAAGCCAACAATTGTGGTGAGCGTGCCGCGCCTGTTTGAAAAAATCTATAATCTCGTCACGAAAAATGTGGAGGAAGGAAGCGCTATTCAGCAGTCTATTTTCAACTGGTCTTTAGCGGTGGGCGAAAAATATTGGCACGGTAAGCGCGGGTTTGTCTCGATTCAGAAAGCCATTGCCGATAAGCTGGTCTTTAGCAAGCTGAGGGAGCGAACCGGTGGCAATATTCGATTTTTTGTGTCCGGAGGGGCAGCGCTTCCGGCTGAAATCGGGACCTTTTTCATGTCAGCAGGTTTAAATATCCTGGAAGGGTACGGACTCACGGAAACCTCGCCCGTCATGTGCTGCAATCGATACGGAGATGAGAGGATGGGCACGGTGGGCAAAGTCATCAATGGAGTTACAGTGGGAATTCAGCGGCTGGACGATAATAAGATTGTAGCGCAGCTCAGCGGAGAAGATTACCCATCGGACCTGACATCAGAAGCCGGCGAGATTCTGAATCGCGGCCCGAATACCATGAAAGGATACTGGAAGAATGCAGAAGCCACGAAAGAGATGATTGACGAGGATGGATGGCTGCACACCGGCGATGTTGGACGATTTGTGGACGGAAGACTGCAGATCACCGATCGAATAAAGCATATGATTGTCAATGCCGGCGGCAAAAATATCTATCCGGGACCAATTGAAGATCTTTTTAAAACTAGTAAATGGATTGATCAGCTGGTGGTGGTTGGTGAAAAGCAGGCGTATATGGCAGCTTTGATTGTGCCGAATTTTGAATCACTGGAAAGTCATGCCAATCAAAATGATGTTCAGTATGATGATATGGAGGGACTTCTGAAGAATGAATCCATCATCAACCTATACAGCAAAGAGGTGCGATCATTCTCGAAAGAGCTGGCTTCTCATGAAAAGATTCGTGATTTCAGACTGTTGCCTGAAGAATTTTCCGTGGAAACTGGTGAACTCACCCCAACATTAAAAGTTAAACGGCGCGTCATTGAGGAGAAGTACAACCATCTGATTGACGATATCTTTTCTGAGAGCAATTAACCAGCACTCTGTTTCGAATATTGATGCGTCAATTCCTTTTAGCAGAATCTGCAGGCTGGATATAGGGCTGGCTGATTCCGACACGAGGCCCGATGATCGGTTACGCCTCCGCCTACCTCTGTTTCCTGGCTTCGATAAAGGAGCGAATCCCCATCACAATAAAAAAGATGCAAATGAGAGCCATTACAGCCTGAGCGTACGCTGCCGCAGGCCGTTCCAGTGTGCCGCCACCCAGCACACCGATTACGCTAATCAGCCCGCCGAACGACCCTCCGAGACCGAGGATGGCAAGGAGAAGCGCGGCATGCATGGCATGTTTGCGCATCGACTCTTTCCTGGTTCCCAGCACGCCAAGGCCTGCAAAGACAATCCCAAAAAAGGCGGGAATAAGTGCGGTGACGCTTGCAGCGCCGGTAACGACGTAGGAGATTACGCCGAGCAGAATCATTAAAATACCAATCGATGTTGAAAGTTTAGACACGGAAACGGTGTTTATAAATTAAAGGTGGTTGTTAAGGTTCGATAAAAAGGAGTTCACCCGCCGCCGGTTGACGCCCAAATCGCTGTGACCGGTGCGGCTGCGGCTGGAAATATGCACAACGGATCCGGAATTCTGCTTTGGTTCTACAATAATTCTGAAGTCATCGTGGAACCCCATCAGCGGTATGCGAAATACGGCATTTCTTTGAAGGGATTGTGAATGTTGCTCAAGATCTTCAGCGCCCATCTCTTTCAGAAGGCGGGGTAAACTGTCGTAAACTGTACGGGAGTCTACGTTTAATTCTGTGGTTATTCGAACGCAGTTGGGCGAACCGGAACAGGCGGGCAGCGGATTGGCAGCCGGCTGCAGCTCATCACTGAAATCAGCATTTGATGATCCTTTCAAAGGGCCTGCTACATTCAATAAAATAAGTGTGCCAATAATTAAAAGGCCCAGCAGTATCCGGGAAAATTTCATAGAGGTTTTGTTCAGTTAATCCTGGTCCGAATTCAGAGAACAAAACCGGTGAGAAATGAATTTCAGGGATTTCGAAAATCTTTTGAACAGATGTCAAGACAGATATCTACGGATGTAGCTTCCTGAAGAATATCGGTATTCTTTTTCCTTATGAAGCCGGCATGTTCAGCCTGGTGTATCATAGACAAAAGCGGATCATAAAATCCGTCGATATTTAGAAGGGTGACCGGTTTTTGAATGATGCCGATCTGGTTCCAGGTGATGATTTCGAAGAGCTCTTCCATCGTTCCAAATCCGCCGGGCATCGCCACAAATGCCGTTGCGAGTCCGGCCATTTTAGATTTCCGCTCGTGCATATCCTCTACGGTGATCAGTTCGGTGATGCCGGTGTGGGCCACCTCTTTGCTGAACAGGTTGCCGGGAATTACGCCGGTCACACGCCCGCCGTTTTCCATGACGGCATTGGCCAGGATCCCCATCACTCCAAGCGATGATCCCCCGTAAACCAGTTCGATACCGCGCTCAGCAATTTTTTTACCAAACTCCTCGGCTGCATAGAGTATTTTGGGATTATTACCCGGGGAGGAGCCACAATAGACGCAAATTTTCATGAGGTAACGTTGGTCATGCGGTTCAGAACGTGGTCCAGTTTATCGAGAAAAAAATGGACCTGGTCCGCCGTGTTGTCTTTACCAAAGGAGACGCGAATACTGGAGTTGGCCAGTTTATCCGGCAGGCCGATGCCTTTGAGCACGTGAGACGGCTCTACCGCCCCGGATGTACAGGCCGATCCGTTGGATACGCAGATGCCCTCAATATCCAGGTTTAGCAGAAGCATTTCGCCATCGAGGCCGCGCTCTCCATTAGATTTGAACGCAAGGTTGATGATGTGTGGCACGCCGCCATCCACAGGCCCGTTGATTTGATACCGGCCGCTAAAACGGCTGTTTAACCCGTTGATAAGTTCATTTCTTAAATCCTGAAAATGGGTGTTGTGCTCCTTTTGATGGTCCACACAGTGCTTCAGCGCCTGGGCGAGTCCAACAATTCCCGCCACATTCGAGGTGCCGCCGCGCCGCCGGCGCTCTTGCGAGCCTCCCTGCAGCCAGGGCAGCCACGGGGTGCCGCTCTTTACATACAATACACCGATTCCTTTCGGGCCGTAAATTTTGTGGCCACTGATGCTGAGTAAATCTACCCCCAGCGTTTTCACATTCACGGGAAGTTTACCCACGCTTTGAACCGTATCGGAGTGAAACGGGACCTTCTTTTCGCGGCAGACGTTCGCAATGTCGTGAATGGGTAAAATAGTGCCGATTTCATTATTCACGTGCATCAGGCTGACCACGGCGGTATCCTCGGAAATGGCTTCTTTGACCTGTTGGGGAGTGATGGTTCCGTTGCTGTCCGGCTGAAGGTAGGTCACGTTGCAGCCTTTCATTTTCAGGCTCTCGGCCGGATGGATCACCGCATGGTGCTCGATAGGTGACGTAATGATCTCCGTTTTCCGGGTTGCATTGACGACCCCTTTTATGGCGGCATTATCACTTTCTGTGCCCCCGCTGGTAAAAATAATTTCCGAGGGTTCAGCGCCAATGCATTCAGCAATCAGCTCTCGTGAATCCTCAATGGCTACTTTTGTAGACCTGCCATACTGGTGGGCAGAGTTGGCATTGCCAAACTGATTTTTGTAGAAGGGTAAAATCTTCTCAAGTACTCGCTCATCAACAGGAGTAGTGGCTGCATGATCAAAATATACAGGATCCATGGGTGTATCTTTTTTCATTTTGGAAAAATATTGAAAATGTGAGTTAAAAACAGGTTTTCATAATGATCAAATCTGTAGTTCTGTATGTGAATCTATTTGTTTTGTCAGCATCAAAAACCAGAGCCAGCGGTGCGGCATATCGGTACCCTTGTATGGTGAGAAATCCATGGTTTTCCATTTGAATTATTCTCACAGAGTTCCGCGGATGATATCGCTGAGTTTCGCGGATAACAAACCCAGCACCAGCGGTGCGGCATGTCCGTAGCCCGGGGCCGCTGGGAAGCGGAGGCCCCGGGTTGCCAAATGCGCACACAAAATGGAGCACCGTAGGTGCGGCATGTTCGTGACCCAGCAATGCGACAAACTCATTGGTAGCTACAATCCGTTTTATTTGATGGGAGAGATTCTTTCGTAAGATTCTGTGATTGAATTCAGACTCCCCATGATGTCACCTCTGAACGGGACGGGTTTGTTTGCCTGGAAATACGAATCTAACGTCTGATTGATACCGCTTTTAAATCAGAGAACCGCCATTTTGCGGAACTTGAGGTACCAACAACTGTCTATTTGATATCTTTGTCGCAAAAAATCTATAAATCAATCAAACGAGAAAGAATTTCCAATCAAAGACTACTTGCTGTATTTTGAGTAAGTGAAAATTCTTAATCAATAAACATTCACAAAATGGCCAAACAAACACTAAAGGACGTTGAGTTAAAAGGTAAAACCGTATTGATGAGAGTAGATTTCAACGTTCCGATTAAAGATGGAAAAATTGGAGATGATAACCGGATTGTACAGGCGCTGGAATCGATCAATTACGTGGTGGAACGGGGAGCAAAACTCATCCTGACCAGCCACTTGGGACGGCCCGGGGGGGAACCATCCCCTGAGTTTAGCCTGAAACCGGTGGCCGATCACCTGGCAACGCTGGTGGATGTGCCCGTTCATTTTTCTGAGGACTGCATTGGCGAAACGGCGGAGAAAGTGATTAACGCAGCACAAGAGGGAGAGATTGTCCTTTTGGAAAATGTACGGTTCCACCCCGAAGAGAAACAGAATGATCCGAAATTCGCGATGAAGCTTGCCACTCATGCCGATCTGTTTGTAAACGATGCTTTTGGAAGCAGCCACCGCGCCCATGCATCCGTGGCAGGCGTAACTGAATTTTTGCAGCCGTCGGTATCCGGTTTCCTGCTGGAAAAAGAGATCCGATACCTGGAAGAGAGCGTGAACAGCCCGAGCCGTCCGTTTGTAGCCATACTGGGCGGGGCCAAAGTATCCGACAAAATCGGTGTGATTGAAAACCTGATCTCCAAAGTCGATACCATTATCATCGGCGGCGGAATGACCTATACTTTTTACAAAGCGATGGGCCTGAATATCGGCAATTCTCTTGTGGAGGATGATAAGGTAGACCTGGCAAAAGAACTGATGGAGAAAGCCAAGGAGAAGGGAATTGATTTTATGCTCCCGATCGATTCGGTTGTAGCCAAAGAGTTTAACAATGACGCCGAACACAAAGTGGTGGACCAGGACGGAATTGAGGACGGCTGGATGGCCCTGGATATCGGCCCGCAATCGTCGATAGCGTTTAGCAATCGGATCAAAAATGCGCGTACAGTGCTCTGGAACGGGCCTATGGGAGTGTTCGAAATGGAGAACTTTGCGGACGGAACATTTACCGTGGCAGAAGCCCTGGCGGATGCCACAGCTCAAAACGGAGCCATCACAATTATCGGCGGCGGCGATTCGGCCTCAGCCATCAAAAAAGCAGGCCTGCAGGATAAAGTTTCTCACGTATCCACCGGCGGCGGGGCCAGCCTGGAGTACCTGGAAGGAAAAGAGCTGCCCGGCGTAGCGTCTTTGACCGACAAGTAAATCGAAGCTCCTGCTTCGATTATTCCGGCCCGGGTACGGTGTTTCATTGATACGGCAAGCTTCAACCATCGCTTGCTGAAAATTCGTTTGGCGTGCGAAGCGGTGGGTGTGTTACTCTTCATTCTCAACCGTTCCGTAAATGGTATAATAATCCCGTACCACCGTTTTGAGATATTTTTCAGACGACATGGCGCTGTCTTCCGCACCGATTTTTTGTTCGATTACGTTCCTGGACCGGTCCATCAATTGTTGACGTGCAGAGGAGGAGTACTCATCCTGCGAGTTCAGCACCGTTCGAATCACGCGGATGTCGGCATCGCTGAGTTCACCGGCAGTTCCAAAAACAACCGGCCTGTTCGTATCGGTATTGTTAAATAAATTTTGATAGGACATGGGTGCGCTGAACTCACCCACAACACACGTTTTTGCGGCTATGTCTCCCAGGCGCTGGCCTTTTCCGTTGATGAGGATGGTAAGTATCGCCAGCACGCCGCCGGTCGCCGAAATTTCGATAAAGCGAAACAGCCACCGGATAATATAGTCGCCCGGAGCAGCACGCGTGCCATCCGGTTTTGTGACCCGAATACTGAGAATTTTTTTCCCGATTGTGCGGCCATTCCAAACGGTTTCCAGTAGTGGAAAATAGATAAAATAGGGCAGCATGATCATCAGCGTAGAAATCCAGCTTAAATTTGGGCTGTCTGTTAATTGAGTTGGCAGGATGCCACCCCATACCCACAGAAAAATAAAAATGTAGATACCGTACAGGGCCGCATCCACAGCCCAGGCCAGTAGCCTGTGAACCAGCGAGGCGGGTTGATACGCCAGGTTTACATGCGTTGATGTTTCTACATCAATACGATCCATTGCACAATTTTTTCTTTTATCTGAGAAATCATTTACTATCTAAGCAAACATAATGATGAATATACAACTGTAACCAGATGGAAAAAACAGTCTGTGGTGAGCCGGCAATTTGGTACATTTCAGTTCATCAACATGTGACACCAGATTTGAATCAGGAAAAATAACGCAGGCTGAATGTGAGGGAAGTAACATTTGCAAAACAGAATGAGGAGCGATGGAAGACGTTCGAACAGGTGCTCAAGCAGCGTAAAGCGGTAAACCCGGATCGGCTTGCAGAGCTTTACACCGAACTATCGGATGATCTTGCGTATGCCCAGAGCCAATTTCCCGGTTCATCGACTGAACGGTACCTGAACCGGCTGACGGTGGAGGTTCACGACACCATTCATCAAACCCGGAAAGAGCAGAGCGGGCGGATTGTCTCCTTCTGGCTGAGGGAACTGCCGTTAATCTACGGGCGAAGACAAAAAGAGCTGTTCTACTCGATGGTGGTGTTTATTCTGGCTATGAGCATTGGTTTTGTCAGCCAAAGTGGGGACCGTGAATTTGCGCGGGCTATCCTTGGGGATTCCTACGTGAATATGACGATTACGAATATTGAAACCGGCGACCCACTCGCTGTTTACGGCAGCCATAGGCAGATGGATATGTTTCTCGGCATAACGCTGAACAATATTCGTGTTTCATTTATCGCTTTTGTGTTCGGAATATTGACTGCAGTTGGAACGGGGTTTATCCTGTTTAAAAACGGAATTATGATTGGATCTTTCCTCGAGTTCTTTAACCAGTACAACCTGCTTGGAGAATCTCTTCGGGTGGTGTTTATACACGGCACGCTGGAGTTGTCGGCCATCATTATTGCAGGAGCAGCAGGATTTGTTCTGGGCAATAGTTTTCTGTTTCCCGGCACATACACACGCCTGGATTCTTTTATTTCGGGTTCCCGGGAGGGAGTGAAAATGATTGTGGGACTGATCCCGGTGTTTATTGCGGCCGGGTTCCTGGAATCGTTCGTCACACGGTATACGGGTATGCCCATACTGCTCAGCCTGGCCATTATTGGCAGTTCACTGCTATTCGTTGTCTGGTACTATATCGTCTACCCCCGACAGCAGATTAAAAAATTATCAACTAAATCCTGATTTTATGCAGTCAGACCGCTTTATAATTCGAAAAACACGCGGTGTATTTGATGTGCTTGGAGACACGTTTATTTATATCCGGATCTACTGGAAGTCGCTGTTAAAAATGACGGCGTTCTACGTCCTTGGTCCGTTAGTAGCGGGATCTCTTCTATTTGCAATTGGTTTTGGCGATATCTTTAGCACAGGCTTCGCAAGCCCGGAAGATATTGAACAATCATTTGCATTTCAGTCATGGTCGATCGTATTCGGCGCATTCTTTTTTATGATTCTCTCCTACATTTTGCTGTATGGAGTTGTTTGCCAGCACCTGAAATTCGCCGGTAAAGGAGATGTACCGCTGGATATTTCTGCCTTCAGCAGCGGAATGTTTTCAAATCTATTGATGCTGATTTTTCTTTTTGCACTCATTTTCATGGGTCTGATTGCCTTCTTTACGTTCATCCCCGCCGTTCTCTTTTCAACTCTTTCACTTCAGACGGGAGTTATGACCATTTTTGTAGCTATGCTTCTTCTTTTTGCAGCTATAGTATTTGTCACGATCAGGCTGATGGTTTTCCCGGTTGCGTTGTTTGTGAAGGAATCGGCTGGATTCGAATCCCTTGGCATATCATGGAGGCTGACCCGCGGGTATTTTTGGCAGTCATTTGGAGTCTACATTCTGATTACGATCATATTTGGAATACTTTCACAGCTTATTAGTACGCCGCTTCTATTGATTAATGTTATCCTGGGCGAAGGTGTGGGCGATGCGGGCGGTGCAATTATGGAGTTTGTTCGGACTGCATTTACAACGGTATCGTTCGTATTCCAAGTCCTGTTTTTTGGTGCTCAGTCTATAGCAATCGGTCTGCATTACTTTAATCTTGAAGAACGTAAAGAGGCGCATACGCTTGGAGATCAGGTTGATCGTCTTGCACACGAATCCTGAATAATTGATTTGACTCTGTACCAAACAAGCATATCAGCCATCTCACTCTTTATCCTGCTTTGCTGCACGGCTGTAGCGTTCAGCCAGCATCCGGCAGATACCGGCTCTCCTCAGCTTCGCTACGACAGCACCGCCGTGGAACAGCGTCTTCTTGAGCCGGATCGCCTAGAGCAGTATCGGGCTGACCCGGAGTTTGTATATGATGAAACTCCTGAAAAGTCCGTTTCGATTCTTGAAATGATAGGTCAGGAGATCTTCAGTTTACTCCGGCGCATAACAGGCAATGCAATCGGCGGCCCAGTCATCCGGGCAGTGTTTGTGATATTGATCCTGGGTGCTGTTGTGCTGTTGCTAAACCAACTGCTGAAGGGAAATATACGCGCTGCAATTACGGGGAATCGTGCATCGGACGTGGTCCGTTTCCAGGGGGATCCTACCAACGTTGAAGAACCCGATTTGGATCAACTCATCCATGCGGCTGTTTCTGAGGGAAATTACCGCGAAGCGCTGCGGTTAACCTACCGGAAAGCTCTTGGAGACTTGAGCAGGGCCGGGTTGATTGAGTGGAGCTACAGTAAGACAAATCAAGAGTACATTTATGAAACTGAGCCTCATCCGGCAGCGGGTCCACTCAGAGATTTGACGCGTATCTTCGATTACAGTGAGTATGGTGATTTTAGTATCGGCAGGGAAGGGTTTGCTGATGCCCAAAAGATGGTTAAACGATTACGTAAGCTGGTTGACCAGAATGGTGGTCTGCACGACGGTTTGATAAGCGGAGGTGGTGATGAGCAAAAAAGATAAAATCTACCTTGGGTTTGTCGCACTGTTGGTGGTAATGTTTATCGGCTATCAGGCATTTGGGCCGCAGCCAACTGACTGGAGTCCATCATACAGCGGCTCCGATAAAACTCCCTATGGAGCCTACATTCTTGAAAACGAATTGAGCACGCTCTTTCCGGGACATCAAATCCATCGGCTGACCATCCCTCCGTTCCGCTACCTGAGGAGCCGTAACATTTCGTCCGAAATGGTGAACTGGATCTTTTTAAATAACCAGGTTGATTTTGAGCCGAATGAGCTTGAAATGCTCCTGGAACGGGTGGCGTCGGGCGATGAGTTATTCGTCTCTGCATCGGCTCTGGGGGATAATCTTACAGACTCTCTCCAGCTATCGATAAAGTACAGCACGGCTCTTCAGCGCACGCTTCGGGATGGTGAGGAGGATCAAAATCGTGCGGATAGCCTGAATATGAACCTGGTGAATGCATCACTCCGCGCTGATGATGGCTGGGCGTATGAGTCGAGACGGCATGGCTATTTTTCCCGCGTAGACACAACCAACACCGTGATTCTTGGACGGTTGTCAGATGGGGAGGCCAATTTTGTTAAGGTTGAGTATGGAGATGGGGCAATTTTTGTTCACCTGTTTCCCGTGGCGTTGACCAACTACTATGTCAGAGAAAAAAAATATGCTGATTACGCTTTTAAATCACTATCCTACCTGCCCGTACGGAATACCGTTTGGGATGAATATTACAAAGCGGGCCGCCCGCGGTATAGTACTCCAATGGGGTATATTCTCGATATCGAGCCTTTACGCAACGCCTGGTTTCTTGCACTCAGCGGAATAGTTTTATTTATGATTTTTAGGGGAAGAAGGGAACAGCGGCCCATTCCCGTACAGCAAAAACCGGTAAACAGTTCACTTGAATTTGCACGGACGATCAGCAAGCTTTATCTCGAAAAAGGTACTCATAAAGAGATTATGAACAAGAAAATTCGGTTTTTCAGGGACTACTGCAGGCAGAGTCTCGGTATTGTTGTAACCGGTGAAAAACTGCCCTCTGCTCAGATTCTTTCTGACCGGTCGGGAGTACCGAAACAACAGGTCGCCAACCTGTTGGAATCAATCAGACATGCACGCAAACAATCTCAGATCACCAATGAAGAACTGGAAGAGGCAGCTTCACAGATCGATAAATTTTATAAGGATAGCATACGATGAGTAACCATATTTCAGAGCCGGATAGTGATAAGAATCAATCGGCAGGAAAGCCCTCAGCAGATGAGAGCTTCACCCGGCCGTTTGAAGAGCGCATGGACTTGTCAGGGCTGAAAACCCTTGTTGAAAAGTTGCGGGATGGGATAGGCCGCGTTATTGTAGGGCAGAAACAAATGGTGGATCTGCTGATTGCCGCTCTTTTGGCAGATGGACACGTATTGATTGAAGGTGTTCCAGGCGTTGCGAAGACATTAACGGCAAGAGTGCTTGCCCAGCTGATTGATTCCCGGTTTTCCCGGATCCAGTTCACGCCTGATCTCATGCCGGCTGACGTCATCGGTACGAGTGTATTCAATCCCGAAAGCACAGGATTTGAGTTCAGGCCCGGCCCGGTATTTTCAAATATCGTGTTGATCGATGAAATCAATCGCTCACCGGCCAAAACACAGGCCGCGCTGTTCGAGGTGATGGAGGAGCGCCAAATAACGGTAGACGGTAATACCTATCGGTTCGATTCACCATTTATGGTGCTGGCAACACAAAATCCGATTGAACATGAGGGGACCTACCGGCTGCCGGAAGCACAGCTCGACCGGTTTTTATTTAAAATTGATGTCCCTTATCCCGATCTATCTGATGAAATAAAAATACTCGAGGGCAGCTATGAGCGCCGCAGCCGGGTCGACTTTTCGAAATTGAAAACAGTAATTTCGGCTGATGAAATCAATCGTCAGAAAACGGTTGTCCGCAGCCTACACGTAGAAAAAAGCATTATGCGTTACATCGCCGGGATAATCCAGCATACACGTAACAGCAGCTATCTGTCCATTGGGGCTTCACCCCGGGCGGCCGTCTTTCTCATGCAGGCTTCGCAGGCATGGGCGGCCATGAACGGGCGTGATTTTGTAACACCGGAAGATGTTAAAGCGGTTGTGAAACCGGTACTGCGGCACCGCATGACGCTAACGCCGGAAAAAGAGATGGAAGGAGCAAACATGGATGATGCAATTCGTTCGATTGTGGCAAAAGTGGAGGTGCCCCGCTCTTAGGCTTGCTACGGCTGCGATTTTTTGAACTTCTTTTGCTATATATTTAAATAGGATACTGGTTGATACGACTACCATGTGGATTAAAGATCTTTTCCTTTCAAACCGTTTTTTCTTGTCGCTATCGTGTATCGTATTGCTCTATATATCGGAGTATTTGATGCTTATTCCGGCCGGCAGTGCGGGCGTCTGCCTTGCCGTTTTTGCAATCCTGTCTGTGGCCGATATGGGGATTCTCTTTCGGAATCGCAACGGGTTGTATGCTGAAAGACACCTGGCGGGGCGCCTCTCCAACGGAGATGAAAACGAGGTCAGAATCAGGGTGGTCAGCAGGTATATATTTAATATTTCTGGCGAGGTGATTGATGAGCTGCCCGGGCAGCTGCAGGTCCGCGACTTTTCACTCAGCATTAATCTGCAACCGGGTGCTGAGGTTGAGCGGGGCTATACCGTCAGACCCACGGAAAGGGGAGAGTATCACTTTGGAAGACTTCTTGTGTATGTACGTTCGCAGCTGGGCCTTGTAAAACGACGGTACGCGTTCGATGAAGGACACGCCGTTCCCGTCTACCCGTCATTTATTCAGATGCGTAAATTCGAGCTGATGGCCTTTTCGAATTGCCCAGCCGATACCGGTCTCAAACGGATTCCGCGGGTAGGACATACCATGGAGTTTGATCGCATCAAAGAGTACGTGCGCGGTGATGATGTGCGGGCCATCAACTGGAAGGCAACAGCACGAGCCAATACCCTGATGGTAAATACCTACCAGGAAGAGCGATCGCAGCAGGTGATCAGTATTATTGATACCGGGCGGGCAATGAAACCATCGTTTGGCGGTATGCACTTGATGGACTATGCGATCAATACGAGCCTTGTAATTTCTAATATCGTGCTGCTTAAAGAGGATCGTGCCGGACTAATTACCCTCTCAGCTAACGGAACCACATTTTTGAAGCCGCAGAAAAAGCGTGAACATATTCGTAAACTGCAGGAGCGGCTCTACAATCTGGAGACAAACTTTTTGGAGTCTGATTACCGGCAGCTACTTCTGTCGCTGGGAAGAAATGTGCAAAAACGCAGCCTTCTGCTCTTCTACACAAACTTCGAAACCCTCGCGTCCATGAAGCGCCGGCTGCCCTGGCTCCGCAAAATAGCAAAAAAGCACCTTTTGGTGGTGCTGTTTTTTGAAAACGTAGAGCTGCAATCGGTCCTGGATCAGTCACCGGACACGATTGAAGAGATATACACCAAAACGGTGGCTGAACAGTTTAATTTTGAAAAACGACAAATGGTGAGAATTCTCAATCACTATGGCATTCAAACAGTTTTAACGCCTCCAAATGAATTGTCAGTGCATTCGATTAATAAATATCTTGAGCTAAAAGCAAGAGGATTGCTGTAGGCATGTCACGGCTTGATGAGCCGGCATGAGTTCTTTCATAGCGAATTGTGATAAATTTGATAGGATATCATTATATGTAAATGGCCTGGGAATTTGCGATATTTATCCAAACATTAAAAAAACAAATACAATATGAGCAACACAGTAGAATTCACGGATAATAATTTTTCTGATGAAGTAGAAAGCAGCAGTAAACCTGTCCTGGTAGATTTTTGGGCCGAATGGTGCGGTCCCTGCCGAATGGTGGGTCCTGTTGTGGACGAAATTGCCGGCGAATATGACGGCAAAGCAAAAGTCGGAAAAGTAAATGTAGATAATAACCCTAATATCTCCGTTAAATACGGTATTCGCAGTATTCCTGCGCTGCTGATTTTTAAGGATGGAGAGGTTGTGGATCAGATTGTTGGAGCTGTTCCAAAAGCTCAAATCAAGAAGCAGCTTGATGCACAGCTTGCATAAATCCGGATGATTGTCAGCAGTTGTAATTTACAAAAAGGCCGCAATACGCGGCCTTTTTCTATTCTATAGCGTTGAAGAGGTTTGAAACCGTACGGAACAGCCAACACGAGCTCAATCGTTGAACTTGGAGCGTTAAGGCAGTGAAATCTCACGAACGATTATGTATTTCTGAAAGTAGCTGATTATTGCGCTGCAGTCAGGTTTTGCCAAACCAATTTACAATCTCCGCACACAGTGTCTAAATTAATGTATCTCCGGACCGTACATTTCTAAAAAGTTAAACTACATAGTTTTACATCTTCTTGGAACACCCGGCAGAACTTTATTCCTACCTTATTCGTTGTGAAATATCACCAATTTTACCAACTACCTAATATTTCTTTTTTTGAAAAAAGTATCCATACTTACCGTTGTACTAATCGTTTTTGCGCTACTTGCGTATCCCAAAGTTAAACCTCTTTTTAGTTCGTCGCCAGATAGTAGCCGTACCGAAAGTGGTCAGGCTGCGAATGACCGGCTGAACGTGGAGGCTGTTCAATTGGAGTACGAAACCATCGATGATCAAATTTTCACCAGCGGGTCCATTCTTGCCGACGAAGAGGTGGAACTGAGCGCAGAGGCATCCGGAATTGTCACAGGAATTTTTATTGATGAGGGATCGTATGTGGATGAGGGCGAGCTTCTACTGAAAATTAATGACAGTGAACTCCAGGCAGAGAAGCAGAGAGCAGCGTTCCGGTTAGCCCTGGCCGAACAGCGGGAAGAGCGACAAAGACGCCTGCTGGAGCGGGGAGGAATCAGCCAGGATGACTACGACGCTACCCTAAACGAGGTAAATGTGATCCGCTCTGAACTGGATTTAATAAACGCAAGGATCAATCAAACGGAAATACGGGCGCCATTCTCCGGACGAATCGGGCTCAAATATGTTAGCGAGGGCAGTTATATCAGTCCAAATTCACGAATCGCAACGCTCCAGGCGCTGGACCGGGTTAAAATTGATTTTTCAGTACCGGAACGCTACATGGCGAGAGTTTCAGAGGGTGACAAAATAACGTTTACGGTTCAGGGAATCGATAGTACGTTTACCGGCGAAGTATATGCCATTGAACCGCGCATCAACCGCGAAACGCGGACGATACAGCTTCGTGCCCGCAGCGAAAATGAAGGCCACATGTTGTTTCCGGGTGCATTTACAAACATAACGCTGATTCTCGATTCTATTGAGGATGCCCTGATGGTCCCGACGATATCGCTTATTCCCGAACTGAACAGCCAGAAACTTTATGTGGTACGAAACGATGAAGTTTCAGAAGTCCGGGTTCAAACAGGGATTCGAACCAGTGAAAAGGTGCAGATTACGGAGGGTGTAGCCGTGGGAGATACAGTTCTCACAACTGGATTGCTGCAGGTTAATCCCGGGATGAAGGTAAATATCACAAATATGGGATCGGTATCAGATTATGAGTAGACTTTCATCTTTAAGTATACGCCGCCCGGTCCTTGCGTCGGTCATGTCAATCGTGATTGTCCTGTTCGGCATTATCTCGTTCTTTTACCTCGGTGTGCGCGAGTATCCGTCGGTTGATCCACCAATTGTGACGGTTTCCACCAGCTATGTGGGGGCAAATGCTGAGGTAATAGAATCACAAATTACAGAGCCCATTGAAGAGTCTGTAAATGGTGTGGCCGGAATACGAACATTAACCTCCGTCAGCCGCGAAGGACAGAGCACAATTACTGTTGAGTTTGAGCTTGAAATTGACCTGGAGGCGGCGGCAAATGATGTGCGGGATAAAGTATCAAATGCCCAGCGAAATTTGCCGGTTGATGCTGAACCGCCGTCTGTGACAAAAGCCGACGCGGACTCATCACCCATCGTCTTCCTGAATATACGAAGCGACAGGCGGAACCTGCTGGATCTCACCGCTATTGCCGAAAATACCTTTAAAGAGCAGCTTCAAACGATCCCGGGTGTAAGCCAGATACAAATTTGGGGATCGAAAACATATGCCATGCGAATGTGGATGGATCCCATTCGGCTGGCAGCCTATAATTTAACACCGCTTGATGTTCGGAATGCGCTCGAACGGGAAAATGTGGAACTGCCGTCCGGACGAATTGAAGGGATGTCGACCGAGCTGAGTGTTCGAACCATGGGACGGCTCACGACTGCAGAGGAGTTTAACAACCTGATCATAAAAGAGGAAAGCGGGCAAAAAATAAGATTTCGGGAGATTGGATATGCTGAAATGGGAGCCCAAAATGAGCGCACGGTTCTCAAACGGAATGGGGTCCCCATGGTAGGGATAGTAGCCATTCCGCAGCCCGGGTCGAACCAGCTTAATATTGCTGAAGAGTTTTTTAACCGGGTTGAGCGAATTAAAGCCGATTTGCCGGAAGATGTGAGCATTGCCACGGGATTTGATACAACAGAATATATAAATCAGTCGATCAATGAAGTACAGCAGACCGTATTCGTTGCGCTGGCTCTTGTTGTGCTCGTTATATTCCTTTTCTTGCGGGATGCCCGCTCCACATTGATTCCGGTAATTGTAATTCCAATTGCACTGATTGGGACATTTTTTGTGATGTATGTTGCCGGCTTTTCAATCAATGTATTGACAATGCTGGCTATCGTACTGGCCATCGGCCTTGTAGTGGATGATGCGATTGTGGTATTGGAGAATATTTACGCCAAAATGGAGAAGGGGCTCCCCACAATTGAGGCCGGAATCCTGGGGTCAAAAGAGATCTTCTTTGCCGTCGTTGCTACCTCACTTGCTTTGGTATCTGTGTTTCTGCCGATCATGTTCCTGGGAGGGCAAACCGGCCGTCTTTTCCGGGAGTTTGGTGTTGTTATAGCCGGCGCTGTTATTATTTCTTCGTTTGTTGCATTGACGTTAACCCCAATGCTTGCGACAAAAATTCTGAGCAAAGGTGCTGAAAAAAACAGGTTCTACAAGTTTACGGAGCCTTTTTTTGAATGGCTCAATTCAGTTTATAAGACATCTCTTGAATCCTTTATGAAAATGCGATGGTTGGCTTTCGTCATTATCGGGATTGCCGGCGGATGTATAGCGCTTCTCTATAGCAATATTCCCGAGGAGCTTGCCCCGCGCGAAGATCGCGGCCAGATACGGATGTTTGCCACTGCACCCGAAGGCGCGTCGTTTGAGTATATGGACAATTACGTGGATAAAATGATTGAGGTCGTCCGGGATAACGTCCCTGAGATTGTGGCAATGAATACCGTTACATCTCCCGGATTCGGAGCCTCCGGATCCATTAATTCCGCCTTTGCATTCATCACATTGACAGATGCAGAGACTCGTGAGCGAAGCCAGGATGAAATTGCCAACCAGATTTCGGGCTTAATGAGCAATCTGACAGGCGCGCAAACCTTTGTATCCCAACCACAATCTATCGGAAACAGGCGGGGCGGTCTACCCGTGCAGTATGTGCTCCAGGCGCAAACACTGGATCAACTGAAAGAGGTTATCCCTGAATTTTTGAGGGAGGCGAATGCAGATGAAACATTTATCTTTGCAGAGGTGGACCTGAAATTTAACCAGCCGGAGCTGCGTGTACAGATTGAACGAGACCGGGCACGCACACTGGGTGTGTCAGTCAGAGATATCGCCCAGACGCTGCAGCTATCGCTTTCCGGAACACGGTTCGCCTATTTCATCATGGATAGTAAACAGTACTGGGTGATTGGCCAGATGGAACGAGAGCACAGAAACGAGCCGGTTGACTTAAAGACCATTTACGTCAGAAATCAAAATAACGAGCTCATACAACTCGACAATCTTGTAACGGTTACCGAAGACAGCAGCCCGCCGCAACTTTACCGCTTTAACCGGTTTAACTCCGCTACAATATCCGCTCAGCTGGCCGGCGATAAAACGATCAGCGACGGAATTGAAGCGATGGATGCTATAGCTGGCCGGGTGCTGCCGGAAAATATGGTGACAGATCTTGCCGGGCCATCGCGTGATTTTGCTGAAAGTGCATCAAGCCTTCTCTTTATCTTTCTTCTGGCAATCGTATTGATCTACCTGGTTCTTGCCGCTCAGTTTGAAAGCTTTATTGATCCGCTTATCATTCTTTTTACTGTGCCGCTGGCCCTATTCGGGACCCTGGTCTCGATCTGGTATTTTGATCAAACGCTGAATATTTTCAGTCAGATTGGAGCCATCATGCTTATCGGCCTGATCGCAAAAAATGGTATTTTAATTGTTGAATTTGCAAATCAGCGCCAGGAACAGGGGCTTGGCATTATGGAATCGATTATGGATGCTGCGGCCGTACGCTTCAGGCCCATCCTGATGACCACAATTTCCACAATTCTTGGGATTTTGCCGATTGCGCTGGCTTTGGGTGCCGGGTCAGAGAGTCGCTCCTCCATGGGTATAGCGGTTATCGGGGGACTCTTTATCGGTAGTGTGTTTACGCTTTACGTGATTCCTGCCATCTATTCCTACCTGTCAACAGATAAAAGTGATACAAAAGAAGTAGATGAACGCGCAAAGCATGCGGAAGAACTCGAAACAGCCAGTGTTTAGTAAATTGAAGAAAACGACGATCGTAATCACGCTGCTCCTGCTATTTTTAAGCAGCTCTCTGTACGGCCAAAACAGACTTTCACTTGAAGAGGCTGTTCAGATAGGGCTGGAAAATAACTACAACATCCAGTTATTTGAAAACCGGCTGGAGATTGCCAATAACAATCACTCATTTGGCAACGCCGGATTCCTTCCCTCTGTTGAACTGACCGGCAGCCGTTCGGAAAGGGTGGAAGACAATGAATTTGAGACAACTCAAGAGCGCCAGACCACAAGCGGTGCCAGGAGTACCAATACAGCTGCATCTATAAATTTTGACTGGACGATTTTTGACGGCCTTCAGATGTTTAGAAGCTATAACCTGCTGGATGAACTGGAAAAAGTAAGTGACCTGGAGCTGCGGTTTGAAATGGAACAGCTTGTCCGGGCAGTCACCACTTCCTACTATGAAATTATCCGGATTGAAAATCAAGTCAGCGTATTGGAAAATACGGTGGATGTATCACTGGAACGTATCGAGATAGAAGAGACAAAACTCGATCTTGGGTCGGGATCTGAGGCAGAGTTGCTGCAGGCCCGATCGGATTTAAATGCAGACAGAGCCGCGCTGCTGCGCGAACGGAACATCCTGAACGAAGCAAAAATTGCGTTGAATGAGCTGCTTGCGCGCGACCCAATGGCAGGTATTACCGTGGGCCGGGACATCCCGCTACGCCGCGATTTGGACGAAGCTGAGCTATTTGAACGATTAAAAGATCAGAATGCTGAGCTGCAGCTTGCACGTATCGAGCAGAATGTTGCCGATCTTGAATACCGGAGGATTCGTGGAGAGCGTTACCCTGAAATTTCGCTTACATCCGGGTACACGTTTAACCGCACGGATGGGGGCGGAAGCTTCTTTCGGTTTAATGAAACAAGGGGATTTTCAGTGGGTGTTACCGCCCGTTTCAACCTTTTTGATGGATTTAACACAAATCGCAGAGTACAGAATGCAAAAATCAGCCGCAAGAACAGCGAGCTGCAGCTGCGCGAAAGCCGTCTGAGACTCGAATCTGAATTCAGGTCAATTTATCGCACCTATTTGAGCAGTCTTGAACTTGTAGATCTTGAGCGCGAAAATCTGTCGAATGCTGAGGAAACTCTCGACATTGCACTTGAACGGTTTCGATTGGGAGATATAAGCTCGCTTGAACTCCGCGAGGCGCAGCGGACATTTTTGGCAGCGGAAAACCGGTTGATCACAACGCTGTTTGAGGCTAAAATTGCCGAAACTGAATTATTGCAGTTAGCGGGCCTGCTTTCGGTATCTGAAACCGGTGAATAGGCCGTTGCGCGTGGCGGATGCTGCGAAAGAGCTGCCGGCAGAATACCATTCCAGGGTCTTGCGGCTAATCACCGCTGCTGCGGTTCAGCACAAAATGAAGGTGAGTGCCATTCTTTTTAAACTCGATTTTGTCTGCAAATTGCCGGATCAGGAAGAGTCCCCGGCCGCTTGTATCGAGTAAGTTCTGCTCTTTTAATGGATTTTTTTCTTCATCAGGAGTAAATCCTTCTCCTTCATCTATTATATCCGCTGTGATCGATTTATCTGAAACAACCACCGATACCTCGACCTTTTTAGTCTCTTGCTCCCGGTTCCCGTGTACCACCGCATTTGTAACGGCTTCGCTCAGCACAAGCTTAAAGGTCTCGGCTCTGTCTTCATCCAGGCTGCATTCATCCCGAATGTAATCAGCAAAGTCAGGAATTTTTTCTACTTCCTCATATGTAGAGAAGAGATTGAGAGTAAATGTCTGTTTCATAATAGATGAACGTTCCCGTCTGCAGTTTATAATAGTCGCTGCAGAACATGAGTATGTATCTGTACCTAATGTACTGATTTGCAAATTACATGTTTCCGAGGAAAAATGTAGCCTGTATCAAGCGTAAATACCGCGCAGCTTCAGCGTTTCTGCAACTCTGTCAATGGCATAAACATAGGCTGCCTGCCGCATGGTTATGTTATGTTTTTCGCAAACGGCGTAAAGATTATCGAAGGCACTACGCATCATTCGGTTCAACCGGCGGTTTACCCGCTCTTCGGTCCAGAAATATCCCTGCCGGTCCTGAACCCATTCAAAATAGGATACCGTTACTCCTCCGGCATTTGCCAGGATATCGGGAATAACCATAACGCCGTTTTCCTCCAGAATAGAGTCGGCATTGGCGGTAACCGGGCCGTTGGCACCTTCTGCTACAATTTTTGCATCGATTTTATGCGCATTGTGGCGTCCAATCTGGTCCTCCTTGGCGGCGGGAATCAATACGTCGCAAGTCAGTTCAAGAAGCTCTTCGTTTGAAATCGGCTGGGCGTTTTCATAGCCCTCAAGCGACCGGTTATTTGCATTCATATAAGAAATGGCTTCGGGAATATCGATGCCTTCGGCGTTGTAATAGCCACCTGATATATCGCTGATTGCGATAATTTTTGCACCCTGCTCATACATCAGTTCGGCTGAAACAGATCCCACATTGCCGAAGCCCTGCACTACAACCGTCGTTTTATTTGGCATGAGGCCCATTTTGCTTAATGCCGCAAGAGTTACAGTTACAACACCACGGCCGGTGGCTTCTTTGCGTCCCTGTGATCCACCCAGAATAATTGGTTTACCGGTCACAACCGCCGTTTCGGTTTTTAATGAATTCATACTGTATGTATCCATAATCCAGGCCATCACTTGTTCGTCGGTATTCATGTCGGGAGCAGGAATATCGCGATCCGGGCCAAAAACCTCGAGTAAATTTGCCGTGTAGCGGCGTGTTAACCGCTCCAGCTCATGTTTGGAAAGCTCTTTGGGATTACAGCGAATTCCCCCTTTTGCACCGCCGAATGGAACGTTTACAACAGCACATTTCCAGGTCATCCAGGCCGCAAGTGCTTTTACTTCGTCCAGATTAACATCGGGTGCAAAACGAATGCCGCCTTTCGACGGTCCGAGAACGTTATCGTGAATTACACGGAATCCTTCAAAGACTTTGATCTTTCCGTCATCCATAACGACGGGGATTGAGACAATCACCTGCTTTACGGGACTTGCAAGATACTGGAACAGGCCCTCGTCCAGCTGGAGGATTTCGGCTGCAAAACGAAAGCGCTCCATCATAGATTCAAACGGGGATTCTTTGTCAAGTTTTGGGCCGGGTTCTTTGTAGAAAGAGGTTAGACTGGATGGAATATTCGCCATAGATGTTTTATGTGTGGTAGCGCTTTTTTACGCTCTGAATTAAATTTTATGCATCAAAAATACACACCTTTTCTTCAATAGGGAAACGGATTTCCTGAAAAATTTTGGGTCTAAGTATAAATTGTTTATCGTCATATTTTCATTGTTCTCAAATAAGTAGTGTTGTGTCATCGATAGAGTGACGGAGTTGTTGGATGAGGACCTTCACCGGGTGAATTCCCTTCATCCGGTGAATCGCCCAAACATGACACCCGGCCGTTCGAAACCTGTCGTAAAGATTCGGACCTGCCCCACTCATCCGATGGGAAGAAGTCGTCGGATGAGAATAGATCCTTACCCAGACAAATCAGCATTGACGCGACAGTCGTCTCTGTTGGGTAATCTTTTGTTAACATAAACTTTTTAAATTATAAGTTTAAAGTGAGTGCAAGTCAAAGGCAGCAAATGGGCAACAAAAAAAGAAAGGATTCTTCGGGGAAAATGCTCACGTATTTAGAGAGTCTTATACCGACCGGACTAATTGAAGTAATTCGTGAGGAACGGCGCTTTTTGATGCTGATTGGCATTTTCTTTTTCATCGCCGGTGCTTTTTATGAAACCCCACAAGTTGCAATGTGGATCGGGTTTTTCTTTGCAGCCTACTCCGCAATCGCCAATGACAGCATTCAGACGATCGGTACCTTCCTGGCTTCAAATGCCGACAAAAAGTGGTGGATGCTATGGCTCTGGATCGGGGGAATATTTGTTATTACGGTCAGTTACAGCTGGGTTGTCAATAGCGGCGATGTGACCTATGAGCGGCTGACATCCCGCGGATTTGAGCAGGCACCAACCAGTTTCAAATTCTTGCAGGTTGCCGCCCCTCTTTTTCTGCTGATATTAACCCGACTCCGAATGCCGGTGTCTACAACGTTTCTTCTTCTTAGCGCATTTGCAACAACCCCGGAAGGAATTGTCGATGTTTTAAACAAAAGCCTGTCGGGGTATTTTATTGCATTTATCGTGGCCATTGTTGTATGGATCGGACTAAACAAGCTGCTGCAGAAACTTTTCACCGGGGAGCCCGGCTCTTTTTGGCGGCCGCTTCAGTGGATCGTTAGCGGACTGCTTTGGGCGGTATGGTTGATGCAGGATGCAGCCAATATAGCGGTCTACTTGCCCAGGAGTCTTGGAATCTCTGCATTCCTGGTATTTACAGGGTTTATATTTCTTGGACTTGGCATACTTTTCTATCTGCGCGGAGATAAAATCCAGCAGATTGTAACTGAAAAATCGTACGTCACGGATGTACGGTCGGCAACGGTCATCGATGGTGTGTACGCGATTGTGCTCTACTATTTTAAAGTAGTGAGTGTTGTACCCATGAGCACAACCTGGGTGTTTATCGGGCTGCTTGGCGGACGGGAAATAGCCATGAGCATCACGGATTCAAAGGGGAAGGGACGAGCCATGAGTCACTCCTTGAGACTGATTGGCAAAGACGTCAGTTATGCGCTTATAGGGCTGATTATATCCATTATCATTGCAGTTGCCATCAACCCGATTATATGGGATGAACTGATGAATTATTTTTTTAGTTGATATTTTGAAATAAATCGTCCATAATTAGACCTGCCTAAATAACCATACGGCACGCACGATTGAATAGTCAAAATATCCATCAATGGACAGCGGAGTTTTAGTTTTAAATCAGGATTATCAGCCCCTGAGCATCTGCTCTGTGCAGCGATCCGTCAAACTGCTATTTCTTGAAAAAGCCGAGCTATTACACGACGATCCAGACAAGCGGCTGCGCACTGTAGATGATGAGTACTCCTACCCGTCGGTTATCCGCCTTCGCAGATATATTAAATTACCGTATAAACGAATTGTCTTATCCAGACGCAATATCATGAAGCGCGATAACAGTACCTGCCAATACTGCGGCAGCCGGTCGGACTTGACACTCGATCACGTGATACCCAGAAGCAGAAATGGCGGCGATACATGGGAGAACCTGGTAACCGCCTGTAACAGCTGTAACGTGAAAAAAGGGAACCGCACACCGGGTGAAGCCGGAATGCCGTTGAAGGTTGAACCGTATCGCCCGATTCATATTACGTTTTTCCAGAACCTGATGAGTACAGTGCAGGACGACTGGAAGCCCTATCTTTACATGTAGACAAACAGGCTGCATTCTGCAAGGAATCCGGGTCGATCTGCCCAATACTCCCAACTCTCCAAACCGAATGGAGGTGTTTGAAGCAGGGCTGTAAAATGCATAATAACTGATAGAGAGTGCCGTTTGAAGGTTGCTTTTCACACGGTTTACACAAAAAATCCGTAACTTAGTAGGCTAAACTGTTAAAATATTATTTGATATGAGTACAAAAGGTCGTGTTCTTGTAGCGATGAGCGGCGGAGTAGATTCCTCCGTGGCCGCTGTCATGCTGCATGAACAGGGATATGACGTGATTGGAATTACAATGAAGACGTGGGATTACCACCGTAGTGGCGGCGATAACGGCAAAGAAACAGGGTGCTGCACGGTTGAATCCATGAATGATGCCCGTCATATTGCGGTGAAATATGGGTTTAAACACTTTATCGTCGATATTCGGGATGAGTTTGGCGACTGGGTCATCGACAGGTTCGTGGAAGAGTATACAAGCGGGCGGACGCCAAACCCGTGTGTTCTCTGCAACACCCACATCAAATGGGCCGCACTTCTGAGGCGTGCCGATAATCTTGGATGCGATTACATCGCAACGGGCCACTATGCGAATGTCCGGAAGGAGAATGGACGGTTTGTAATCAGTAAAGGTCGCGATCACGACAAAGATCAGTCGTATGCGCTTTGGGGCGTCCAGCAAAAACACCTGGAGCGGACTATTTTTCCACTTGGCGGATTCAGGAAAACCAAAATTAGGAAGATTGCTGAAGAGTACGGACTGCTGAACGTTGCCAATAAACCCGATTCCTACGAAATATGCTTCATACCCGACAACAACTACCACCGGTTCCTGAATGACCGTGTTGATGGGCTGGAAGAGCGGGTACGCGGGGGCGATTTTGTTGACAAGAACGGAAATGTTGTCGGCAAGCATAAAGGATATCCCTACTACACCATTGGTCAACGACGAGGCCTCGATTTAGCATTAGGATATCCTGTATACGTAACCGATATCGATCCCGTACATAACGTGATTACCATTGGGGAAAAAGAGGACCTGGTCAGCACAACATGCAGAGCCAGGGAATTGAATCTTGTCAAGTATGAAAACATTCCGGGGGGATCCATGGACATCGTGGGAAAAATACGATACAATGATGACGGGGCGTCCGGAACAATTACTCAAATTTCTGATGATGAAATAGAGGTGCATTTTCCGGCCGGCCGGGAAGCCATTACACCGGGCCAGGCAATCGTTTGCTATGAGGGTGACGATGTTGTTGCCGGCGGATGGATTCATAAGGTAAATATTGAGATGAACGAGCCTGATGTTGTCTCGGCATGAAACAATTTTGCGGTTTTGGATGTCTAACCCATTGACATTTAACCTATCCCTGAGATCATGAAAAAATTATCATACGTATTCTACATTACAATCACTCTCCTGCTTGGTTTTTCTACCAGTGCTTTTTCACAGTTTGAAGGTGAAATTCGATTCCAGGTTGAAGATTATACAGGCCGCACCTCCGCAAATCCATCGTTCAGGTTAACGTCTGCCGATGATCGAATGTTTATTTTTTCCGACAGGGAAGTAGAGATGATTACGGGATTTAAGGCGGATGGCCTTCTTATCAGAAATGATAAACAGGATTTTGTTTTCAATACAAGCAACAATCAATCCCTGAAAATTACTAAAAGTGATCTGGATGGACTCCTGCAGATGATTGAACGTTATGGGGGAGCCCCTGATCAAACCAATGCCGACCGCTTCGACTGGAAAACCGGTATAGTGGAGACAGGCAACACGAAAAGCCACCTTGGCTACGAATTGATGGAATTCAGAGTAAAAGGAGATCGTGAAGATCAGTACGCCTCCGTCTGGCTTACGGAAGAGATAAAAATGAATTGGGGTTTGATGACAGACGTGTGGAAAAAGGTCGGAAACCGTTTTTCAGAAACAGATCTGCCAGTAGAGCTTGTGATGAATGCCAACAGCTTCCCACTCCTGTTTGAAGTCTTTGACAGAGGAAATTTGCTTTTTAAAATTGAATCTGTAAGCGTTGAAACAAGTGCTTTCGACCGATCCGTTTTACAGCTGCCGGAAGACAGATCTCTGATTGGTATCACGGATGTAATGATGAACATGTTTCGCCAACAACGCTAATAGATGCGACCAACGGTACACCTGCTGCTGATATGGTTTGTGATGTCGTGTGCGGGCACGCAAAATAGAACGGGAGATGAACCCGGCGGACCCATCAGCTTGCAGGAGGCTGCCCGAATGGAAGATGATTCTGTAGCATCGTTGCTGGACGGTTATCGTGAGAGGTATGAAGAAGAGATGGGGGTGGAAGTTGCCGAGGTTGAGTATCCCCTGACGTTTGGCGCACCGGAGAGCAGGATGGGCAATTTGGTTGCAGATGCAATCCGGGCCCGCGCTGCACGGGAAACACGGAGTTTTGTGCACTTATCTTTAATAGGAGAGGGATCATTTAAACTAAATTTCAATGAAGGTCCACTGACTTTGGGCGAAGTGCTTGAGTTTATGCCGTACGAGAATCACCTGGTTCTCCTAAAAATAGATGGCGAAATGGTGATTGAGCTCAGCCAACAGATTGCAGAACGCGGCGGTGTTCCCGTTAGTGGACTGCGCTTACGGATTGAAGACAATAAAGCGAGACAGGTACTGGTTAATTCGCAAATCCCTGAAAAAGATAAGGAATACTGGCTGGCCACAAGCAGCTGGATTGCGAATGGCGGAGGTAAATTTACAGCTTTAGATGAGCCTCTGGAACGAGTGGACTACGATTTGTCTATCCGGCAGCTCTATATTGATTATTTTAAAAACCGGCGTACAGTTGCACCTGAACTTGACGGCAGGATACGACAGTGATGGATCGTAAGGCATTTTTAAAACAGTCTGCAGCCTACGCCGCCGGTTCTCTCTTTTTTGCGCCATTATTGGGCAGTCCTGGATCAACGAATCAACAGCTTACGATTCTTTATACGAACGACACGCACGCCCGTTTGGATCCGTTCCCTGAGAATGCGAGAGAATTTGCCGGGCTGGGCGGGATTGCCAGAAGAGCTAATCTGATCAAAGAGATCCGAAAACGTCAGGAACACGTTCTTTTGCTCGATGCGGGAGATGTGTTCCAGGGAACGCCGTGGTTTGATCTTTATGGTGGAGAGGTGGACCTGGAATTGATGAGTACTATTGGGTACGATGCAATGGCTGTGGGTAACCATGAATTTGACCGCGGACTTCTGGGTCTGGCAGATGCAGCCCAAAAAGCTTCATTTCCACTCCTTGCTGCAAACTACAGCGTCCATAAAACACCGCTGAATGGTGTTGTGCAGCGTTTTGTCACCCGCCGGATTGCAGGAGTAAAGGTAGGAATCTTTGGTCTCGGGATTGAACTGCAGGGGATCGTGGATCCAAAACGTTACGGAAGCGTTCAATCACGCGATCCGATCGTATGGGCAAACGGGATGGTGACAAGCCTCAGGCGCTATCACAACTGCGATGTTATCATATGCCTGAGCCACCTTGGCTATACGTATGAAGGCAGCCGTATGGATGATCGTGCAATAGCAAAACAGGTTGAAGGAGTAGACCTGATTATCGGGGGACATACCCATACATTTCTCGACTCACCGGCAGAAATTCTAAACCCCGGGGGAACCCGCACTCTCGTCACACAAATGGGCCATAGCGGTATACGTCTTGGCCGCATTGATATTGATCTTGAGCTATACCTGGAGAAACGAAAAAACGGGATTCGGTCAACCTATTACACCATTGGAGCAACGTAGAGCGGGTCGCTGACCCGCTTCTTGTAAACCATGCAAATTAAGGAGAGATGCGTTGGGAAAAGTAGTGTGTTGATAGATGGTCCTGAAACGAGTAAGTGATTCGTTGAATATAGTATTTTACCTCGGCTCAGGCAAGGCGCGCCGTAGAGCGGGTCGCTGACCCGCTTCTCACAAACCATGCAAATCAAGGAGAGATGTGTTAGGGGAGTCATCAGTTGATTGTCTGCCTTGAAAAAGAAAAAATCCGTTGTCTGTGGCTTTCCCACTCGGCTCAGGCGAGCCGAGCTACGTAGAGCGGGTCGCTGACCCGCTTGCCGTAATCCGAACACATCGAGAGAACTTGTGAAAGGTGCAGGCACGCGTTCATGGCTTGCCATGGAAAGCACCTCCTGCCGCTGATCAAATCTTTCCACACTCGGCTCAGGCGAGCCGAGCTACATAGCGGGTCGCTGACCCGCTTCTCACAAACCAAGCAAACCGATGAGAATAGTGTCTGAAATAGCAGGCTGAATCAGTTAATTACCTTATACTTTCCAAAAACTCTGGTTTGCAGTATGTATGTGGCCATTGCTGCCAGTGGGATACTAAATTAGCCTTGACCGGATTATTCAGCGTATAGAATACGCAACTTTCAAGTTCAGCATCGCTGCGGATCAACCGGTCAAAGTTCTCTGCCTGCCAAAAAGATCCTTTTCTCTTTAATGCCTGATTACATTTTCTCGAAGTGTATTTTTTTAGATTTCCTAAAATGTGTGTGATCGGAAATACCTCTAATTCTCTACTTTTCACAGTAAATTCATGCGTTTCGTTATTAATATGACGAAAAACCATATGCACGTGATTAGACATTAGACAGTATGCATAAAGATCATACTGTTTGCCATCTCTAAAATGAATTGAATCTTTAATTATTCCTGCAATGTCAGGCATACTTAGCCATTTTGGTCCGCATGAATTTTTATCAAGTTCTGATTCGTATTTAGCAAATATTTTTCTTTCGATATTGATTCTGTTTTCTTCACGGACATTGTTTTTTAACTCATCTTGAATCTGTTTCCGATATGATTTCAACTCTTGAATAGTATTGGCTGGAAGAGATCCAAACAATCTAAAGGTGACAAAATACTCACCACCCTGAAACTGAAGATGGGGAAGGTTTCTTCTGTAAAAAGGCATGATTCTGGATGTTTAACCAGTATTTTTACTTAAAAGAATTCATGAAAATCTAATCGATAAAAATAGACAGTTCAATATTTTTTTGAATACCCTCTATGAAAACAAGTTTGATAGACAGATTGTACCATGAACCTTATCGGCTCAGGCGACCCGCTTGCCGTAATCCGAACGCATCAAGAGAACTTGTGAAAGGTGCAGGCAAGCGTTCATTACCAGCCCTGAAAAGAGCCTCTGCCGCTGAACAATTTTTCCACTCGGCTCAGGCGAGCGATACGTAAAGCGGGTCGCTGACCCGCTTCTTGTAAACCATGCAAATCAAGGAGAGATGTGTTAGGGGAGTCATCAGTTGATTGTCTGCCTTGAAAAAGAAAAAATCCGTTGTCTGTGGCTTTTCACAGTCGGCTCAGGCGAGCCGAGCTACATAGCGGGTCGCTGACCCGCTTCTTATAAACCATGCAAATCAAGGAGAGATGTGTTAGGGGAGTCATCGGTTGATTGTCTGCCTTGAAAAAGAAAAAATCCGTTGTCTGTGGCTTTCCACACTCGACTCAGGCGAGCCGAGCTACATAGCGGGTCGCTGACCCGCTTGCCGTAATCCGAACGCATCAAGAGAACTTGTGAAAGGTGCAGGCACGCGTTTATGGCCAGCCCTGAAAAGAGCTTTCTGCTGTTGATCAAGTCTTTCCACACTCGGCTCAGGCGAGCCGAGCTACGTAGCGGGTCGCTGACCCGCTTCCTGTAAATCCTGCAAATCAGGGAGCGTTGTGTTAGGGGAGTCATCGGTTGATTGTCTGCCTTGAAAAAGAAAAAATCCGTTGTCTGTGGCTTTCCACACTCGGCTCAGGCGAGCCGAGCTACATAGCGGGTCGCTGACCCGCTTGCCGTAATCCGAACGCATCAAGAGAACTTGTGAAAGTTGCAGGCACACGTTCATGGACAGCCCTGAAAAGAGCTTTCTGCTGTTGATCAAGTCTTTCCACACTCGGCTCAGGCGAGCCGTGCTACGTAGCGGGTCGCTGACCCGCTTGTCGTAATCCGAACACATCAAGAGAACTTGTGAAAGGTGCAGGCAAGCGTTCATTACCAGCCCTGAAAAGAGCCTCTGCCGCTGATCAAATCTTTCCACTCGGCTCAGGCAAGGCGCGCCGTAGAGCGGGTCGCCGACCCGCTTCTTATAAACCATGCAAATCAAGGAGCGTTGTGTTAGGGGAGTCATCGGTTGATTGTCTGCCTTGAAAGAAGAAAAAATCCGTTGTCTGTGGCTTTCCACACTCGGCTCAGGCGAGCCGAGCTACGTAAAAAAAAAAGGCTGCCATTCGGGAAAATGACAGCCTTTAGAGGGGAATAAGATGAGACATACATCTCATATCAAAATAACGATATGATCTGGCAAAAAATTGCGATGAGGTTTAGATTAGTTTTCTGGACCTACAAGATACATATTTCCTGTGGGTTGCGGGACGCCTCCTTTTGGTTCGAGCGTAACAGCAAATGTATTCGAGATATCTGATGGTCGCTCATCCAGGCTGTCAATGCGGTAAAACAGGTCGGTTGATGGCTGTTCAAAGGAAAAAACGCCTGCACTGATCGGGGATTGCTGGTCCTTAATTAACCAGAGCTGGTAATCCTCGTCTTTTGCAGGTTCAGGAAGATTTGCCACCTGAAGCAGGGCGCGACTATTTTCAGGATCCCAGAGAATCTTTCCATAGCCGTCCGGATTGGTCTCCTGGCCGGCCATCAAGATGAGGTTTACATCCCGCGATTCGAGGATTGCAAGCAGTTCTTCTTTTCGTTCCAGCTCAGATTCAAGCTGAGTCAGTATCTGGTTTTGTTGCTCCAATTCGGATTGCAGAGCAGAGATTCGGGTCTCTTTTTGTTCTAACAAAGTAGATTGCTGCTGAGTATAGAGGAGCAGACCAAGAGTTCCGGCAAGCAGAAGTGCCGCGGCAGCTTTAAAAATCCACGTTCGATCCTGACCTCTGTCCGACCTTATATCTTCACCGGCATCATCCATCGAATCATTGTCGGTTGATGGCATCCGGCTGACATTGGCATCGGCATCGGATTCAGATATATCGCGTAACACCTGATCAAACAGGTCCTCAGAGGGCTCCATCGGGTCGGCGGCAAGCGATAGGTCATCTTTGATCCTGACCATCTGCCTGTAAATCTCCATCTGTTCCGGAGACGCTTCATCAAGCATCTTCTCAAAGGTGCGCTTGTCCTCCTCAGACAGCGCGCCGAGCACATACCCCGCGCACAAAGATTCAAAATCGTTATGTGTTTCCTGTTCGCTCATTCTCGTTATTCGGTTAACATATCACGCAACTTAATCATGCCTTGTCTCATTCTGTATTTGACAGTCCCCAATGGGATATCGATTTTTTCCGCAATTTCTGACTGAGATAATCCTTCGAAATAGGAAATGTAGAGCACCTGGCGCTCCTTTTTATTTAGTTCAGCAAGAGCCTTGCGTACACCAACAGCACGTTCACTCAATTCAATCTTTTCTTCCGGGTTTGGATTATCCGTGCTTAAATGAAACGAATATTCATCATCATTAATTACATAATCATCTTTTCGCCGGTTTTTAAAAGCTCGCGACCGGGTTCTGTCTATCGCCCGGTTACGGGCCAGTGTGGCAATAAAACTATACACAGTACCCCTCGAGGGATCATACTGATCAGCCCTGTTCCATATCTTCACAAAAATTTCCTGCAGCAGATCTTCTGCCTCCTCTTTATTATGCAAAATCTTATAGATCATCCCGAACAGGATTTTACTGAATCGGTCATACAATTTCTTTAGTGCAGTTTTGTCGCCAGACTGCACCGCTATCATCCACTCACGCTCTTCATCAGCGGTTTGGCGGGCAAAACCAAAAATTTGCAGAAAAAACTGAAGTATCAAGATGCTGTTAGGTTATACGCAGAAAAAACGCGACCGGATTGAATTGGCTCTACGTTTCAATGGATTGAGGCCGAATGATAGCTGAAATTTATTTAAATCATCAAATGAATATAGTTTATCTTTTGAGCAATCGTAAATCACATGAAGAAAAAAAAGATGGGGCACGCTCCTGTGATTTGATCTTGTATACCATTTTTCACCTGCAGTATATATAACCAACAGAATTTAAAAAAGATCTTCGGGTACTCAGGAATCGCAGGTCTCATTCTGAACTATTCAACGAACCTTCATATTGAATTTTAGATCATACTATGGCCTCAGGATTATTCACGATACTTGACGATATAGCAGCTTTGATGGACGATGTGGCGGTGATGGGCAAAGTGGCGGGAAAGAAAACAGCCGGTCTGATGGGGGATGATCTTGCAGTAAATGCAGAAAAGGCCTCCGGGTTTATGTCCGCACGAGAAATTCCGGTGTTATGGGCAATCACAAAAGGCTCGTTTCTGAACAAGATCATTATTCTGCCGGTAGCATTTCTCCTCAGTGCTTTTCTTCCGGCGGTAGTAACCGCTATTCTGATTTTGGGCGGGCTGTATCTTGCATACGAGGGAGCCATCAAAATATACGAATATTTTTTCCCTCAATCCCACCAAACAGAGAAACCGAAACTCGAAAAACTCTCAAAAGAAGAGGTACTTGCCAGAGAAAAAGATAAAATTAAGTCGGCAATTGTGACGGATTTTATTCTCTCTGTGGAGATCGTAATCATTGCGCTAAGTGCAGTAGCAGAGGCCCCTCTGATCACGCAAATTGTGGTGGTGACACTGATTGCTTTGATAGCAACAGTGGGCGTTTACGGCGTCGTTGCCCTGATTGTGCGGATGGATGAATTTGGAACGAAGCTGATGAATGTCAATGAACGTGAGAATAGCTTTACGGACACCATCGGCCGTTCGCTTGTCTGGGCGCTGCCTAAAGTGATTAAAGGATTATCCATCATTGGGACAATTGCTCTGCTTTTGGTCTCAGGTGGAATTTTTACCCATAATATTCACTTCCTCCACGGTATATTTGATCATGTTCCAGCCATACTCGTGGAATTTGTGTTAGGTCTGATCGTTGGATGTTTCGTTTTGCTTGTTCTCGCCGGGGGGAAAAAGCTTTGGAAAGTTACGTTCAAGTAATCATCGTATCATCCCCGGCGATTGATTAAAATAAAAAGAACCTTCAACTCTATTAATCACTGGATAGAGTGTATCTTCTGGACATTCGAATTTCATTAGAAGAAAAGTAACCGGCATGCCCTGGACATTACGAATGACGCTGATTGTAACTGCACTAACGGCAGTTGCAATGACATATAATATCATCCGTCTACACTGGTACACAAAGAAGACGGCTCTCTTTTCAACACGTAAATTTTGGATCGCTGTATCAGGATCCGTGATCCTGATTTTTGCCTATCCATTGTCGGGATATGGCATTCATACGGCCGGAGGCGAATTTTCAAGAGATCTATACCCGGTATGGATGATCATTCTGTTTTGGTACGGCTTTATTTTGAATGCCACGCTTTTCAACGGCCTAATCCTGCTTGATCTGATAAATCTGCTGCTGACAAAGATCCTGCGATTTAAAAGAACTCAACTACAGACCGTTCTGGGACTTTTAGCAATCCTGCTTATGGCCGGTGTATTGCTTTTTACATCTGTCAAAACAGGATTGGACACCTATCGGGTTCAAACAGAAAGTATTGAACATACAATAACTGGTGATACAATATCAGATTCAAAGCCACTGAGGGTTGCACACATTTCCGAAATACACGCCGACCGCTTTACATCACGAGAAACCATTGCCCGGTACATGAACCATGTGGAGGCGGCGAATCCGGATATCATTTTAGTGACCGGTGATCTCATATCGGATGGATTGGATTTTGTTGACGGCGCCGCAGAGGAGCTGATGTCTGTTGATGCACCATTGGGAACCTGGTTTGTGATGGGAGATCACGACTATTGGGCTGGCCCTGATGACGTTACGGAAATTCTTGAGAGCCGTGGAATCAACGTCCTGAGGGATGAAAATGCGTGGATCGACCACAACGGAACCTTGCTTCGACTGACCGGCATCACGGAGGTGTACAGTACAAGTGTTGATCGAGTGGTATTCCGGGAGCTGTTGGCAGAACGGCAAAATGAGGCCTACCGCATTCTGTTTTCGCACCAGGCGACAGATGATCTGCTCGATATTGCAAATGAATCAGGCGTGGACCTTTTCCTGGCGGGACACACCCACGGCGGCCAGATTCGCGTCCCGTTCTTTTACCGCACCCTAACCGCAGCACAGCTTGAAACGGATTACGTACACGGGTTTTATACCCTTGGAACTATGCTCTTGAGCATAAACAGCGGCCTTGGCTACACTCTCGCTCCGCTTCGGTTTAATGCGCCGGCAGAGGTTTCAATCATAAACTTGAATTAGGAAACCACATTACTAACCTTCAGCTACCTGCTACCTGCTACCTGCTACCTGCTACCTGCTACCTGCTACCTGCTACCTGCTACCTGCAACCTGCTACCTGCTACCTGCTACCTGCAACCTGCTACCTGCCTCTCCTCACCCCACCGTCACCGGATGAACCCAGCCGAACGGATCGTCGAGCTTCCCGTATTGAATGCCGGTAATGGTATCATACATTTTCTTGGCAAACGGCCCGATTTTCTCACGGTCAAGCTCAATGGTTTTTCCCAGGTGATGGATCAAACCAACCGGGGAAATCACTGCGGCGGTTCCGGATCCAAAAATTTCTTCAAGGCTGCCGTTTTCGTGAGCTTCAAACACTTCATCAATGGAAATCCTGCGCTCTTCCACTTCAACACCCCACGCTTTGGCCTGCGCAATCACCGACCGGCGCGTAATGCCGGGCAGTACCGTGCCGCCCAGTTTTGGCGTAATGAGTTTGCCATCAATCTTAAAATGGATATTCATGGTCCCCACCTCTTCCACATACTTGTTCTCCTTTGCATCGAGCCAGAGCACCTGGGTGTAGCCTTCTTTTTGTGCCTGCTGTGCCGGCAGGAAACTTCCGCCATAGTTGCCGGCCGCTTTCGCTTCGCCGGTTCCGCCTTTCACAGCGCGCACATAATCATCGGTGGTGGTTAAGCTTACCGGATTGAATCCTTCTTTATAGTAGGCTCCAACTGGGCTGGTAATCACGATATAGCGATACTCTTTCGCAGCCCGCGCGGCGATATACTCTTCAGAAGCAAAGACGAACGGGCGAATGTAGAGTGCATGGCCCGGCTTTTTCGGCACCCACTGATGATCGAGCTGCATCAGTTTTTCAAGCGTTTCAATAAACATCTCCTTTTCCATCGTTGGAATGCACATTCGTTTGGATGAATTGCTGATGCGCTCGTGGTGATCCTCAAGCCGAAAGAGGTTGATGGTATTGTCATCCACGTAATACGCCTTCATGCCTTCAAACACCGCCTGGCCGTAGTGGAGGGCGTGCATCGACGGGTGAAACGAAATGGGCGCGTACGGTTTGATGCGGGGCTCCTGCCAGCTTCCATCTTTAAAGCTAATATCAATCATGTGATCAGAGAACATTCGCCCGAATTCAAGATTGTTGAAATCAACGGATGAAAGACGGCTTTTCTGAGTCTGGGTAATCTCCATGGTCATGATTGTGAAATTAAATTTAATGGCTGATATTGAGCTAAGATAAGAGGAATTTGAGAAACAGTTTAATCAAAACCGATAAAATTCAGCCAAATCCACATGAGAAGAATCATCCTGATGACAATACTATTCCTGATCTTTGTACCGGGAATTCTTACGGCACAGACCCGGAACGACATCACCCCACATATCCTGAATATGCAGGAGAGGGCGGAGGTGATTGACCGGTGGACGGAAGAGAAACTGGACACCCTGGTGCCGGAGCTCATGCAGAGGGAGGGAATCGATATGTGGGTGCTGGTGGCTCGCGAATACAACGAAGATCCTGTACTGCTGACGATGCTGCCGGCCACCTGGCAATCGTCTCGACGCACCACCATTCTGCTTTTCTTTGACCCCGGTGACGGCCGGCCGGTTGAGCGGATGGCCGTGGCACGCTACAACATCGGATTTTTTGAGACGCAGTGGTCTCCCGATGAGCAGCCGGATCAGTGGGCGCGGTTTGCCGAGATTGTGGAAGAGAAGAATCCCGAACGCATTGCCCTGAATTATTCCGAAGATTTTGCCCTGGCCGACGGCATCAGTCATACAGATTATACCAACCTGAAGAACAGCCTCAGCACGGAGATGCAGGACCGGATTGTATCAGCCGAGAACCTGGCGATCGGCTGGCTGGAAACGCGTTCGGAAGAGGAGAAAATCGTCTACCGGCAGATCAACAGGATTGCCCACAATATTGTGGCCGAAGGTCTTTCAGAAAGGGTGATTACCCCGGGGATCACCACAACCGAAGATGTGCAGTGGTGGTACCGCGATCGAATCAGAGATCTGAACCTGACGGCCTGGTTTCATCCGTCGGTGTCGGTTCAGCGGCAGAATGCTCCGAATGAAGATGGCGACTTTTCATCATCCGCGGGCGAACATGTGATCCTGCCGGGCGACCTGATTCACGTTGATTTTGGAATTCAGTACCTTCGCCTTTCCACCGACACTCAGCGTAACGCATACGTACTAAAGCAGGGAGAAACCGGGGCGCCGCAGGGCCTGACGGATGCACTTGCCATAGGAAACCGGCTCCAGGACATTTTGACCGATCAGTTTGAAACAGGCAACACAGGTAACGACATTCTTGCCGCAGCACTGGACCGTGCCGATTCAGAAGGAATCAATGCCACGATCTACACGCACCCGATTGGCTATCATGGCCATGCGGCGGGCCCCACCATCGGGCTGTGGGACCAGCAGGGAGGTGTTCCCGCAAAAGGCGACTATCCGCTCTATCCCAACACGGCTCACTCCATCGAGCTGAATGCGGAAGTTTATATACCCGAGTGGGATAAAGAGATTCTGATGAAGCTGGAAGAAGATGCAATATTTGACGGGGAGCAGACCTATTACATCGATGGCCGGGCAGAAGCTCTTTACCTGATTCCGAGGCAGCAGTGAAAAAATTTGAATCATTTCTGTAAGGGAATCCTATATCCGGTATCTTATATAAAGGTGCCGTATTCCAAAGGGTTGGAACATCAGCGTTGGTTTACCCCGGCATCGATACGCTAAAATTTTATTTAAAACAGTCTTTATTTGATGATACAGCAGGCGAAAACCATTCTAAGAGATACGTTCGGGTTCGATCAGTTTCGGCCCCTGCAGGAAAAAGTGATAACGAATGTTCTGAACAAAAAAGATACGCTGGTCATCATGCCGACGGGTGGCGGTAAATCTCTCTGCTACCAAATCCCCGCCATGATTTTCGACGGACTCACTATCGTGGTCTCGCCGCTCATTTCGCTTATGAAAGACCAGGTGGATCAGCTGACGGCATACGGCATTCCGGCCGTCGTGCTCAACAGTTCGATAACTGATGACCTGTATCAAAAAAATGTAGAGAAGGTACGCAGCGGCGAGGCAAAAATGCTCTATGTTGCACCTGAATCGCTGATGACGGACCGAATCAGAGATCTGCTTACCGAAGTACAAGTGGATTGTTTTACCATTGATGAAGCCCACTGCATCTCGGAATGGGGGCACGATTTTCGGCCGGACTATCGAGAGTTGGCGGCCATAAGAAAAGATTTTCCGGAAGCGGTATGCATTGGACTGACGGCTACGGCCACCCCCCGGGTACGAGAAGACATTAAAAAAATCCTGGAGTTTCGCGATGCCTCAACCTTTGTGGCCAGCTTCGACCGGGAAAATCTGTTTCTGAACGTAGTAGACAAATCCGGACCTGTAGACCAGATTCTTGATTTTCTCTATACGCGCAAGGGTCAGTCGGGCATTATTTACTGTTTCAGCCGCCGCCAGACCGATGAACTCTACCAGGACCTGAAAGACGAGGGGCACTCCGTCCGTCCCTATCATGCGGGACTGAGTGAGCATCAGCGTGAAATATATCAAAATGCATTTATCCGCGATGATATAGACATTATCGTGGCGACGGTGGCGTTCGGCATGGGAATTGACAAGCCGGACGTGCGGTTTGTGATCCACCATGATATGCCCCAAAACATTGAATCGTATTACCAGCAGATTGGCCGGGCGGGACGAGATGGCCTGCGGTCGGATTGCCTGCTGCTGTACAGCCACTCCGATCGCCAGAAGATCAACTACTTTATCAATCAGAAAGATGGCGAAGAGAAAGAGGTTGCCAAAAAACATCTTGAAGACCTTATTGATTACCTGACGACAACGGAGTGCCGGCGTATCCCGCTGATGAAATATTTCGGGGAGACGTACGGAAGTGACGAGTGCGGGATGTGCGATAACTGTATCTCCATGAAAGATGAGATGGAAGACCTGACGGTAGCCGCACAGAAATTTCTCTCTTGTATTGTAAGAACCGACGAGCGGTATGGAGCAACGCATATAACCGATATTCTGCGCGGCTCGAAGGCAAAAAAGGTGCTCGAAAACGGCCACGATGAGCTCTCAACATACAATATCGGAACAGATTTCAGTAAAGATCAATGGACGCAGCTCTCGCGCTTGCTGGTTCGGAAAGATTTCCTTACAAAAGATCCGGAGTACGGGTCGTTGCTGCTCACAGACAAAGCGCGTAAAGTGCTGAAAGATGAAGCACGGGTGACTGGTGTTCTGGATCGAACGCAAACAGCGATTGACGGCAGTGCCGCCGCACGAACTTCAAGCGATGTGGAGAATAAATATGATGACAATCTTTTTGAAGAGTTGCGGAAAATAAGGAAAGAGTTATCGGTTCAGATGGATGTGCCTCCATACGTTATTTTCCCCGACACAACGTTGATGGAAATGGCGTATTATTTTCCACAATCGTCAGATACGATGTCTGGAATTTACGGGGTGGGAGATGCCAAGCAGAAAAAATATGGCCAGGATTTCTTAGAGGTTATCAAAGCGTATTGCGAAGAACACGGCATTGAAGAACGAGAACGTGAAATAAAAAAGAAAAAGAAGAAAAAATCATCCTCAAAAAAGCATACCCTAATAGGAGATGATTATAACAGTGGGAAGTCTCTGGACCACCTTGCTGAGGAACACGGTGTTAAGTTGCCTACCATACTCAAACACCTGAAAACGTATCTTGAGGAGGGCAATGACCTTCGGCTCGATGGAATATTGCAAGCATCGGGGCTATCGCAGCGAAAAGTGGATGAAGTGAACGATGCAATGAAAAAAGTGGGTCCTGAACTCTTGAAACCGGTTTATGAAGAACTCGGAAAGTCAGTTGGATATAGCGAACTCCGGATGATGCAGCTCTACTACCTGGCAAAAAACGGCCAAAAATAGAGCGTATGCACTCCTATATTCTGCCTGCTAAGGATATCGGAATCATCCATGTAATGTGCACTCCGTCTGCATCTGTATGCAAAATAATCAGCCCTTGACGATACCCTCTTTTATAAAAAGCCTGGAAAAAAAACCGTCGGACGACCTCTTCAACCCTTGGTATGAGCGCGATCCGCATCACGATGAGCTGACCGATGCTCCCGGCATACGTCGTGCTCAACTGCAGTACTATTTGACCGAGCGGCTGCATTCAGCAAAATATCTTATGATAGCGGAAGCCCTGGGCTACCAGGGAGGGCATTTTACGGGAATAGCGATGACATCTGAACGGATTCTGATGGGCCATCAATCAGCCAAATACGGAATTGAACCGCGCCACGTCTTTACATCCGTTCCACCGCGGCGAACAAGCCGCAAAGAGGTTTCTGAAAAAGGGATGACCGAACCTACGGCTACAATTATGTGGGGAGCTCTGACAGATCTTGAAATGGATCCCTACGAGGTTGTGCTTTGGAATGCAGTACCGTGGCATCCCTATAAAAAAGAGAAGGGCCTGTTGAGTAATCGAACGCCAACGTCACAGGAGATGGATGCAGGATTGGGATACTTGCAGTCGTTCATCAGGCTTTTTAATGATGTAGAGGTAGTGGCCGTTGGCCGGAAGTGCGAAGCGAGCCTGTCGGAGTTGGGAAAAACGTTTACAGCCGTCCGTCATCCGGCAAACGGTGGTGCACCAACGTTCAGAAAACAATTAAAAGATATGATTCGGAGACGATAAGACGTTACGATACCCCGGTTCATATTCAAAATGGTGAATGTGATCGATATTGTGTAA
>JAAAOB010000130.1 GCA_009909035.1 Bacteroidota bacterium
GGGAACAACCCGGATTTTCTAAATGCTGACGGAAGCACCGGTCACATCCAGATGAAGCTTACGGTTAATCCTTATGAAGATTCAGGTTTCAATGTCCAGCGTGAGAATGAGTATTTATATGCTTCCGGGCAGTAGGGAGTTTTTGATACTGTCATCGCGTGCCCGCTTTTTGGGCGTGGCGATCTCCTGTCGTTGGCAAAGTGTCTTAACATTGAGAACATTCGGAGATTGCCACGTCGTCTCTTCGTTCCTCCTCGCAATGACGTTTGGAATAGCACGAGCGTCCTCGGTCAACGAAGTTTTAACGTAGTAGACTCGCTCGTGCTTTTAACGCCTAGTCCACCCGACAGCCGACAAATTCAGCAGTCGGGGATTACCCGTCTCATATCTCATGTCTCAAATCTGACTTATCCTATCCACCGGCCGGATACGTGTAGTACGCCTCAAAACTCAGCGGAATTCCAATTGCCCAGTAGACCAGCAGAAAGATCGTCCAGGTAACCAGGAAGATGATAGCGTACGGCAGCATCATCGAAATTAATGTGCCGATCCCGGTATTTTTCACATAGCGCTGACAAAACACCACCACAAGCGGGAAGTAGGGGAGGAGCGGCGTGATAATATTGGAAACCGAATCACCTACACGATAGGCGGCCTGGGTCAAGTCGGGTGATATCCCAAGTTGCATCAGCATGGGGACAAAGATAGGAGCGATGAGTGCCCATTTGGCGGATGCTGAACCCACCAAAAGGTTCACAAAAGCACTTAACAAAATAATTCCAACAATTGTCACCTGGCCGGGCAGTGCAAGTGCTTCAAGGAAATTGGCTCCTTTTAAAGCAACCAGGAGGCCAATATTTGATTCGCCAAATGCATCAATAAACAGCGCGCAGAAGAAGGCCATCACAATGTAGTATCCCATGCTCTCCATTGACTTGGTCATGTTGTCGATCATATCTTTTGAGCTGCTGTACTTTCCCGACACGTATCCGTACACGACCCCTGGTATCAACAACAGAACAAAAATAAGCGGGACAATGGCCTGCATCAGGGGAGCTTCAAATGATACCAGCGACTGGATCTCTGGATTCACCATATCCGGTCCGCGAAGGGCTGAATCAGCAGGGTAAGCCCATGCAATTAACCCAATAATTCCTAACATCATGGCTGCAAACCCCCACCAGAATGCGCGGCTTTCTCTATCGGTTACCGTTTCCATCTGCGGCATTTCATCTTCATCGCCGTCAATTTCAATTCCTTCAAGTCGAGGTTCCACGATTTTATCAGTGATATACCACCCAACCGTTACAATCAACAAACAGGAAGCACTTGTAAAATACCAGTTGTTGATAGGGTTCAGGGCCATATCGGGGTTAAGAATCTGGGCTGCTTCAAGGGTGAAACTCATCAATAGTGGATCGATAGCCGATGGAATGAAATTTGCCGAAAATCCACCGCTGACCCCCGCAAACGCAGCTGCAATTCCTGCCAGCGGATGCCGTCCTGCTGCATAGAATATCACCCCGCCAAGTGGAATTACAAGTACATAGCCGGCATCGGCGGCGGTATGGCTGACGATTGCAATTAAGATTAGCATCGGCGTGAGCAGCATTTTCGGCGTAAAATTGAGCAGTTTCTTGAGTCCCGCGTCAATCCAACCGGAGTGTTCTGCAACTCCCACCCCCAGCATTGCCACGAGTACAATTCCCAGTGGGGCAAACAGCACAAATGTGTTAACCATATTGGCGAGGAAATCAGCCAGGTTTTCACCCGTAAGTTGATTTTGAACCAGCAGCTCCTCGCCGGTCTGAGGATGAACTTCGCCAAAGTCGATGGGGGAGAGTACGGCCGAGAGAACCCATACAATCACCAACAGTATGAAGAATAACATTGCGGGATCGGGCAGTTTATTACCTAATGTTTCAATGCCATTCAGAAATTTATCAAAAAGTGAGTTTCGCGCTTCAGATGAAGGAGTCTTATTCTTGGATGGTTTATTCTCTTCAGTCACGTAGATAGAGTTTGGTTAAGAAATGAAATGTTTCTTGGAGAAAATAAGAGAATCGGGATTGTTTGCAAGGGAAAAATTCCGGTCTTCTGATCGTGGGGTTAAGGGATCATTGAGTTTTGATAAGTTAATAGGCATGATTGTGCCTGGTGATTGCCGAGTCGTCGTTCCACTCCTCCTCGCAATGACGATTCACGTTCAGGGTCATTGCGAGCAACGCGAAGCAATCTCATAGCAAAAGTATTGAAGAGAGTCCATAACCACCTTATTCACGCCACCCCACAACCTCTTCATACAGATCTTCCCATTCCGGATTCAAATCCTCAATCAGGTCTATCTTTTTTTGCCATGATCCCGCTTTTATCTGCTTCTCTCTATCAATAGCCTCTTCCGGGGAGTCAATTTCCTCAAAATAAACCAACTTCTTGACATTATACTTTCCGGTGAATCCTTTCTTAGATGTGCGATGCTGAAAAACTCTCCGAACCAAATCATTTGTAATACCGGTGTATAAGACCCGGTTATACTTATTGGTGAGTATATAGATGTAGTAGGATTTGTTGTTCATATTTGTATGAACCGAGATAACTGAAATCCTTACAGAGAAATTTTAAATCTATCATCGCGAGCGGAGTGAAGCAATCTCCATACATTGTTCAGGGACAGGCAGGATCAAGTTTCGGCGATTGCCGCGGTCGCAAGCTCCCTCGCAATGACGAAAATAGAATGTAGAAACCGTCATCACGAGCCCTGTTTTCTGGGGCGCGACGACTCCTTGCCATGAGAAGAATTATCAGTCGTGACAGCGTTCGGAGATTGCCGCGTTGCGTTCGCACTGCTCACTTCACTCGCAATGACTGTTTCATTTGTTATCATTGTCATCGCGAACGGAGTGAAGCGATCTCCTGCCGTTGGTAAAGTTCGAGCATTGATTACGTTTGGGGATTGCCGTGCTACTTCACTCCGTTCAATCCGCTCGCGATGACGTCACACTTCTCAAATCTCAGATCTGATTAACTAATTGTAGAGCTCGTTCTTGTGGATATCGACCAGGATTGTGCCAAATCCACCGGTGATATACATATCATCCCGGTCGCTAACCCAAACGTCGAATAGATTTTCATTGGGCACAAAATCAAGCTGCTGCCAGATCTCTCCGTCATATCGAAGAATGGTTCCATCAACTCCGGCGGCATAAACATCACCTGATGACGTTCCCCAGACTCCATAAAGACCGGCATTCGAAAATGGGTTTTCCATGGGAGTCCAGTCTGAGCCATTGTAGTGTAGGATGGTTCCGCCTTCAGCAACGACATACACATTATCGGAGGCACTCCCCCAAACGGACGATATCTCATGCGTGATCCCGCTTTCCATCTCAATCCATTCGATACCATCGTAATTTAGAATCGTACCGTTGGTTCCCACCACAAATACGTTATTGGGCGAGCTGCCCCAAACTCCATAATAGGCTTCACGGGGCCATGGGAAATCTGTAACCGTATTGGCTTGATCGGAATTTGTTCTGAGATCAGAACAGGATGCTATAAGGAGAAAAATGAAAAAGAGAGTGAAGAATCTCTTCCAGGCAAACACAATTTGAGGGAGGTTTAACTTGGAAATTTTAAAAAAATTGATGGATTTAGTTGTCATTACTTGCCTTGAATTCGTGAAAGTACTATGTCAACGCATCAGTATTCATATTAATATCGAATTAATATAGTTAGAGGGGAAAAGGCAAATGTGCAAAGGAAGCCGGAGCTTTAAATGTGCCGTAAACCGTCATCGCGAGCCCTGTTTTCTGGGGCGCGGCGATCTCCTGCCGTTGGTAAAGTTCGAGCATTGATTACGTTGGGAGATTGCCGCGCTGCACTCACTCCGTTCATTTCGCTCGCAATGACACAGGTAAGAAGGAAGTATCAGTCATTGCGAACGGAGTGAAGCAATTTCCAAACGTCGATTGTGAAAGAAGCAGGATGATATTCGGGGATTACCGCGTCATCGCTCTGCTCTTCCTCGCAATGACGTTTCACGTTTGCCGTCTGCCAATCTCAAATCTATTCCATCGCCTCAATAACCCTTCGATTCACTTCCCGAACCCTCTCCGCATCTACTTTCACGCGCTTGCGGTCGTAGGTCATCAGGCCGTTCACTTCGCCTTCGACGTCTGTGGTTTGGGTATACACGGCGCCTGTGAATCCGGCATCCACAAAGTCGATCAGCATTTCGGCAAAATTCACGTACTCATCTGTCACTTCTTCGGATGATTGATACGACACATAGCCCCAGTTCTCTTTTTCGGTGTCCCATAAATGATCTTCCATCACCAGGCCGATGCCGCCGTACTCGCCCATTACGTTGGCTTTCATACCGTCGTAGATGTACATCGCCGGTGGCGGATAGTTGTGCAGGTCTAAAATATCTCCCACGCCGACAAAATGATTACCGCCCGATGCCGAATTCACCAGCCGTGAAGGATCCATCTCCTTCGTCCACTCCGTAATCTCTTTGGTTCGAAACTGCCCCCACGCCTCATTGAACGGAACCCAAACTACGATGCTCGGCTGGTTATAGAGGTAGTCGATAATCTCTTTCCATTCCTTTTTATAGATCGCTTCCTCTTCCGGTGATCGCGTCAACTCTTCACCTTCAAAAAATTGTCTCATCTGCCAGTTGGGCTGATCCCCGCCGTTCGGCATATCTTGCCACACCAGCATCCCGAGCTCGTCGGCATGCATGTACCAGCGCGCCGGCTCCACTTTTACGTGTTTGCGGATCATATTGAATCCGAGCTCTTTCGTCTTTTCGATGTCGTACTTCAGCGCCTCATCACTCGGTGCGGTGTAAAGTCCGTCCGGCCACCAGCCCTGGTCCAGCGTGCCGAACTGGAAATATTTCTCATTGTTCAGGTGCAATCGAACCATTCCGTTGTTATCCCGCTCCATGCTGATTTTACGCATCGCAAAATAGCTGTCGAACCGGTCTGCCTCTTCACCATCTCGGTACAGTGCAATCTCCGTTCGATACAAAAACGGCGATTCGGGTGACCATAACTTCGCATCCGGAATGGGGATTTCGAGTTCCTGGTCCACACCCGCTTTTTGCCGGGCTACTATCTCACCTTCATCACGGACAGTCACTTCAAACACATCGCCGGGTTGGGCGTTACGGGCGTCTACACTGAATGTGACAATTCCACTGTCGATGTCCGGTGTTTGCCTGAAATCCTTGATCGATGCCTCGTGGACCGGCTCCAGCCACACCGTCTGCCAGATTCCGGAGACCGGGGTGTAGTAAATTCCGCCCGGCTCATTCACCTGCTTGCCGCGCGGCTGACCCTCATCATCCGTGGGATCCCACACCTTCACCACCAATGTCTGCGAACCGTCCGCCAGGTACGGCGTGATGTTAAACGAAAACGGTGCATACCCACCGGTGTGCGTGCCAATTTTGACGTCGTTCAGCCACACCTCCGCTTTCCAGTCCACCGCCCCAAAGTGCAGGAGGATATCGCTGCCCTCCCAATCTGACGGAATTTCAATCTCCCGCTCGTACCAAAGTTCGTTCTCTTTGCCGAGGCGTTCCATGACTCCGGATAAACTCGACTCCACCGCAAACGGCACCAAAATCTCGCCGTCATAACTTTCAGGCGCCGGGCTGTTGACCGGGCGAATCGCGTAGTCCCACAAGCCATTCAGATTCATCCATTCCGAACGCTCCATCAACGGCCGCGGATAGGCATCCCACACATTGTCGGGATCCAGATTCTCACCCCACTCCGTTTTGATTTTATCTCCGGCCGGCTGCCAGGATTGGGCTTGAAGGTTTAGTGATGTGATTGTGAATAGAAAAGCAGTGAGTAGAAGAAAACGTTTAGAAACTCGCATAGAGTAATAGTTAGATTGATTTTATAGACATCGAACTCAATGAATATCGCAGGAAAAGATCAATATTTCATGAATTATCTTCGGCTGGCGATTGCTTCTTTCGCCTGCCGAATTCTTATCTCTCACTCAGTCCCTCTGACTCGACAGCCGAAAAAACCAATCGGCAGTCGAGGTTTTATAGACCGCCTCACGTGATTTTGATTTTATCTCCGGCCGGTTGCCAGGTTTGGGTTTGGGTGTGAAGAGTTGTGATCGTGAAGAGAAAGGTAGTCAGGTAAAGACAGAGTATTGGTAGCTTCACTAAATAGAACTTTTTGTTAACATTTTTCAAAATTTGATAAATAATTGATTATAAACAACGCGTTTACCGGTTAGTTTAAGCAGCTAAGGCATGTTTAATGTGATTAATGGGTCGATCATTTTGTTCATTTATGTATTGAAGTACGGTAACTGCGCCGATTTTTGCAATCAGACGC
>JAAAOB010000119.1 GCA_009909035.1 Bacteroidota bacterium
ATTAAGATAATAAATAACAGTGACTTAGTCGATTAATAAGCAGCATAAAACTCCATTTTTTTGACATAAATTTGCGTCCTTATTTTCTCACAGCCTCTTTAAAGGGGGATAGAGGGGGATTTTCATCGAATTTATGATGATGGGATGAAAACTTTTTCATGATTCTGCTCCTTCCACTGTTGAATAGTTCTTCCGATCCATCAGGTTATACATCACCGGGATTACGATAAGCGTCAGCAGGGTTGAGACCATCAGTCCGCCAATAACCGTAATTCCCATCGGTGCGCGAAGTTCGGCTCCATCCCCAAACCCGATGGCAAGAGGAAGGAGGGCGAGAGTCGTGGTCAGCGTTGTCATCAAAATTGGGCGCAGCCGTGATTTGCCGCCTTCTTTGATCGCTTCAAGTTTGTCCATGCCTCGTTGACGCATCTGGTTAATCATGTCGATCAGAACAATGGCGTTATTTACCACGATTCCGGCCAGCAGGATCAGCCCGATAAAGACCACGACGCTGATGGTGGTTCCCGTGAGATAGAGAGCCAGGATGGCGCCTACCAGGGCCAGGGGAATGGTGAACAGGATGATGAACGGATGCAGAAGCGACTCGAACTGGGAGGCCATCACCAGGTAGACAAGAAAGACGGCCAGGGCCAGGGCAAACATCATGGAGCGGAACGAATCGGACATCTCCTCATTTTGTCCGCCAATCTGGGCAAAAATGCCCGTTGGCAGCGTTGTTTCAGAAAGAGTTTGCCGGATGTCGTCAGCAGCTTCACCCAGATCACCATAATTCAGGTTGGCCGATACAATGGCCACGCGCTGCTGGGCAACCCGGCGGATTTCACCCGGCCCGTTTGTGACCTCAACGGATGCTATGGCGCTCAACGGGACGGGCCGCTCTGCTTCCGGGTTAATGATGAGCTGCTGGAGTTCATTGATGGATGCGCGGTCTGATTGCTGAGCACGGACCAGCACATCAATTTTACGGTCTCGCCAGGAGTATCTCGTGGCCACATCGCCCCGGATATTGTGTACCACGCGTTCGGCAACTTCATGCACCTGGATACCAAGCGCAGCGGCACGATCACGATCGAACTTGATCTGAACTTCCGGGCTTCCGGTTTCCATCGTGCTTTTAACATCCGCAAACCGGGGATTGGCAGACAGTTTACGGACGACAGTATGGCCTGCCGTTTTCAGGTTTGAAAGATCAAATCCGCTGATCTCAATTTCTACAGGTGTCTTAAAAGTAAACAGCTCGGGACGCCCAAACTTATATTGAAGCCCCGGCACCTGCTGCAGAGACCCGCGCATTTGTTCCATGACGTTCTCTTCGGCACTCGAAGATGTCCCCGATGCCAGAGATACACTCAGATCTCCCCGATTTTCACCCCCCTCATCGGGATTGGCGGTCATCCGGTTCCCGGTACCCGCCACCGCAAATGTGGTTCGGATATCCTCCAGATCATTTGCATAGTGCTGAACCGTGCGCATTGCAGCGTCGGTTTTTTCGATCGGGGTTCCGGGAGGAAGCGTAAATTCAACGTTAAACTCCCCCTGCGAAAGCTGTGGAATTAGTTCCACACCAATTTTTGGAACCAGGGTAAGGGATCCGCCAAAGATTAAAATGGCGCTGGCCAGTACAATAAAACTGTGGTTTAACGACCATCGCAGCATGGAGCTGTAGATGCTGTCTGTGGCGCGGTATGCCTTGTCGAACAAGTAGACAAATGGAGAAAAGAGCGTTCTTGAGATTCGGGCAATCCAGCGTGCAAGAAACCGAATGCCGCGGCTGATGGATGCAGGAACGGTATAAAAAAGGAACATCCGGGCCGATCGAAGCATGCCGCCTGCCCGGGTTTTTGGATCTCTGAGCTCAAGAGGCGGAATCTCTTTTTTGGTTCCGCCGATAGAGGACATCATGGGTATCAGCGTGATGGCCACTACCAGAGATGCAAGCAGCGAGAAGGTAACGGTCAGTGCCTGGTCCCTGAATAACTGGCCGGCGATTCCCTCAACAAACACGAGCGGAAAAAAGACGGCGATCGTCGTTAAAGTGGATGCAATGACGGCCATGCCTACTTCACCAGCCCCTTCCCGCGCGGCTTCAATAAGTCCTTTTCCCTGTTCCCGGTGGCGGGCGATATTTTCAAGGACAACGATGGAGTTATCCACCAGCATCCCAATACCCAGGACAATGCCGCCAAGCGACATGATATTAAGGGAGATGCTGTTGCCGTACATCAGGTTGAAGGTGGCGATCACAGAAACCGGTATGGATACGGAGATAATGACGGTGGTCCAGAAATTCCGAAGAAAAAGGTAGAGGATAATCACGGCAAGAATACCGCCAATAATCCCGGCATTTTTAACTTCATCAACCGCAGAGGAGATAAACACGGATTGATCATACACTTTTTCCAGGTTCATCCCCTCCGGCAGGTCGTCGCGGATACTTTCCATCCGTTCATTTACCTGCCCGGCGACCGCCACCGTATTGGCGTCTCCTTCTTTGTAGATGGCAATTTCCACCGCTTCGGACCCGTTCAGCCGGGTGATGGCCTCCCGCTCTTTGTAAGACTGCACAACCTCCGCCACATCTTTCATGTAGACGGTTCGATCATCCTGGCGGGCCAGTACAACATCCTGAATTTGCTCTACCGACTGAAATTCGTTCAGGGTTCTGACCAGGTACTGCTGCGATCCCTCCTCAAGACGACCGCCTGAAAGATTGACATTTTCAGCACCGAGGATTTGAGTGACCCGTTCAATTGGAATATCCAGGTGGGAGAGTCGCCGCTGATCGATATTTACCTGGATCTCTTCCTCCAGACCGCCACTGACTTTTACCGAGGCTACTCCGCGCGAGGATTCCAGGTTTCGTTTGAACTGTTCATCTGCCAACACCCGCAGGCCTTTCAGCCGGGAGATGGCATCCGGGCTGGAGATATCGTTCTGGACGGATGCAAAATCAACGCGGCCCTGGTCTGTCGGGTCCTCACCGGGTGATGGCTCATCATAATAGAGCGCGTATCGAACAATAGGGTCGAGGGTTGGATCAAAACGAAGGGTGACCGGCTTATCGGCCTGGAGCGGAAGCTGGATGGCGTCCAGTTTCGACATCACATCAAGGTTGGCCATGTTCATCTCCGTTCCCCATTCAAACTCAAGAATAACATCGGATTGACCGGCGCGGGAGATTGATCGTACCTGTTGCACGCCTTTCACTACGCCCACGGCCTCTTCCACCGGTTTGGTAATCAGGTTTTCCACCTCAACGGGTGCTGCTCCTTCAAAATCGGTTCGTATGGTAAGGGTTGGATAGCTTAGATCGGGGAGCAGGTTCACGTTCAGCCGGGAGAGTGAGACGATCCCAAACAGGAGAATTCCCACCGTGAACATGGCGATTGTCACTTTTCGGCGTATAGAGAAATCGATAATTTTCATAATGACGGCCGTTTAAAGACTTCTGTTGATGACGCTTACCTTCGAACTGTCCTGCAGGCTGCTTTGTCCGATTGTAACCACCATCTCACCGTCCGTAAGCCCCTCGATCACCTCAATATTCTGGCCGTTTGTATAGCCGGTCCGAATCTGTTTTTTGAAAGCCAGCGAATCGCGGATAACATATACACTTTGATTCAGATCTTCTGATATGACCGATGCCTTGGGGATCATCCGGGTATTTTGGCGGGTATCGTATACAATCCGTACGCGGCTGAACATACCGGGGCGCAACTGGCCATTCGTTTCATCGACACGGACGGTCACTTTGATGGTTCCGGTTTCCTGGTCTACCACCGGGCTGATCCGTTCCACATAGCCCACAAACAGCTGGCCGGGCAGGGCGTCAGCACGTATTTCAGCCCGTTGATTTTTACGAATTTTGGACATCTCATGTTCAGGGACGTGCAGAATCGCCGTCAGGGGAGAAAAATCAGTGACTCTGTAGAGCTGCTGATCGGTTCCGATCATGTTTCCTCTCTTTACAAATCGTTCGGAGATGATACCGCTAATGGGAGACCGCACCGAGGTATTTTCAAGGTTGAGTTTTGCAAGTTCGTAGGTTGCTTTTTGTGACTCGTACTCATACCGGGAATTTTGGAAGTTTTCAGCGGAGATCAGGTTTTTTTCAAACAACTCTTTGCTGCGCTGAAATTCATTTTCAAGGCGGCTAAGTGTGGCTTTGGCGCGGTTAGCTTCAATCCTGTACTGTTCATCGTCGATCTTTGCCAGGATATTGCCTTCTTGTACAACATCTCCCTCTTCAACAGTTATTTCTTCAATAATTCCCCTGACTTTGGAAACCACAGTAGCCTCCTGTTCGGCCTCAAGAGTAGCTGTGTTGGAATAGTAAGCAGAAATGTCACCTCTTGAAACCTGGCTCACCTGGACAGGTATCAGCCGGGCAGCCTCAGCGTTGGTTTCTTCTGACTCATGTTCGTCAGTGCAGCTTTGGGTGAATAGAAAAACGGTTAGAGCAAAGAGCAAGAGAACGTTTCGGTGTATCTTCATTTATCTGGGCGGGTTCATTATTAAATTTGATAGACAGTACGAAGAGTGAAAGCGATTTGTTACAAGATGAAGCGAACGGCAAAAAAAGATCCGGGGAGAAGTTCATAGAGGTGATCGTAACGCGCTGTGAGGGAGAATAGAAGTCCGTTTATATCGAGAAATAAAGATTTGAACCGGGTAAAGCTGCGTGTAAAACAAGAGCAGTTTATCTACGAATGTCAGAAACCCGGATACGTTATTACGGACCGAATCCTTACGTCAACGTCATGGTTGAGCAGTCAGACTAAAACGATCCATTGTGATCCTATTCGCTCAAAATATGTGCATGTAAAAGTGACATTAATAGTAACCATTCCCATCACGTTTATGAATTTATTACAAAACAGATTTTTTCTGATCACAATTTTTTCCATCACACTAACACTCGGATGCAGCGATAATCCAACAAATGCCATTGACGATTTAGAATCGGAACTTTGTGCAAATGTCAGTGGAATCGAAGCTCTTTTCTGGGATATTATGAATGGAGTTCCCAGAGGGGATATTCCCGGCGGAGTGCCCACGATCAGTAATCCGGGCGGAACCTATAGCCATCCGGGTTCTTCACAACTGGGATTTCAACTTCTGGGCTTTCAATATCCGGCCGGATATACTCCTCAAACCGATCCCACCCCGAATGCAATTGGTGTAAATGTAATTCGAAATGACAATCAATCGATTTGGAGGCGGTCACAACTTAGTATCTTTAATCAAGTCCGTGCCCGTGATGTTTTGACTGCAGAAGTAAATTCCCTGCTCAATTTCTTTAACGGAAATGGAAATAATATCGAGCGGATCTGTACAGAGGAACGCCCAATTCCCGTCGGGCAGCTTGCCCCGGGATTTACCGCTGAAATTTCGAACCGGTTCATCCGGTTTGATGGCATATCGGCCGTCATTACCACCAGTGTAACGAATACTCCAGGCGGATTGACATCGATCGTTATTCAAAAAACGGCCTCGCCAACCGATCAGTTTGAGAGTGAAATTATGAATACCTATCTGCCGATATCCTGGCAGTTACTCTTTACCGGCGGGGGAGAGCGCGATACAGATGGAGACGGAGTGCCTGATAGCCGCGACCAATGCCCGAATACACCTCCCGGCACACAGGTTAATGCCAACGGGTGTCCTGCCGGGTGAGAAATAGATTATAAACCTGAGTTTGAATAAAAAATAGAACTACAGGAAACGTTGTGGGTACAATATAGTTCGTGCACCTCAACTATTTTCTCTCCTGATACTTTTTGGCGTCAATCCCGAGAGAAACCTCGGGACCAAAAACCGCCAGGCTGTGGAATTGCTCGCTCGGAGGTTATGCTTCGCTATGGGATGTAAATAGCAATGGTCCATATCTCTCATTGCGTGCAATCAAGGATCGATCCGGTAGGCTATTTACAAGCAATCCCATACGCTCCGCAGAACCTGACCGCCTCGCTCCCAATTCCAAGGCTGGTAAATTCGGAAATTGAAAACGGTTTCAAATCCAATACAAAGGTTAGGTGACAATTGAGCTCGAGAACGATGACGGATGTAGGGAATCCAGAGTTACGAGTGGACCTGCCTTCTACTATTTCAGGGTGAAAGGGGCAATGTTCAAATGACGTTGCTTGTTTATCCACAAGGTTTCCGGTAGAACCTAAAAAATAATGGTTATAACAGTCCAAATAGGGTGTTCGTACCATTCATTCATCAACCATGATGTGATACCACGTCCCGATGCGGCATCTCCTGCCTTTGGTAAGGAGAGAAGATTTCACTCCGCTGGCGCT
>JAAAOB010000163.1 GCA_009909035.1 Bacteroidota bacterium
TCAAAGTATCCGGCGCAGTCAGCATGAATGATGAAGGTGAACCCACGGCGGCAGGTGATTTACTCCAACAGATGAAAAATTGCTATACCGACCTGGATAAGGTACTGAAGCACTATGGCTATACCTTTGACGATGTGGTGGTTGAGAATGTATTCACCACAGATATGCCGGCTTTTTTGGAGCATGCGGGTTACCGGAGCTCCATCTACACCAAACAGTTTCCAACCGGTACCTGGCTCGAGGTGAAAGGGCTGGCACTACCTGAACTACTGATTGAAATTGAGTTGGAAGTGCATATAACAAGTTCATAATTCAGGCCTTGCAATTATTTATAGTAATTGAAATTGGCTTCACTTGCTCCAAACCAACTTAACCCACACCTAAAACTTAAGAAACCATATGAACGTATCAGGGTATGCCGCCCACGGGCCACATGAAAAGTTAAAACCCTTTTCTTTTGAAATGGGTGAATTAGGAAGTGAACAGGTCGATATAAAGGTGATCAATTGCGGGATTTGCCATTCAGATCTTAGCATGATGAACAATGACTGGGGAATGACAGCCTACCCCATGGTTCCGGGACATGAGATTATAGGTGAAGTTGTTGCAGCGGGTAAAGCTGTGAAGAATGTGGCCGTCGGGGATACGGTCGGTTTGGGCTGGTTTTCCGGATCATGCATGTCCTGCCATGAGTGTATGGATGGCTCCCAACATCTCTGCACTTCTGCCGAATTCACTATCGGAGGCAGGCACGGCGGCTTTGCAGACTATGTGCGCAGCCACTGGTCGTGGGCGATTCCGCTACCTGAAGGGATCGATATGGCAAAGGCCGGACCCCTGCTTTGTGGAGGAATTACCGTATTCAACCCCATCATTCTTGCGGGAGTTAAAGCAACGGATAAAGTCGGAGTGATTGGCATCGGAGGCCTGGGCCATATGGCGCTTAAATTCCTGAACAAATGGGGTTGTGAAGTGATTGCCTTCAGCTCCAACCCTGATAAAAGAGACTCCATTCTGGAAATGGGAGCAACGAACGTTGTAGATTCTACGAATCCCGAGGATCTGGCTAAAATCGCAGGACGTCTGAATTTCATTCTGAATACAACCAACGTCACGCTGGACTGGAACTCTTACCTGGTTGCTTTGGCCCCCAAAGGGAAATTTCACAATGTAGGAGCGGTTTTGGAGCCCATGGCCATTCCCGCTTTCACACTGCTAACAGGTGAGGGAACTACCTAAAGAGGGGCACTTAACTCTCCTCCAGAGTCTCCAGCATTTCCTGCTTCAGGGAAGCAAAATCAATTGGCTTGGTGAAAAACTCCTTGGCGCCTGATTTCAGTGCCCTGTCGTAGTTATCATCATCCCCATAGGCCGAAATCATACTCACCTGGATTTGTGGAAATTGTGATTTCACCTTTTTGAGCAGCTCCAATCCCGACATGCCCGGCATGTTGATGTCCGAAAATATATAAAGTACATCGGGTGGCTGTGTGTTTTGCAGACGAGTGAGCGCATCCCGACCTGAAAATGTAAATTCCAGTTCAATGAGTCCGCTCCGTATCTCCTTTCTGAATTTTTGCAGAAAAAGCATCTCCACATCGCGTTCGTCATCAACAACTAAAAATTTCATGCCTGTTTTACCTTCTACGCTTTGTAATTCGATTTTCGTTTCGTTCTGAGTCATCTCCTCAAAAAAAGGAATCTGATCCCTGATGGATGATATCAAATACCTTCATGCAATTTCTTGTACTATTCAATCAAATGTTTGGACTTTTCTACCGATCCCGGATTATTCACCAATCTTATATTTTGCACGAGTATCGTAAGCTTACCGTGAACTGCGTTGAAGTAAAAAAGTTATAATTCGGAGTCCGATCTCTTCATAAGATCAGCTACTTCACCATGATGCGAACCATGCTGAAAATGATTGCCACCAGTACAGGCCGGTCAGGTCAAAATAGATGGGAAGTTCAATAATCAAATAGAGCAACAGCAAGCCGGGAAATACCCATCGAGCTTTACGGTTTTTTCGGTCGATGATGGAAAGAGCAATCAGGATCACGTTAACGATACCGAAGGTGAGCCACTGAGTGTTCATGTCGAGTTCCGGAGAAACGATTCTAATAAAGCGCGCCATGACCGGGTCAATAAATGTAAAAGAGGTGGCAACCATCAACCGGGCGTGAATAGGCTTGGTTTTTTGGTGCCAGATGGCAAGCCCGTAGGTAATGGCAAATACGAGAGCCAGTGAAAGCTGAAGGTAAAGAATATATGTGCGTGTAGCGTAAAACTCTTCTTGTGATGTGCTGATCCTGTTTTGCGCCAGCAGTATGATGCTGATTACGAGAAGTGCCGCTGCCGGGTACGAGATCTTGCCAAACAGCCGGTGAAGTCTCAGTTTTCTTTTTTTAATAAGGATGGGTTGGGCAATCAGAAGAGCAAACCAAAACAGGGCTGTTACAGCGTGAAAATGGATGTAGAAATCACTGCCCGGTATTACCGCGTAGTAGGATGGCCAAAAGGCAATAAACGAGATGATCAGTAGCCCCACGGCCCATCGCCATGAATTATTGTAGTCCAGTTTCACTGCTTTCATCGGTTTTGGTGAAGTTCAGTATGCGCCTATAAGATTGAATATGGGAGCTTTAAACCGGCTCGTCAACCCCGGTTTAGTCCAGTGAATAAAAATCGATCAGCTGCTGTTCATTCAACTCAGAGTCATTATAGAGCCTCGTGAGTTTCACAGAGCCTGAAGGCAGAAATTTAAAATTCAGCTTCATGAATGATCTATCTTCGAGCAGCAGGCAGTCGATCAGCATTTAATAAAATAAGCAGCCGCCTCCGCCACCAAAACAAGACGGACACGGCTGCTTACTTGTAGTGTACCATTACTCCCAGGTCGTGAAAATACGCTCTGCGAAATAGGTCCGGTCATTTTTGCAGCTTACGACGGAATTCATGCTTTGTCCGTGTGTTTCTGCAATTTTATAGTAGTTCATTGCCATATTCCCACGGTGTTCGAAACTCTGCCACCATACGGCTGAGATAAAATCAATCTCAACATCTTCGAAACCGAGGTAGGGTACCTGGAAATGGACGCCATATCCACCCATGTCATTTGCAAGAGCTGCCTCATGCACATCCTTCTGAACCTGCATTGCATACTCCATGGACACATCTTCTTTTAGAGTGCAATCCGCCAACTGAATTGGGTATCTTTGATCGGTGGTTTCATTTTCGCGAAAGTCATCTATTACAACCTGATCCATCGTTGCATAAGATATCCTGCAGGTATGCGGGTTATTTTCGCTATCCTGATCAATATAGTTATTCACATAGTTGCCGTACTCCTTATACATCTCTTCGCCATTGGGCCACATGCCGGCGATAATATGGGTAATATTTTCAGTGCCTTCTCCAACAAGACGTTGCCCCACAAGCATCGGCCGCAGCAGAAATTGATTATACATGCTTCCGTCGGCTGAAACTTTTTCGCCATACTCCTTTGCATCGCTTATTACATCCTCAAATGTAAATCCTTCATTCAGCGAGCACAGAAGATATTCCATGCGTACATTCTCTTCGGTTTCCTGTGCGATTGCATCCACTGCTATAAAAGGAAGCAGTACAAGCAATGCAATTTTTATGATTCGGTTGTTCATAGCTTTATTGATTTATTTATTTTTTTAACTGTTTGAAATTTTTTCAAACATCACTGTAGAAAAGGAATGTATCATCAACGTTGTCCCCAGAATGTTTCTTGGCTTCACCAATCAACGACGTGATCCACTTCTCTCATTCACTTTCATAGTACATTAAATATGTGCTGTGGTGTTAGGATAAATTGAGCAAATGTTTGGACAATTTTGCCGCTTTAAGATCTTATTCGTCAACCAAACGGGACAGAAGCCCATTCTGGGTTCCCACGATTGTTACCACATCCCATAGGATCTGCCAACCGGCTGAAGGGTCCGAAGACCCGAAGTAGACGAAGAGGAAGCCATCTTCGGTATTGAAAAACTTCGTGGCCATACTCACGGGTTGTGATCTCATTCAGAGCCTCTCTGTTTCATCACTTCCATCGCCACCTGCAGACCCGTGAGCTAAAGTGCGTTCAGAATAATGTACTCTATCTCCTTCAGTTGAATTTTACTATATTCGATTTGACAGTTGTAATTCTTTAATTCCACATACCATGATCTACCGAATCTTTCCGCTGCTGATTTTATTCCTCTCATCAACCCTACTGCTTGCGCCGGACTCCCGGGCATTTCAGGATTCTGATGAATCCACTCTTCTGCTTCGACAGCCCACCATTTCAGGTGAACATATCGTTTTCGTTTACGCCGGAGATCTTTGGAGCTCCAACCGTGATGGAAGCCGTCCGCTGCGTCTCACATCGAGCCCGGCCGAGGAAAACAATCCCTATCTTTCACCAGATGGCACGACGGTTGCTTTCTCGGCAGAATATGAAGGAAATACAGATGTCTATATCATGCCGGTAAACGGCGGAACCCCTGCCCGGCTCACCTGGCATCCGGGGGATGATGTAGTGATGGGCTGGAGTGCAACAGGAGATGAGGTGGCATTCGCCACAAGAAGAGAAACCGACCATGGCCGCTCCGGTGAACTCTACCACGTTTCGGTAGATGGCGGAGCACCCGAAAAGCAGATGGAAGCCCGCTTTTTCAGCGGACGCTGGAACGCCGACGGGTCCAAACTGGCCTACTTTGATATTCGCCCGGGGTACAATGGCCTCTACGGCGGAACGGCCGGATGGCGCGGCTACAGGGGAGGGTCTACACCTACTGTCCGTATTTTCGATGCCGTGGAAAACACGATTCAGTATATCCCGGGAGAACGAGTCAACGACGTTCAGCCGTTCTGGCTCGGGCAAGAGGTTTATTTTATATCAGACCGCCACGAAAAACGGCTGAACCTTCACAGGTTTGACCCGGAGACGGAAACGATTGAACGGCTAACCGACCAGGCAGACTGGGATATTCACTGGGCGGCAGGCCATGGAAACAGTGTTATATACGCAGCGGGCGGAGCTCTTTATGAACTGGATACCACAAACGGAGAATCGGAGAGAATCGAGATCACCATCAACCCCGACCTGCCACAGACCCGGCCCGAATGGAAAAATGTGAGTTCAAATATTCAGTCAGCCGGATTGTCGCCCAACGGGAAACGGGCACTGTTTACCGCGAGAGGTGAGGTGTTTACCGTACCGGTAGAGGAAGGAAGTACGCGAAACCTGAGCAACAGTAGTGGTGTGAGGGAGTACACGGCTGTCTGGTCTCCGGCAGGGGATAAAATTGCATGGATTGAAGAGTCGTTAGAAGGTCAATCGCTGGTGATCAGCGATCAGACCGGCCTCGGCGAGGTCGAAAGATATAACCTCGGGGGTGATTTTTACTTTCTGCAGAAGTGGGATGCAGAGAACAGCCGGATCATCTATACGGATAACCGCCAGAAGCTGCACTATATCGACCTCGAATCGTCTGAAACCAATGAGATTGTCCAAAGCGACCGGCAGGCCGGCTTCGATATCGCACTCTCTCCCGACGGTACCTGGCTTGCCTACACCGATATGAAGGAGAACTATTTCCGGGATCTGATTCTCTACAACTTCGAGACGGGCGAGAACTATACCATTAGTGACGGCATGGCGGATGTGGCCTCACCGGCGTTTTCACCTGATGGGAAACATCTCTATTTCGCGGCTTCAACCAATACCGGGCCGCGCCAGTTTGGGCTTGATATGACCAGCCAGGAGCGTCCGTATCGCGCCGGAATTTATGCGTTGGTTCTGCAGGCGGATGGAGAGTCGCCGTTTGCGATAGAGCCGGGCGACGAACAGACAGAAGAAACGGAAGAGAATGGCTCGGCTGACGAGAGCGAGGAGAGGCCCCCCATTGATCTTGAAAACCTGTTTGAAAGAAAAATTGCGCTGCCCGTATCGATCGGGAACTACAGCAACCTGAACGTCAGTACGAATGACGCACTCTTCTATCAGCGCTCCGTTCAGCCCGGTGCAGCTGTTGAGGCCCCGGAATCGGACACCGACGCCGAAAATAAGCTGCTTCGATTCGACTTCGACAAGCGGACCGATGAGATTGTTTATTCCGGACTCTCCAACTACACGATAAGTGAAAACGGGACTCATTTGCTAATTCAAACTTCCAGTGGTGCTCCTGCAACGGCTGAGGTTGGGACATCCATCACACCAAAACCACTCAACATGAGCGACATGCGCATGAGGGTGAATCCTCGTGCCGAGTGGAGGCAGATTTTTGACGAGGGATGGAGAATGCAGACACAGTATTTCTATGCCGAAAATGCACACGGACTCGATTGGGATGCCGTGTACGATCAGTACTCACCGCTGGTGGAGCATGTAGGCCGGCGCGAAGACCTCAATGACCTGATGGTGGAGATGATCGCTGAACTTCAGGCGGGCCATAACCGCCTTGGAGGTGGGGATGTCTACTCAGAAAGCGGGCCGAGTGGCGGACTCCTTGGGGCCAATTTTGTGATCGAAAATGACCGGTGGAAAATCAGCCGTATCTACACCGGCGAATCGTGGAATCCTTTTGTAGAGGGTCCCCTGGCGGTGCCCGGGAATGAGGCGAATGAAGGTGAATACATCATCGCCGTAAACGGAGCAAATCTAACTGCGGAAGATAATCTGTTCAAACACCTTGAAAACAGCGTCGGAAAGCAGGTTGTGCTAACGGTATCAGAAAATGCCGACGGCAGCAATTCCCGCAACATTGATGTGGAGCCGGTCTCGTCTGAAAGTCAGCTTCGGCTCTGGCACTGGATTGAGGCCAACCGTAAAGCGGTGGATGAAGCCACGGATGGCAGAGTGGGCTACATCTACCTGCCAAACACAGCGGGTGCCGGCTACACGTTCTTCAACCGAATGTTTCATGCCCAGCTCGATAAAGATGCGCTGATCATTGATGAGCGCTCCAACGGCGGAGGCCAGGCAGCTGACTATATTGTGGAAGTGCTGAGCCGCGAGCACCTCAGTAACTGGGTCTATCGGCAGGGAATGATGTCGAGAACGCCCTCGGGCAGCCTGCACGGTCCCAAACTGATGATGATTGACCAGGATGCGGGATCGGGCGGCGACTATCTGCCGTACGCGTTCAGGGAACTGGGAATCGGAACACTTCTGGGCACCCGGACCTGGGGCGGGCTGATCGGGATTTTTGCGAACCCTCCACTGGTTGATGGCGGAATCATGACGGTCCCTCACTTCAGGTTTGTGGATGCTGATAATAACTGGTCTGTAGAGAATGAGGGCGTTGCACCGGATATGGAAGTACTGCTCGACCCGATCGCAACCAACGAGGGACGCGACACGCAGCTGGAAGCGGCTATAGAAGAAATTCTGGAACAACTTGAAACGTACGAAGACGATGTACCGCGAGAACAGCCGCCACTCCCAACGGAGCTTGGGAATTAAGGTGGGGTAAAACGGTGTCGAATGAAAGAAAGCGCCCATAGGCGTAGCAGCGTTCGAACTCCGAATTCAATTACAGATATATCGCACCGAAGGTGCTTGGTTTATTGGCCCCAACACAACTGTTTCCACAACAAGAGCTACGGATACATCCTCCCACGAGCGGACTTATTGGATTCGCCTCTTGCACAAATGGATTTGGAACTTTTTTTTGGCCATAGCTCTTTTCAAAATTTCTTTGATATTCGGATTACAAGAAATCAACTACTTTCGGGCATAGTCTTCGGGGTATCAACCCGATTTCAATTTCAAGTTCTTTGACCCTATGGAGTTGGGGGATTAACCCACTTGGAGCTTAAGCGGATGCCTCATGAAAAGAAACGCCGTAGGTCCGGCATTAGTCGAACTCTGTTTTCAATATCAGTCATAAAATTCAATCAGAAGAAACCGAAAATTACAACCAAATGCGGATTGGAATGAAAGGCAGAACAAAAAGCGTATGCAGATATTATAAGAATAGATGCAGCACCACAGAGCATTGATTAACGGGTTCTGAAATAGATTTTCAAGTATCCTCCTCATCATGATACTTGATCTACTACTTACATTCGAATTATCGTGAATTTGAAATCCTTACATATATCCACAAAACTTTCCGTAGTACCTGTTTTTCAGGGCTAACCGCCCGTTTTATCGGACCGGTGATGTTCAAACATTTCAATCATCCCTTTTAACATTCCGATAAGTCCAATTCCCAAAGCGATAAGACCGATTGATATCTGGCGGAGAATAGACTCAAGCGGCGAGAGAATCCCGGTGATTCCAAGAGCAATAATGAAGGCAGATAGCCTACGATACAACATCTTGAAGCGAATCATTTTTTTCAATAGTGGCCTTGGCAAACGGTCAAAGCGGAATAATTTTGAGCTGCTTATCTCTGGCATGTTGAACGGCGGTTTCCACAAGGGTTTTGCCATAATTTTTGCCCCTCACATCATCAGACACCTCGGTATGGTCGATGATGATTTGCCTGCTGCCAAGCTTGGAGTAGGTCATTTTTGCAACAACGCTGCCAACTTTTTCTATAAAAAACTCCCCTTTGGTATCTCCCGAACGGTGCTGAACATTCATGGCGGTTAGAGTGATTGAAATGAATGAGTTGCGGTTTCTCTATTCCCCAATAAAGTACTTTTTTCTGAAAAATGGTATCCAAATAAAAAAGTCCCGGATACCAAACCAAATCCGGGACTGTTAGGTTCTCTTGATTTATTAACGCTCACATCTTGCTTATTCTGTTCCTGAATAGCTCATATCTTCCATTCGCCTGTACATGTACATCCAGGATTCTTCTACTGACTGGTAATAGAGGTCAACAAGCTCATCCCTGCGGTCTTCTCCTTCAGCATCGATAATGACCTCCCAGATATTGGTTTCGGGATTGTCGAGGGATGCCAGGCTGTCGTGGCCAACTACGCTCATGTAGTGAAATTGACCGGGAGATCGACCGTACGAATCGTACCAGGAGGAGCGTTTATCGCCTTCCACATCTTCAATAATTCCGGTGACGCCGGTCACCAAGTCAACAAATCTGTCGTAATGGCTGATCTTAAAATAGGCAACCTCAACAAAATTGCTCTGCTCACCGCTTGGCGTTGGACTCCAGTCCGGCATGGTGTAGAAATATTGATTTTCCGCGACTTCAACATTTGGCATGATAAGCTGCAGCACTATGGGTGCACACATTTGTCCGGCCTCATCATCTTCATCCATTTCGGCCCATGAGCTGGTATAGCTTGTAAGCAGGTACACCGACCCTTTGCCGTTCATGCGGTCCCAAACATTCCACGTCCAGGTGCCTTCGTTGTCGAGGTAGCACTCTTTCCAGGATTTTACCCCTTCCTGGAAGGCGGAAGTGTGGCCCGGTTTTATCGTGAATTCCGTAAGACTTAAAATTTGCCGTTCGTTTTCGTCTTGTGCGTTCGCAATACCGGCAAAAGCCAGTAACATAACAAGCCCGATTAGCCCGATTATTTGTTTATTTTGTATCATAGCAGTGAGGTTTAATTGGTTGATGGTTTGACCTTTTTAATGCAGATTGATTTCTACATCTACTATAAAGTGACGAAAAGGGATGCCCAAAGTCTTGTACTTTTCGTGCAAAAGTTTGGATAAATTGATTAAATCAACTCTTTTCGTATAGAATATGTGGTGATTTAAAAAACCGCAGCTTGCCTGCGAACGTAGCCCGAAGTAGTCATGTTTCATAGAAATAGTTATCCTTTTCTTCTATGAAACCAGTCCAGACCGGGGTTCCCGGTATCCGGCCACCATCAAGCGTCAGGCTTTGTGACACTGTTCACCAATTCCCAGAACTCTTCCCGGTTATTGGTTCGGGGAAACTCCATTGTGGGGGTCTCTACCTTTAAAAACTTGCACAGTGGTTCCCATCCTTCCTTTACCTGAAACACAAGCAATTGCTCGGCAGGTATTAAATCGCGGACTGCCTGGTTATGTGCTTCATATCTTTCTGCCAGGTCAACGAAATCAAGACCCATTGAAAAACCTGTTTTTTCGATAACCTTTACCACCATATTGAGCCATTGCTGAACCGGAGCTGGTTCTTTTTCCCGGTCGGCAAGCAGTTTGTAGATCGTAGATCCAAAACTTTCTGCCCAGGACTCTTTGCTGCGGTGTGTTAAAATAAACTTAGCATTCGGGTAATTTTTATAAAGCTCATTGTAAAAGGCAGCTGTCGGCCAGTCAACCGCGCTCTGCATACCTTCATAAACGGCATCAAAGCTGGTCGGATTATTCAAAACCTCATTCCATAGAGGCAGCTGAACCGGCATGTTTTGAGCCACGCGCTCCATGTGGTGGCAAGGACCAAGGTGTAGTTGTTCCAGTGCTGTTTTCAATGAATAGGTTCCAGTTCTGCCAAGACCAAACCCAATAACTTTCAATTCCATCATAATAATTTTTATGTATTGACTGCCTACTCTATTCGGTTTTCGGCTTTCCCGTTTTCGTTATGAGTTTCGTTTTCCAGTATGACGCACAGCATCAGCATATGCTTCACCCGCAGTCTGTCCATACAGTGGCGAACTGCCTACGATCAACAGAATGACAACGAAAAGCCTGTTTTCATTGATGTCATTTTTGATTCAATTGAGATTTTAAATGGCTCTATATTGATTTATGTAGGTATTGGATTTCTCATTCAGAGTTACCGTTAATACTGATTTTTTGGTAACAACTTTGTGAGCATATAAATTAGACCAGTAATCCTTAAAACTGTTTTGTAAACCAGACCCTATCCCGAAGGGATGGCTTGGCCAAAGGGGTCATAGAACACAGCCTGGGGCAGCGCCCCAGGTAAACGACAACACACATTGAAGAACCATCGGCCTGAATCCCAATAGTGGCACTATGCCAATTCCGATGGTTACCACCCTGAACCCAATCAACGCCCTGTTACCCCTCACCGGGTTCCGGTCACCATCCCTCGATTTAAAATGGACCGTTGATGTCATCTATTGCCTCGAGATTTTTTTAGAATCGGTTCTGCAATCCTGGGGCGTTGCCCCAGGCTGTAATCTGTGACCCTTACAGGGTCTTTTTAACGGCCTGAAAAATACAACTGGAGCTTGTTGATATTTACGATCATTCATTATAGAACGTTTAATTTTACCCCTACAAATAAGCTTAGTGTTATGTCAAATATGAATTGTCGTAAGCAACCTGTCAGCACCCACTGGATCTGACAGCGTTGATTTGTGACGCTGACATCCTGACCGCTGTTGGGACGGCAAAGCACCGGGAATGCTCTCAGGTCTTTATTGACAAATGTGAATTGACATGACACTATAGCCTTTTAAATAGCCGCCGCATAATCATTAAATGATGTTGCCGCCGGTTTATACGTGATGCCCAACTCCTGCTCTGCACGCTTGCCGCTATACACAAACCGGGGGTTTTCGATAACCGGTTCGCTGTTCAGCATGCGTGAAATATCCGACACTTTCCAGCTTTCGTTACTCAGGTAGTATTGTTTGCCGTGCAGTCCGTCTTTGGTGGCCGCCCTGTAAATTCCTTCCGCTACATCGCGGACATCCACGATGGCAAACTCCATGTCGTTGTCGTACAGCATCTGCACAAATGGGTTGGGTGCAATTCTGTTTTTGAACAGGTACTGCAGCCCCATGGATGTGGAATCATCCCGCTGGGACAAAGCCGGCCCCATCACGCCAACGGGGTACACGCTTACAATGTCGGTATCGGACTGCGGGTGGTCGGCTACAAATTGCTGGACGACCTGGTCAGCATAATATTTGGCCTGCGCATATGGGTGACCCTCTTCATTCAGGTGCGGCTCATCACTTTCGGTGTAGAGATGATCAGCCGGGCGCCCCTCAACCGGCAGCGGATACCCCGTGTTATATGCGGCAACGGAGGCCACAACCACCACTTGCTTTACCGTACCCGATTCCTGGATGAGCGCCAGGAAATTCTCAGTGCCTTTGATGGTGGGCTCAAAAAGCTCTTTGGTTGGATCTTTTACGTCCAGCTGAAACGGCGTGCCGGTGTGGACTACAATATCACATCCATCCATAAACGCCCTCAGTGACTCGATCTCCGTCACGTCGGCCTGAACTATGACCAGGTTTTCTGCATTCTGAAACTGCCTTAAATGCTGATACTTTTTCTTTTTAGAGATATCCCTGGCAGACACCCTCACGCTGTAGTTCTCTTCGAGAAATCGTTTGGTAACGTAGCTGCCAATATATCCTGAACCGCCAATAATGCCTGCTGTTTTCATAGATGTGTGGATGTGTTGTTGATGGATAAGGTTCACTGCTTGCACTTGAAATGTAAATGAAGGCGACGTCAACCTTTTGCACTATCCGCGCAAATGTTTGGACTTTTGGCGCAATTTCAGGGTTTATGTCGGAAGTTGAACTCTTGATTGTTCGCTTTGCTTACCAGTTCAACACATCAATTTTTTTCAACGCCGGGCTCATCACAAGCCTTCACGTTGTATTATTAAAACCTGATAATCGTCTTTGTTAAAGACTGATAGTAAATAGCAGAGATGCCTCCGAGGTTACCAACTGCGCATATAAAAAAAGGCCTTCGTGCACTACTCGCACAAAGGCCTCTTTTGAACTATTGCGGGTTTGGAATTCTACCGTCCACAGGGATTCGATCGGCCCGCAGAGCGGCTGCAATCTCCAGGCACTGGAAACGGTCGATTATGGAACCAAACCGCTAATCGACGTAAAAACGTCACTGGCAGCGTTGTTGGTCAGACGCATCAGGTTCGACCCATCGGCGTCCACCACGTAGATCTCAAAGTTGCCGTCGCGGTTGCTTTGGAAGGCAACGCGCTGGCCGTCAGCCGAAATTGAAGGCGTTAGATCTAAGCCTGGGTTGTTCGTCAGACGCGTGAGATTCGACCCGTCGAAGTCAACCACGTAGATCTCAAAGTTGCCGTCGCGGTTGCTCGTAAAGGCGATGCGCTGGCCGTCGGCCGAAATCGAGGGTAACCTGTCGAAGGCAGCGCTATTTGAAAGATTCGTGAGGTTCGTCCCGTCGGAGTCGACCACATAGATCTCTGAGTTGCCGTCGCGATTGCTTTGGAAGATGACACGCTGCCCGTCAGCCGAAATAGATGGTAGCTCGTCAAGGGCAGCATTATTCGTGAGACGTGTGAGGTTCGACCCGTCGGAGTCCACCACGTAGATCTCAGCGTTGCCGTCGCGGTTGCTTTGGAAGACGACGCGCTGCCCGTCAGCCGATATCGTGGGTTGAATGTCAGCGGCAGCATTATTTGTGAGATTCGTGAGGTTCGACCCGTCGGCGTCCACCACGTAGATCTCATTGTTGCCGTCGCGGTTGCTTTTGAAGGCAACGCGCTGGCCGTTGGCCGATATTGTGGGTTCTTCATCAGCGGCAGCGTTATTTGAGAGATTCGTGAGGTTCGACCCATCGGCGTCCACCACGTAGATCTCAAAGTTGCCATCACGGTTGCTAATGAAGGTAACGCGTTGGCCGTCGACCGATATCGATTGTTGAAAATCCTCAGCACCATTATTGCTAAGATTGACCAGGTTCGTTCCGTCGGAATCCACCAGGTAAACCTCTCTATCGCCGGCGCGTTGGCTAAAAAAAGCAACTTTGTAGGTCGCTGCCGGCGTAAAAATATCTTGCTCATCCCGGGCGGTTTGCGCCACGGCCCCGGCCGGCACCCCGCTGGCTTGCGGGGCCTCTTTCATGACGCGGCGGGCAATGCCGGCCACTTTCTCGCGGTCAATCGCCAGCTCGCTGCCGTCTCGCAGGCGGGAGGGAATACGATCGGCAGGCAGATTCAGCACGTCAAACTCCGGTGCAATACCCATCTTACCGGCCAGCACCCACACCACGGCCTGGATGTCGCGGTAGGTCAACTCGGGATCATCGGCCTGCAGCTCACCCCGAATACTGAAGAAATAGTTCAGCGGCTTCCATGAGGTGCTGGCGGACGTATCATACCATTTCACATTGTCGTGAACATCCCCGTTCGATCGAAGGCTCTTGTGCCACTCCAGGCACCACGCCTCATTGAGGCCGGGCGCCAGCGCGCGGTTGGCGGTGATGTTATCCACGGAAATGGTAAAATAGCCGTCCGCGGTATCGTCGGCGCCCTGGTTGATGGTGACGGATGACTGGCTCGCCTCCGGAATCTCCTCGAGCCCGGCAAACAGGTCAAGGGAGTCTTCGAGGTTGGTGCTGACGTTATCCTGGCAGGCGGACAGAAAGATGACTACTGCACAGAAAAGTGACTGTAATGAGAGTATTCTATTAATCATGAGGAGGTCTCTTATATGTTTTTTTAGCTTCAATCCGCCCGGTGAGTCGTAAGGCTAAATCAAATCAAAGCCGTTTGTTTAGATGATCAAATAGAATACTAAACAATCACGAACATTCCATAAGGTTAATAAAGACTAACACATAGCCTTAAATAAAATGCCTGGCTGAATTTGAAAGCTACCTTTTTTAACTCATTTACTGGCAGCCCAATTCTGGCGTGCCTGAATCCAAAATCCGTACCGCGGTCGAGTTCAAACGGCTTATCGGGACAGGAGTTTATATTGCCCACATTCCAGCCAGAAAGATCCTGATGAAAGATTCCGGTTCCATTGAACAAAGACTGCATTGTTGCAACGTTCCCCGAATTCCAGTTGCCGATATCTCTGAACATGATGCCCCTCGCTTAAGCATAAGCCAATGACAGGTACTACGTGGGATGAGCCCCCCCTGAATACCGTTTGGAATGAGCAAAAAGTGAGGACTACTCACTGCCTTTTGCTTAGAATAGCCAAAACTGTCCTTTAATCCTTGGACGATCCGCACAAGGTTTGGATCCTTGGTGTAAGTTGAACTTTAGAGAGTTCGCTTTGCTTGTCAACCGTATGTAGGCATCAACAGTGGCTCTCGTTAACCTTTTGAACTATGGCATTGTATGATACTCGAGAATCGATTCGACAGTTTACCAGTTCAACACACAACCCAAAACTTCCTATTTGAACCTTTATTAAAGCCCCGAAACAAAGCTGTTCTCAAAAACTTCATTCCGGGGCTCTCTCTGTCTTGATTTATTCCGCTTCCGCATCAGCAAGCTGTTTGGTATCCACGTATTGTTGAAATTGTGTCACCTTGCCATTTTCAAACCACCAGATGTGGACATGTTGTGCGTTGATCGACTTTCCGGTTGCAGCATGCGTTCCCTGGTATCTTCCGGTAGCCATTACCATATCTTCACCAACAGCATAGATGGTCTGATCGGTCAACGTAAATGTTTCCCATTCCCTGCCTATGCGGCCAAAAACACCTTCAGCCACAGCCTGCGGCCCTACGTATGGATTGCCGTTCGCAAGAGAGTTGCTTTCTGCTTCATTCCACACAATATCCTGTGAGAATGTTGCCAGCACGGCACCACCATCCCCGGCTGCAAATGCATCATACATTCCTCGAATGATCTCTACATTTGGATTACCTGTATGGGGTTGCGTTTGAGTGCATGCCGCCATTAAAAAGGGCACTATTAGTAAAAAGGCGAAAAAGAGGTTGGTTGATCTTGTTTTCATAATATGTGTTATCCCCGAGTTTGAGTTTTTTGAACCTGGCAACTCTATCCTATGTACTACTGATGACTCCTTGAATATCAGATAGATTTTCAATGATCCACCAGTTATACTTGAATAATTGCTCCCAAAATGTATCTCAGCGATGGGCCAAACTCTTGTACAAATCACGCATTAATTTGGATTATTTGGGCAAAAATGCGAATTGAGGAGTATTTGGTGAGAAAATTCAATTGAATCTTATTTTCGTGGCCATCCCTCTTTAACTCCTGCCAATGACAGAAAGATTCTTCTCATTAGCCAAAATACAGGCCGCCAGTTTAGATATCTGAAATTGGTTGGGTAAGAAGTGCCAATTACTTTGACTACTTTGAACCAAACGAACCAGGCCATTTCAACAATCCATTGACAGGTACACAACCCATATTGATCCCCTGTTTAATCCTACAAACCCCCCTTCGAACACATCCATCTCTTCTGCGCAATCACCCGCCTCGGGGTGTTTTGTGTTTCTGCTCGTCCTAACCCCGCACTACGCGCCGAAATAACACGGCGCTTGTACGGGCTACCGACATTATGCCCCTGCCGGGGCATTTCGTTTCGCACAAGCGCGAAACCAATTATAAATGGCAGATGATAAATTACGTGCTTTTTAAAAAAACGCATTTCAAAACTCCTGCCCATAACGGGGAGACCCCTCGGCTGCGCTCGGGGTGACAGATGCTTGGGGTTACAATGCGCGGCGCACCCATTTCCCAAATTGAACAAGGTACATTCCCGCGCCGCGAATTAAACGATGCTGGTGGCGTAAATGGAAACTTGGCAAGATTAGGAAAGTTAATCGCCGCCCTTTATTACCTCCAACGCCCTGTCATGTCGAGCGAAGGCCTCTTTTGGCCGTAGCCGAGACATCTCCAATCGTTTGGGACTAATGTGAACAACGCATTTTCAATACTCATTGCCCCATCAAACATACCCATCGGTTTGAAAAAAAGTGTTCCGCAGTTTTCAAATACTCAACTTCCGAAACGCTGTTGGACTCTTACCAAACTGCTTTTTGAAAGCGCGGGAGAAGTACGCCTGGTCGTTGAACCCGACGTCGTAGCAGATCTCGGCAATCGTTTTATCGGTTTGGTTCAAAAGTTCGGTGGAGCGCTGCAGCCGTACAGATCGAATAAAGTTTCCGGCGGGCTGATCCACCAGGGCATTCAGCTTCCGGTTGAGCTGTGAGCTGCTCATGTTCAACGATACAGCAAAATCTTCAACCCGAAACTCTTCATTACATAAATTATTGTCGATCACATCAATCGCTTTGGCAAGGAAACGTTGATCCGCCGGCGTTTTTGAAATCACCGATGGCTTGAAGTACGTGGCGCTGCTGAACTGCTGTTTTAAGTTTTTCCTCTGCTGAATGAGAGTCCTGACCCGTGTTTTTAGCTCTTTCACATGAAACGGCTTGGTCAGGTAGGCGTCAACACCCAGTTCAAGTCCCTCAATTTTGGGGTTCAGGCCGGCTTTTGCCGTAAGCATGATGATCGGGATATGGCTAGTTTTTTCATCGCTGCGGATTTTTTCGCTGAACGCATACCCATCCATTTCCGGCATCATCAAATCGGTGATAATCAGATCCGGGATGGTGCCCTGCGATACGGCAATTCCCTCCATGCCGTTTGCGGCTTCAAGAATTTTGTATTCACCTCTTAGTTGTTCTGCAATAAACGAGCGGACATCCTCATTATCTTCCACAATAAGAATAATTTCATCATGTTCGGAAAGCAGCAGATGAAAGTCCGGAAGTGGTGTTGATGCTGTCTCTGCCTCGGTCAACAGCTGCTCATCAACATGAGGCTCATAATCAACTGACTTTTTTTCTTCTTCAAACGGAAGGCGAACGATAAACTCCGTCCCCTCACCTTCGCTGCTTTTTACGTCAATCGTCCCGTTATGCAGCATCACCATTTCGTGCGCAATGGAGAGTCCGATTCCCGTCCCCTCATACTTACGTGTGTTCGAAGAATCGGCCTGGTAAAAGCGATCAAAAATATAGGGCAGCCGATCTCTGGAAATGCCGATCCCGGAATCCTTCACCCGTATGTCAACAAATTCTTTGTTGGGTTTAAGAACATCTACCGACACACTAATTTCCCCGCCGGGCTCCGTAAATTTGATGGCGTTCGAGATTAGATTAAAAAACACCATTTCCAGCTTATCCGTATCAAACCGTACACTTATGGCAGGCCTTGACGACCAGAAGTTGAGGGTGATATTTTTTGACTCTGCAAGAGATTCAAACGAGAAGAAGTGGTTTTTCAAGAACGGTACCACGTTCTGCTCCTCCGGCTTCAGCTCCATCTTTCCGGCCTCCAGCTTTGACAGATCCAGCAGCTGGTTGATCAGGGAGAGAAGCTGCCCGGCACTGTTGTTGACTGAGATCAATTTCTTTTTTCTGTTTCGGTCATTCTCAGCATCCAGCAGTGTTTCAATCTGGCCGATGATCAGGGTAAGCGGCGTTCTGAATTCATGAGAGATATTGGCAAAGAAATGGGATTTCAGCTGATCAAGCTTCCGAAGCGAGTCTGTTTCAACCCTTTCAAGCTGCAGCTGATTTTTCAGGTTGAAGCGGTTCAGTTCGTATCGCCGCAGTGAATAGATTGCTGAAAGAAACAGGAAACCATACAATCCATACGCCCACCAGGTGCGCCACCACGGGGGAAGAATGACAAATGAGTAATCAAGCGGCTCACTCCATACGCCACTCTCACCTATGGCCCGGACCTGGAAGGTGTGGGTGCCAACGGGCAGATTACGGTAATCAGCCACAGGGTCGGCGCTGGATTCGCTCCAATTGGTATGTACGCCATTCATCCGGTAACTGTACCTGATTTTATGCGGTGCTGCCCAATCAATAGCAGTAAAATAAAAGGTGAGGTGGTTTTTATCGTAAGGCGATTTTAAATTCAGGGGATAGTTTTTAAATTTTTGAACACCACTGAATGAGATTTGATCTCTTAGGTAGTCAGGGCTATCCGTGATATTGTGATAGTCTATAAACTGCTCGTTAATTTCTACGTGGGATAACCGGGGCCGGGGTATTTTATCCGAAAGTGTAAGTCTGTTCAAATCCAGCATCACTAAACCACTTCCGGTACCCCACCATGCGCGATTTTTACTGTCGATAGTGGCACCCATTGTAAATTGCAGTCCTTTCAACCCATCTTGTTTGCCAAAGTTTTGAATGCTAAACTCATAATCCTTTTCATCAGAAGCTTCATTTTCTATTAACGAAATTCTGGATAGCCCATTTTCTGTTCCGACATAGACACCGATCTCATTTGAAGGTGAACTCTTGTCCTCTAAGATGGAGAAAACGGTATTATTGGATAAGCCTTCGTTTTCGGTGTAATGGGTAAAGCTTTCACCATTAAATACGCTTACTCCTCCACCCCAGGTCCCCAGCCAGATATTCCCATTTCTATCCTCAGTGATAGCTCTGACGATATTATTGGATAAGCCCTCGTTTTCGGTGTAATAGATAAAGCTTTCCCCATCAAATACGCTTACTCCTCCGCCTTCAGTCCCAAACCAGATATTACCGTTACTATCCTCAAGATTAGACCAGACGGCACTTTTGGACTCGCCATCTTTATCAACGTAATGGGTAAAACTATCTCCATTAAATACGCTTATCCTTCCGCGAGACCCCAGCCAAATATTTCCGTCTTGATCTTCTTCGATGGCCCTGACAAAACTATTGGATACTCCTTCGTTTTCGCTATAATTGGTAAAGCTATTTCCGTTAAATACGCTCACCCCGCCGCCTTCAGTCCCCAGCCAAATCTTTCCGCTACTATCCTCAAGAATAGACACAACAGTATTACTGGATAAGCCTTCCTTTACCGTGTAATGGGTAAAGCTTTCGCCATTAAAAACATTTACCCCGCCGCCCTGTGTCCCAACCCAGATGTTTCCGCTTTGATCCTCTAAAACGGCCCTGACGATATTACTGGATATGCCTTCACTTTCACTGTAATGAGTAAAGTTTTCCCCGTTAAATATACTTACTCCGCCTCCCTCAGTTCCCACCCAGATGTTTCCGCCTTGATCTTCCATGATGGAGTAGACTGTATTATTGGATAAGCCCTCGTTTTCGGTGTAGTGGATAAAGCTATCTCCGTTAAATACGCTTATACCCCCACCCAGGGTTCCGAGCCAGATATTTCCGCTGCTATCTTCCAGAATGGACAGTACTGCCCAATTGGACAGGCCTTCATTTTCGGTGTAGTGCGTAAAGCTGTTTCCATCAAATACGCTTACCCCGCCGCCATCAGTGCCCAGCCAAATATTTCCTTTTCTGTCTTCAGCGATAGACACAACGTTACTATTGGACAGGCCTTCTTTTTCGTTGTAATGAGTAAAGCTTTCACCATCAAATACATTCACCCCTCCGTAAAAAGTACCGATCCAGATATTTCCGCTTTTGTCCTCAAAAATGGACATCACATCATTATAGGATAAACCTTCTTTTTCAGTGTAATGGATAAAATGTTCTCCATCAAAGACGCTTACCCCTCCGCCACGGGTCCCCATCCAGATATTTCCGTTTCTATCCACCAGGATAGCCCTGACTAAATTATCGGAAAAGCCCTCCTTTTCGGTGTAGTGTGTAAAGCTTTCACCATCAAATACGCTTACTCCTCCGCCTTCAGTCCCAAACCAGATATTCCCGCTCTGATCCTCTGCCATTGCCCTTATGAAATTATTGGATAGGCCTTCGTTTTCGCTATAATGGGTAAAACGCTCTCCATTATATACACTCACCCCTCCACGGGTCCCCATCCATATATTTCCGCTTTTGTCCTCGATGACGACCCTGACGAAAGATGAAGCCATACCCTGCTCCATATTTAAATATTGCAGGTGGGCAATAGCGGCATCTTTGGTAGCGGGTGGCAGGGCTTGAGTAGGTTTTGTATGAATCGCTTTTACCACTTTACCCTTAGCGGGAACAGGAACACCTGTGGGAATAGTATCACCAGTTGAACTGTGTAAGACAAAATTGGGGTTGCCTTCACCCAGGTTTATGATTTCGAGTTGGCTTTTATCAATGGGTATGATGGTTAAGTCATCGGGTAATTGATGTCGGTTGGGATACGCATTTTTTGTGGTTAAAGCTGATTGATTAACGGTAAAGGATTGGGGCTTGGCTACGCTATCAGGGTTGATGATTTTTGGTGTGGCAGGAATAGACACACCTGCATTTAATTCAACCGCTTGAGGTTGAGGGTACAAAGGGGGTGGCAGCGAGGCGTCCCGATCTCCCGACGTTTCAGTGCAGGCAGCCAATAAAACCAGTGGCAGGAGAGCTGTCAGAATCCTGAAACACCTGGCGGGTGGCGATAGAGTTGTCTGGTTACATTGGCAATTCAATGGGATATATGATGTATTTACTTGTTTGTGGTTTCTGTAGCGATTTTGCCCTGTGGGCTTTAATCTTACGTGGTTTAATTCCCCGATCCTCTGGGCCGGAAATACACATGAGTCCCGGCTGATACGCTACAAACCTGAGTTCGATTCTTAAATAATAATACTAAAAGTCCCCTTTAAAAAAGTGGAAAACAGGGGGATGTTCACCAAATCTGTGGAAAAACTGGTGAATACCCCTCTAAATTTCGCTTCGTGTTCAAAAGATGAGCCCGTTTAGGGAAGGGTTGATACCGAATGAATGAAATAGATTATTTATTGATCTTAGGTTACACGGTTGGTGATCAAACGAAGTTTCTACCCATCGGTACTCCCTGAGGGGACAAAGCATACCAATCACAACCAGCAGAATTTCACCGATTGCATACAGCAGGTATTTTCTAACGCTATTCTCTTCAATCAGTTTTTTTCGGATGGTGCGGAAAAATCCAAGCATGGAATCGCGGATTTAAGGGATTAAGGGATACTACGGATGGTGTTTGTCCCGTAGGGACTACATATCGGTAGAAAAAAGAAAATGCCCAAAGCCCGGCGTGCCGTAGGTACGTTATATGATTTTTGGAAAGAACAGGAATCTGATAATTCATCATATTATTCAATTGGTTTAAAAATATATCGTTCATCATAATCCACCCCATGGGTTTTTAATAAGGCCAGATATTCTTCCCTGAATGTTCTTTTTCTATGATGTTCCTGCTGATTTTGAATGTATTTTATAACACGTGGTAGTTGGCTTTTCGAATACGAATATGCACCATATCCTTCCTGCCACGTAAATTTCCCTCTTGCAAGCTTGTTCTGATTTATCCATATGGATGAATCCTGCTTCACCTGTTTCATCAGGTCTGATATCGCCTGAACCGGTCGCAATCCAAACAGAATATGGACATAATCCGGCATGCCGTTAATCTGAAGCAGCTTATGGTCATTATTTTGAATAATGGCGGTGATATATTTATACAGATCATCTTTCCATTTATTGCCAATTAAGCTCCGGCGGTTTTGAACGGCGAATACGGTTTGGACGTGGATTTGGGTGTAGGTGTTTGCCATAGCTCTTTTACATGTTGTACCTGACGGCACAAGGGTTCGTATTTGGTCTCTTCATTTCTACCTATAGTTTGTCCCTAACGGGACAGGATATTCCAATCATCACCAGCAGGATTTCGCCAATGGCATAGAGGAAGTAGGTGCGAACTTTATTCCCTGCCTGTCCTGTAGGCAGCTGTTCCACAAGTCTTTTTCGTATTTGGCGGAAGAATCTAAGCATGGAATCGCGGATTTATGGGTTAAGGTATTTCGCTGATGTCGGCTGTCCCGTAGGGACTGCATATCGGTAGAAATTAGAGTGCAAGCAAGAATCAGCGTGCCGTAGGCCATGTTCGCCAACCTGCTGATACGCTATATGGTTGGGGATCAAATGATGGTTCAGGCATATCCCGTACCTAAAGGCACGGTGGGTTTTGGGCTTGTCCATTGTTTCTACCCATAGTTTGTCCCTAACGGGACGAGAAAAAATCTGTGTTAATCCGGTAATCCGGGAAATCAGCGATTCAAACATTATGTGGTGGAAGAATCTGAGCATCAGTTTAGGGTTACAAAAAGTTGGGATTGAATTTTCCACTCACCGGATGCGCGGTTCCACTGTGCGGCATAGTTGCCCTGAACAAGCGAATTTTCACCGTCTTGATCGTCGGCAGAGTATCCATGCCAAATCCCGGTTTCCCAGGCCAGGCCGCTTTCTTCGTTAACGATAACTTCTTCAGGTGTTCGGATCCAATACATCGGGTCTGCATCTACAGCGGATTCGACATACGCTTTTAGTTCATCCTTCCCGGAAAGCAGTGTTCCGTTACCGGTTGTAATCAAAACATCATCGGTCAAAAAATTGAGATAGGTATCATCTTTCAACGATTTTAACGCTCTGTTTGACGCCTCTCTGCGTTTCATAATCTTTTCTTTCTCCGGTTCCCAAGCAGGTTTAGTGTATTCCACCGTTCGCATGTACTTGCTGCCATCGGGCCGGGTGATCGTTACCCGGAACAGGTGCTTCTTTTCCTTAACCGCGAGCCATTCAGCGTAAAGTTCTTCGGAATTCAGTTGAACTTTCTCATCGGGATGATTAGGATCAATCAGTTCCGCCTCGTACCAGATGCCCCTGTTTTTCTTCTCATCCCAGCGGTAGTGACTCCAATTGATTCCGCCATCCGTCCGGTTCGAAAAGTTGTTGTATCGTTGTTGCTCGACGTCATACGTATGGATGCCCCGAAAGCGGTGGCCTTCTTCGTTAATTTCATCTACCACAAGGGCCGTGCTGTCGGGCGTTAAGTAAATAGTGGCAGTCCCGGTCTTTACCGTCGGCCCATTCTGTTGAGCTGAATTGCTGACTGTTTCGGTGTAGTTCCATTGCCCTGTAAATGGACTCAGTTTCAGCAGTGGATTATCCTGGGCATAAATGGTGGTGGTTTGAACAATGAGTAAGAGTAAAACCGTGGTGAACTTTTTCATGATAGTCGTTTTATTTCCTGGTTTATTGCACCAATCAGATCTTGCAAAGCATCCAGTGTTGTTTGTTGAAACTTACTTCTGCCTTGCAAGAGGAATCGGATCTTCTTTGGGAGTAAAATACATTTTATACTCCGTTTGGCTTTCAACAAGATGTAGGTTGGCATGCACAAATGGGTTAATAATAGTTTCATAAAGTTGAAACTGGATTTCTTCCCGCTTGTGAATATTTCTGAACTCTCTTTCATACATTTCGGTGATCAATATTCGTAACGAATCATTACGGATAATGCCAAGCCCATTACTCCTTAAAAATTGATACCCGGTATTGGCGCAGTTAAAAATACCGGTTTCAAAATCATCATATACATTAAGCAACGTGTCCTGTTGCCGGGTAAACTGCTCTTGTTCAATTAATGAAAGCAATGTGTTGGTATCAGAAAGCTTCTGCTCAATGCTCAAATGAATGTCCTCGATTTCCACATAATTGCTCTTGAGGTCATTGCTGATTTCGCGCAGGATTTTTATTTCCTGGTTACGTTCTATCCGCTCCTCATTCCAGTTGTTCACCTGCAGGGCAATCAATATCCCAATCACCACCAGCAGGATTTCGCCAATGGCATAAAGCAGGTATTTGCGAACATTATTTTGTTCAATAAGCGTTTTTCTGAGATGTCGGAAATATCTTAGCATTAGTCGAACTCCCGGTTAATTAATGAAATGATCGACTCAGCTTGTTCTTCCAAAATTTTTGAGTCGATGTCGTTGGTACTTAGTAGAAATTCAAGCTGTGCCAAGTATCTTTCAAAAGCAGGATCGGCAATCAGTCCTGAATAGTCGGAGGAGAAAGTGACGGGTTGGCCTTTTTTTAGCTCATATCCTCTAAAATTAAACTCCTCGTTCACATCCCGGATGGCTACATATTCGAACATTAGTTCTTGGTTTATACTATTCCTTAATAAAGCTCTGGCTCTTTGCTCTTCCATCATTTCTTCTACCAGTTGCGGCCATTTTATTAAACTCCGTTTGAGTTTCTCATTTTCCAGCTGGTTGATCATTCCTGTAGAGAAAAGCATGTCGAGCGTTTTGAACTGGTCATTGAAAGACAGTGCATTTAGGGAGTGGGCCAATAATGAATCCATTTTTTCATTTGCAGACAGCTCATCCGGATTGTTAATTATTAAATTAAGCTCGTGAATGGCATTAATAGTTTTGGTACGTGCCTCTTCAAACTCAAGCAGTTCATTATATCTCAATTCAAAATCTTCCTTAAGGCTGCTAAGCAGAAATAGTTCGGCTTCCCGAGCATTTCGATTCTCATTCCAGTTGTTCACTTGCAACGCAATCAATATCCCAATCACCACCAGCAGGATTTCGCCAATGGCATAATGCAGGTACTTTCGAACATTGTCTTCTTCGATCAGTTTTTTTCGGATGGTGCGGAAGAATTTTAGCATGGAATCGCGGATTATTTGGATTATGGGATTTCGCTGATGGCACCTGTCCCGTAGGGACTATATATCGGTAGAAATTGGAATTCAGGTAATGAACCGCGTGCCGTCAGGTACGCTATATCATTGGTGGCAATGACAGTGCCCCGGCATATTCCGTACCTTACGGCACGGTGGGGGTTGGGGCGTCTTCTCTTTTCTACCCATATGCCGTCCCCAACGGGACGCATTAATCCATAAATCCGGTTAATCAGCGATTTTGACGGTATGTGTCGGAAGAAGCGGGGCATCATAAATCCTCCAGTTTGTCAATCAAATCAAGGGTTAGTTGTTCTGTGATGTTAATCTCTTCGAGGTTAGAGGCACTGATCAGCAGCTGCATTTTAATCAGGTTATAGATTTCAAACAGTTTTTGTTCGTCGGCCAGGTTACGGTCGAACACATTATGCATTTCGGGAAAGTTAGACCGGCCAAATTCACTCGTGGTTCCGGAACTGTTGGGAAGTAAGGCAAAGCCCGGAGGCCATATTTCTACTAATTGCAGGGCGTGGGGCTTTATGGTCAGGTCATTAGAATCATTATTTTTCTGTATGATCAGCGCTGCTTTTTCCAAGCGTTGGTAGTATTGAATGATACTGTTTCGAAATTCTTTATTCCCAATCAATTCAATATTGCCGGTAGCAATCAATTCCTGGTAGATTGGGTTTTTAATAGTGAATGAGGTGCGTTCATATATTGAGAAAAATAGCGAGGCAATTTTCTCATTTACTTTGAGCGATTCGTTTTCATTAAGCAGATCGATCAACATATTCAGCCGTTCCAGGCTGGAAGAATGTCTCTCGTTTAGGTACTGAATCTCCTGAAGTTGTGAATTCAGGTCACGGGTCAATTCTGAAATATAGCGCGACTCTTTTTGAGCTTCGATGCGTTGTTGATTCCATGTGTTTATTTGAAGAGCAATCAATATTCCTAACACCACCAAAAAGATCTCACCAACGGCATAGAGCAGGTAGGTACGGACATTATCCTCTTCGATCAGTTTTTTGCGTATGGTTCGGAAAAATCTCAACATTGGAATCGCGGATTTATAGGATTATGGGATTTCGTGGATGATGTCTGTCCCGTAGGGACTATATATCGGTAGAAATTGGAATTCAGGTAATGAACCGCGTGCCGTAGGTACGCTATATGGTTTGTGCCTATATCTGGGTTCCTGCATATCCCGTACCTAACGGCACGGTGGGTTTTGGACTTGTCCATTGTTTTTACCCATAGTTTGTCCCTAACGGGACACCAAAAAAACCGTGTTAATCCGGAAATCCGATTCATCCCCCGCTTGTAGCGGGGCAGGCGCGATTCAAATGGTATGTGGTGAGATATATTTAACATTCTATCTTCGTATATAAACAACACCTATTGGTTCTCAACCCACCTCTCCACTTTATCGCGCATCATCACCAGGGGTATGGTGCCGTCTTTGAGCAGCTCATCGTGAAATTCCCTGATATCAAAATCATCGCCCAGTGCATCTTCGGCTTCGCTTCGCAGACGCATAATTTCGAGGGCACCCATCATGTAGCTGGTGGCCTGACCGGGAACGGCGATATAGCGGTCGGTTTCTGATGCGGCCAGGTTTGGCGTAAGGATGGTGTGCTCCTTTAGGTAATCGATCGATTCCTGCCGGGTCCAGCCCAAGGCGTGCATACCCGAATCCACCACCAGCCGGGCGGCGCGATGCGCTTCACTGGCCAACCAGCCAATGCGTGACACGTCGGATGTGTAGAGATCCATCTCTTCTGCCAGCCGTTCGGTGTACAAGGCCCAGCCCTCTCCAAAGCCC
>JAAAOB010000082.1 GCA_009909035.1 Bacteroidota bacterium
ATTTAAATTGTAGTATACCACCACACCGTCTTCCGGGTTTTCACCAAGGGTCTCTCCGGGTGAAATGTCGCGGTGATTTCCGAAAAGATAGGTTGTCTCCGGCTGGTAGAGATAGTAATCATTGCTCTTCATCTGGTCGCTGAGCTGGTGCAGTACCGCCAGATCATCCAGAACCCAGAACGAACGGCCCTGTGTTGCCACCACCAGGTCCTTATCCCGTTTATGCACCGCCAAATCCGTAATGGGAACCGCCGGCAGATTTAACTGCAGCGGCTGCCAAAGCTCGCCGTCATTAAACGAAACGTACACGCCCGTTTCCGTTCCTGCATACAGCAGGCCTTGCCGATTGGGATCTTCACGGATCACACGTGTGAAATCAAGGGGCGGAATTCCGCTGATGATTTTTGTCCAGCTCCGGCCGTAATTCGTTGTTTTGTAAAGCATGGGCGAAAAATCATCAAACTTGTAGCGGGTGGCTGCAAGATAAGCCGTACCCGCATCGTGATGAGAGGGATCAATAATGCTGGCCATCGCTTCCGGCATTCCGTCCGGAGTTACCTCCGTCCAGCTCTCTCCGTTATCGCGGCTGATGTGAATGAGTCCGTCATCGGCCCCTGTCCACAACACTCCAGGCTCAACGGGCGATTCTGCAAACGTAAATATCGTATTGTAGTACTCCACGCTGGTATCGTCTTTGGTGATGGGCCCGCCCGATTCCTGCTGCTTCGATTTATCATTTCGGGTCAGGTCTTCGCTGATCGTATCCCAGCTCATTCCCTCATCATCCGACCGGTGCACATACTGCGACGTGGCGTACAGGATATCCGGGTTGTGGGGGGAGATGTAGATCGGGAAGGTCCATTGAAAACGATACTTCAGATCTTCGGCCCCCGCGCCCATTGGGTTATCGGGCCAAACGTCAATGCGGTCGCTTTGATGGGTAAAATCATTAAACTTGTTGAAATACCCGCCGTAACTGCCGCCGTATGTTATATTTGGATCGGTGGGATCCGGAGCGATGTAGCCGCTCTCGCCCCCGGCAACCGGTGCCCAGTCTCGTTCGGTGATTCCGGAACCGGCTGTACGGCTTGCAATTCCCACGGTGCTGTTATCCTGCTGGGCGCCATAAATTCGGTATGGAAACTCATTGTCCAGAATTACCTGGTAGAACTGTGCCGTGGCATATTTATGATAGGACGACCAGCTCGTTCCGTCATTGTAGGAAACCTGTCCGCCGCCGTCATCTGCAACAACCATTCGGTTACCATCGGAGTGCGAAATCCACAAGTCGTGATGATCGCCGTGAGGTGTGCCTTTTCTCTCAAATGATTGTCCCCCGTCAGTGGATTTGTAAAAACCGACATTGAGCACATATACCTCATTCTCGCTCTCCGTGCCAGCCACAATATGCTTGTAGTACCAGGCGCGCTGACGCAGTTCCCGATCGCTGTTGATCAGGTTCCAGGTTTTCCCGCTGTCGACCGACCGGAATACGCCGCCGTTCTCATTTTCGATGATGGCCCAGACGCGATCCGGGTACACGGGCGAGATGGCAACCCCGATTTTACCAAGCAATCCTTTGGGCATTCCGGGGCGCTGCGAGATATTTTCCCAGGTCTCCCCACCGTCAGTACTCTTATACAGGCCGCTGCCCTCGCCCCCGCTCGACATCTCCCACGGATTTCGATAGGCTTCCCACAGGGAGGCGTAGAGTACTCTTGGGTTTGTTGGATCGATCTCAATATCAACCGCCCCGGTTCGGTCATTGTGGAAGAGGACTTTTTCCCAGGTCTCTCCCCCGTCAGTAGTTTTGAAAACGCCGCGCTCGTCATTTCCGTCCATACCGAACACATGGCCCATGGCGGCCACCCAGATTACATCGGGATTATCGGGATGAACCACGATTTCGCCTACAAAATGGGAATCGCCCAGCCCGATATGCCGCCAGCTATCGCCGCCGTCCAGCGATTTGTAGATCCCGTCACCGGCCGACATATTTCCGCGTATACAGGTTTCCCCCATACCGGCATAAATTACGTTAGGATCCGAAGGTGCCACCGACAGAGCACCAACAGAGCCGGTGTTAAAGTACCCGTCCGATACGTTCACCCAGTTGATACCGCCATCTGTGGTTTTGTAGACGCCCCAGCCTGTAAACCCTGTGTAATAGGTGTGGGGCTGATCATCATGCCCAGCAACCGCTACAGACCGCCCGCCGCGAAACGGGCCGATATTCCGATACTCAAGTCCGTCAATAAATTTATTATCGTAGGAAGGAGATTCCGTGGCATGGTCGTGGCCAAAAATCTCCTGCCCGTTGGCTGTTTGATATGCGCCGCAAAATAAACCAGTTAGAAGAGTAAAAGTGAGAACAGAGAGGATAGTTGTTGCTTTGAAGGACGTATAGAAACCTGATGTTGGGGAAAGATTTAATCCTGGATACCAGTTGATTTATGGGATAGGATGTAGTGTGAATTGACGAAAATTCATAAACAGACGCACAGATCAACTATTCTCCATCTATTATCTGATCGCCGGAAGCGATCATCCGTATCACCATCATTACGGCTGCAACGGCCGTACCTGGACATCGGTAAAATGAAAGTTTTTGGGGGATTTGAGCATATGAATGACCGAGGCGGCGAGGTCTTCGGGCATCAGCTTGTTTTTGTTGGAACCGGAAAATCCCGTTTCAACGGAGCCAGGTGACAGGCAGGTGGCTTTAATTCCAAAATCGCGCAGCTCCTGGTGCATCGATTCGGTAATGCCGACAACGGCATACTTCGTTCCGCAGTAGGCACTCATTCCGGCGATTCCGTTGGTTCCGGCGCCGGAACCGATATTGATAATGTGGCCTTCGTTCCTGTTTTTCATTCCCGGGATCACCCGCTTGGATACATAATATAATCCGTGGACATTCAGGGCGAAGAGATAGTGCCAGCGGTTGGAAGGAGTCTCCTCCATCTCCCCACGGAATCCCACACCGGCGTTGTTTACAAGGATGGAGGGCTCATCCTCCAGTTGGTCTGTTGTTTGCTGCCAGGCTCTCTCCACAGAGGCCTCGTCGGTCAGGTCGGCCGCTATATGAGTAAAATGGTTGTTTTCGTACGTTTCGGGCGGTGTGCGGCTCCATCCCGCTACAGATACCCCTTCGGAATTCAGGGCTTTTGAGATGGCCAGGCCAATCCCTCTGCTGGCTCCGGTAACAATTGCGGTTCTGTTCTGTATGTTCATGTTGGGTAATGGATGTGTGAAAGTTCAGGTTAACAGCAGGTGATTCGCCAGCTGAAGCCTGCGGTGGACAAGCTTGGTAACGATGGATGGGCCGGGGCACCTACTCGTCTGCCCCGGTTCCCAGCTCCCGACCCGTGCCGATCATGATGTGGGCCCACGGTTTTCCGGGATCCATCAGCCATGGGGCTCCCTCACTTGCCGGCGATGTAGACAGGCCGGTGGTCTCTACTGTGGCATAGGGCACATACACGACATAGAGCGGCCGTGCCGAGCGCAGCTCATTTGCCTCGTAATCCCAGGCATCCGATCCGCCGGTGAGCGAATAGAGCGACATCGGTTTTTCGGGCATCGAAAGCGTTCCGTCCTCAATCTCCCGCCGGCGCATCTCCCGGATTTCGCCCGAGGAGTATCCCTGGGCTTTGAGCTCTCGTCCCCGGGCCATAAACGGTTCCAGGTCTTCGTGGTAGCAGGAGGTGTGAAACCGGGTGTCCGAGGGGTCATCCGCCAGGCAGATCAGCTCGTTTGTTCCATCCCGAAGCAGTTCAAGCTCTCCGTCCGGACGATACCCCAGAACCGACGCATCGTCCCGCATCGCCTCCGGTGCCGGGCTGACCGCCGCCCGGATCTGCTGTTCGGACGCGGGGATACCGGGCTGAGCGATACCGCCGACCGGGGCTGTGAGATGAAAAAAGAAAAGCAGCAGTGAAAATGTAATCAGTCGGACTGGGTTCATTTGTATCGGCGGGTGAGGTTATGTGTAATAAAGGACGAATCGCAGATCATAAAGTTAGGATTAATTCGGTTGATCTCAAGCCCGATTTACGTCAGGGTCCAAAAAAGCGGGTGGGGAAAGCCGGCCGGGTTGTCGTGATGCTTTTTTATTAGTTCAAGACATGATCGACAATAGGAGTGTGGCAGAACATGCCTGGTAATCGTCTTTATTTGTGAATAAAAAAGAAATCAAATATTCTGCGGCTACTAAACGACAAAAGGGTCTGAAATCAGGAAAACCCGTCCCTGCGTCATCATTTCTCCTGATGAAATGAATAAGCATATACGAACCATCATCATCGCACCGATGACTTCCACAATCAAAAATTATCCAACGCGGGTCACGACTACATTTCAAGGGAAAAAAGGGCAAGTAGTATTAGATCAAATTCGGACTATAGATAAACACCGTTTGATCAAAAAAATTTGGCTCAATCAGCAGTTCAGCCGAAGAGAAGGCACTCAGTGTGTTGCAAGAAATGTTTGCTCCGTAGATTCGCACACTTAACCAGCGGTTCTTGCGGACGAATTAGGGGTCGGAGCTTTGAAACGTTGGTCGACTCGCCGCACAAGCAGCCAATAAGGCCAAGACGGTTAAACCGCAGGCCGTTAGATAACAGCCGAAGTCCTTACCTCATTATGATAATTGCTACAGGTTAAGTAGATTATAAATTGATATCATTAAGTTCCTTATATGCAATGATTACCAAAGAAAAAGTTAAAAAAGAGATTGATCGACTTTCTGAAGTCGAATAAAAAAAGGTTTATCTTTATTTATCTTCTCTTAACAAAGAAAAAAAGCCTGAACCTACCATTCGGTCTTTAAAGCTCAACGGCAAATTGGATACGAAAAATATCCGTTCTATCGCATATGAGTAAATTGCTCATTGATACGAATATTCTGGTTTACGGCATCGACCAAGATTCAACGTTCTTTCATCAGTCCAGAAATATTCTCGACGGCTCTGATTATCAGCTTGTAACCACTTCCAAAAAACTTCTTGAATTTTTAGCCGTCGTCACCCGCAGTTCAGGATATGATCTGAAAACAGAATTAGCGTTAGAAATCATAGACGATATTATTCGAGGTATTGATGTGTTGTATCCCAGTAAAGATTCCTTGGCAATGTTTCTGGAATTAATGAACCACTATCAGCCTAAGGGATTGAAAGTTCATGATTTTGAAATTATACGTATCGGATTGGCTGCCGGCATACATCAAGTGGCAACATTCAATGAAAAGGATTTTAAAAACGTAAAAGAAATCTCGTTGATAGAAATATAAATGGGCGGGCCTCGCACCGCCGGGGAAACATCAAACCATACAGCAGCTCAATCAAGGTTCTGGGTCAATCAGTAGGAGTATATTTTTTCAATGCCAGAGATTCATCGTAAAGATGGCGGTTGGTCCCCAAATAAATTAAAATGGCCATAGAAAAAAGCCGTAGAACTTACCCGCAAGGGTTCCTTTAGGCCATTAATTTTGACTATGACAACACGACGAAAGATCACGCTTGCGGTATTTTGCATCCCGCTACTGGGGGTTTTTGCTCTATTTCTTACTCTCTATCCCAAATTTGCTGAGGACAATGCCTGGATGCGCCCGTTTGGCTGGCTTGACCTCCCGGAACAGCGGCCGTATACAGAAAGTGAGGTTGCCGCCGGGTATCGCGGGGCTGCCGACCGTGCGCGAGATATTGTGCAAGATCACCTGCAGGAGATCAACGTGCCGGCCTTCTCAGCCGCGATTGCAGTTGATGGAAAACTCGTTTGGTCGGCGGCCGCAGGCTACGCGGACCTGGAACAGAAGCGAAAGGCCACGCCAAATACGCTGTTTCGTATCGGGTCAACCTCCAAAGCGGTGACGGGAACGCTGTTTGCCCGCATGGTTGATGACACCCTGGTCAGCCTCGATGCACCGATTTCAGATTACATCAACGACCTCCCCAACCCGGACTGGGCGCAGATCACCCCGCGCCAGCTCGCCTCCCACACCGCAGGCATCGTGGGGTACGAGGAAAATCGAGACGTAATGGGAGTGTACGCTACGATGCGTCTCCATAACAAGAGTGACGATGTAGCGGAGGGATTGGAGTATTTCGATGATACGGAGCTGCTTTACGAGCCGGGGACGGATTTTCACTATTCATCGTTTGACGTCAACCTGCTATCGGTTGTCTTACAGGAAGCCAGGGGAGCATCGTTTCAGGACCTGATTCACGATGGTGTGCTGCGTCCGCTCAGGCTGGGGAGCCCGCTTCCCGATGCCCCGCACCCCGATCGCGCGCTCTTCTACCACACGCGGGACGGGCGGGCGCAGCAGTGGCGGGAGGTTGATCTCAGCATGAAGCTTGCGGGTGGCGGGTTCATGGCCACTCCCGGCGATCTGGCAACACTTGGTGCGGCCTGGCTTGACGACGATTTCATTTCACCCAGTACACGCAGGCAATTTTGGACACCCCAGCCATTAGCTGATGGCAGCGTCAACGAGCAGAATTACGCGCTCAATTGGCGCGTCAGCGAAGCAACCGATGAGGTTCCGTACACCTACATGCATCACGGCGGCGTGTCGAAGGGCTCCATGGCGTTGCTCGCCGTGATCCCGGAAAAATGCATGTCCATTGCCCTCGCGATCAACACCAGGGTTTGGCCCTTCAGTCGATGGGCCGGTGTCTTCACCGAACTGGTCCGGGTTTTTGACGATTCAACCTCAGTCGACGATCAGCCCCGCCTTCCCGATCGAAAACATGGAGGGGCTGCACCATGCCCCGGAGTACGTCTTAACAGCATGGTTGACTGAAGTAGAGCCATATGGTGAATGGTATCCGGAGACGGTCTGCATTTAAGGCGCCAGGGGCCACATCAAAGTATACAGCATGTACAGCAACCCGGGGCGTTACCCGGAATTTGGGTTCCAGTTAAATACAGGGTTCTTGCCGCTAATTTCAGGCAAATAAATTCCGTCTTCTTTATCGGGACGTACAAACTTCACTAAAAAATCCACGACCCGTATTTTTTCGCCTTTATTGCCCGTTGCCTTATCTCGTTCCACGCGCCATACGGCTCCCTCCACAGGATCAAGAGCGCCGTGAAATCCATGATCCCCAACCAGTTTCATAACCTCACGAACAGAAATCGGCGGGCCTCGATGGATCAATTTGGGTAAGACGATATCAAATGGTTCAACTCTCGCAGCCAGCTCATCGTACGGCATCCTGTCGTGCTGAAACATCAAGTCAAAGGCTACGAACGGGTCGTGATCTAAACTGTATCTTGTGCCGTGGGCTTGCATAAGCCATTCTCCGGCTAACCGTTCTCCTTCCTTCAACAGCTTGTCAAATTTCTGCCGGTTTGATGGCTGGAATACCCAATCGGCAAATGCATGGTGCTGTTCATACGGCGACGTTTCCGCCCTGTAGCCAGATCGGCTTAATGGGATGATCTGCCCTCCGTTTTTAGCGATCCCAACATTACTGCCATCTAACTTTTCCTGCACTAAAATGTCATCATTCGAGTCTCTCGGCTCTTTAGTGGCTATACGAGCCTGACCATCATGGCAGCTTTTATCTGCCGGTCCCATCCTGCTGTTCGGAAGGTGTGGAATGGACCCATAATTTTTGTGACCAAGTGGCTTCCTGCTCATAGTATTTTGATGTAAGAATCCGTGTTGCACGTTTACGGCTTACGGTAATTATGGGAAGATAAAGTTTTCTTCCATTGTTCGCTGCGGTAGATACACGCGCTTTATCTCTTATCTGCTATTTGTCGCGAGGCCCGTCTGGAATGCACCGACAGTTTACATTATGAGATGAGCATATCCTCTGCCCGGGAAATTTCTTAAGCGACGAGTCACTACAACCGGCTGAAATTGAACGACATACAAAACAGGTGCGTTTTTTAATCACCTGCATTCTTTCCGACCATTCCGGTTAAACGGAAGATCAGTCTGTATTCAGGTTCAATAGAGAGGATAATAAAAGTCCAACATTATCATGATAAAAGCTGATCGCATCCTGGGTACGGGGCCGGCTTTTGTAGCGTTGGCGGCGTTTTGCTGGGGGGTATCCGGCGGAATTGGCGGTATCCTGATGCGGGATGGCTGGGATCCATTTGTAGTCTCATTCTACAGGGGCGCGTTCGGGTTTCTGTTTGTTCTCCCCTGGCTGGTGTTACGCTCAAAAAAACACGGCCTGGCGAACCGTCGTCTCTGGTTTTGGTCCGTCGTTGCGGGGCTGGGGGTAGCGGGCAACTTTGCATTTTATTTTGTCAGTATTTCTCAAGGCAGCATAGCGGTTGCGGCCACGCTGATGTACTGCGCGCCGGTGTTTGTGTATCTCGTCTCATTTGCACTGAAGATTGAGAGGCCAAGTCTGCCGAAGTGGATTGCGATTGCGCTGGTGATGGTTGGAATTGTACTGCTCACACAGGTATACGACATCGGAGCAGCAGGGGTAACGTTTTACGGCGTTTTTGCCGGGCTGCTTGCCGGACTTTCATACGCACTCTTCATTTTTGGGTTCAAATACGCGTCACCTCACGGAAGTCCCCAGGCGATCCTCTCCATTGCGTTTGGGGTTCTTGTTGTTATTCTGGCCTGGCTGGGGGAAGGCAGCCAAACCGGTACGGCTCTCAGCACGCCGGACTGGCCGCTCTTTGTGGTGTTGGGAGTCCTTGGCGCGGGGGTATCTTTTATTCTGTATGTCATGGGACTGAGGCGCACTGCACCGGCCATTGCATCCATTTTGGCTATGGTTGAACCGGTCACGGCATCACTGTTTGGCGTTGTACTTTTGAATGAGACGCTTGGCATGATGCAAATTGCGGGCATGGCGCTGATATTGGTCACGGTTACGGTAATGAGCGTATTCTCACGCACCAGGATTTCCCGCGGCAGAGCCCGGTAGGCATCAACAAAGAAGCGATACGTTTTTGGTCTGTACAGAGGACAATGGGGGATGACTTTCTGAGTTTAGAGATGTCCTGAAATTGGTTCAAAAATTTAATGAATCCCGACACAGATAAACTTTTAAGGTTAGCAGGTTTTTTTGAAGCTCCCCTCCTTGTCGAGTCCCGTTAGGGTGAGACAGGAGCCTGTCCGGCTACCGACGGAAGGGTTGAATATACTCGTGTCGTGTCAACGATAAAGTATTAGGTACTCAAAAGACTTCCGAAGTCTTTTCTGGCTGTATGAATGCTCAGTCTCTTTTACAATTTTCACTTTTACAAAAAGCACGCAGACTTCGGAAGTATCCCTTACCCGCAGTTTTAACCGACATTTCAGTGTAGGCATGATACTCGATTGATTGCATCTTTATTTATAATTTTCATGTTTTACAAAAGCGGCCCAAGTTGTAAAGAATGGAAAAGAACGACACATCACCACTAAATCGCTACATTCCCATAACCGACTGGATACAGTCGTACAGCGCCTCTGATTTTAAAGATGATGCGCGTGCCGGGCTCACCGTCGGAATCCTGATTATTCCCCAGGGCATGGCGTATGCACTGCTCGCAGGCCTTCCGCCCGTGTACGGGCTCTATGCCTCCATTGCTCCCCTGGTCATCTATACTATTTTTGGCACATCACGTCAGCTGGGAATCGGCCCGGTGGCTATTGTTTCTATCCTGGTGGCGACCGGGGTCGGGACTATTGCCGAGCCGGGCAGCGAGGCGTTTGTCGGCCTGGCCCTGCTGACCGCGTTTCTTGTTGGGTGTACACAGTTCCTGATGGGGCTGTTCCGGCTTGGGTTTTTGATGAACTTCATCTCTCAGCCGGTATTGAGCGGATTCATTTCCGGCGCGGCGTTTATCATTGGATTCAGCCAGGCCGGAAACTTGCTTGGACTCGATATTGAACGGAGCAAGTACCTCTACAGCGTGATCCATGAACTGGTGCTCAGTGCAGGAGAGATCCACCTCTATACATCCCTCATCGGGTTCACCACGATTCTGTTTATCCTGGCCATGAAGCGTGTAAAACCGGAATTTCCTGCCGAGCTGCTGTGTGTGGTACTGGCGATATCAAGCGTGTGGTATTTTGAGCTCGACAGCCTGGGGGTTTCCATTATCGGTCCCGTGGAGGAAGGGATTCCCGCTCCCGCACTGCCGGGCCTGGCGTTCGCCACCGTGCAGCAGCTGATACCCACCGTCCTGGCTATAGCATTTTTGAGTTATACGCAGTCGATAGCGCTTGCCAAAACAATGGTGCGCCGCCACCCGGAGTACAACGTAGACCCCAACCAGGAGCTGTATGGTCTGGGCCTGGCAAACATGGTGGGCTCTGTTTTTCACGCCTACCCGGTTGCCGGCAGCTTTTCACGGACGGCTGTGAATGATGAAAATAACGCCAGGACAAGCATCTCCCTGCTGATCAGTGCTGCACTGGTAGGCGTGACCGTCCTGTTTCTGACGCCGCTGATCTACTATCTGCCGCAAGCGGTACTGGCCGGCATTATTATTACGGCGGTACCCGGCCTTGTAGATATTGGCGAAGCAACATTTCTGTGGCGGATTCGGAAAAGGGAGTTTACGCTGATGGTTGTCACGTTTCTCTCCACCCTGCTGTTTGGCATCCTCGAAGGGATCGGGATCGGCGTACTCATCTCCCTGGGAATTGTAATACACCGCAGCAGCTACCCCAATATTGTGATGCTGGGTCGCCTTCCCGACACCCGTCAATACCGCGATCTTGAACGTCACCCGGAGGGGTTAACGCAAACCAATACCATCATCATCCGGATCGATGCCTCCCTCTACTTCGCCAATATTTCTCACATGAAGCGTAAGCTTGAGGAGCTTGAAGTGGTTAGCGGCAAGAATCTGAAACAGGTGATTATCGATGCAATCGGCATTAACGAGGTGGACTCAAGCGCCCTTCACGCCCTGAAGGAACTTTCGGACGACTATAAGAAAAGAGGTATTAAACTGATATTTTCCGGGGTCAAGGGGCCGGTTCGCGATATTTTTGAGCGATCCGGACTTGAAGACGTGGTGGGCCGGGAGCAGTTTTACCTGAATATCAACGAAGCCGTAGAACATCTTGAGCATGAGCGTGAAGAGGAATCTCACCTGGCGTGATGAATGAGCTCCATCTCCTCAAGCGGTGAAGGTCCGGACAGTAAGAATAAGCGGACCTGATCAACAGCAGGATCTGTTTTCGTCGATGGTATTGATCATGTGAGCGAATGGTTCATAGTATGAATCCGTTATTACCATTGAATTGGAATTAAACCTCTTGATTCATGACCAGCCAAAAAGAGAAATTCAGGACCCATTTATCAGAAGGAGAACTGGAATACTTCCGGGAACGCTTGAAAGAGACAAGGCAAGAAACGGTAGATGAGATTGAGCGTCTGAAAGCCTCAGCCGACTCGATAGATGCGGATGCCGATGATGTGAAGTCGGGTGTGGATCACCACCCGGGCGATGTGGCGAGCGACGAATCAATAAAGCAAACATCGTTACAACTCCTTGAGAAGCAGCGGGAGAAACTGAAAAAAATCGATGCGGCATTTGAACGGATGGAGTCGGGAACCTACGGTGTTTGCACCGCTACCGGTAAACCGATTAGCAAAGAGCGCCTTAAAGCGATTCCCTACACCATGCATTCCGTAGAGGCAAAAACATAAAATTAATTACCCGATGAGCGAAAAAAACCTCACCCGTAAGCGGCTGGAGAAAGCCGTCGAATCCATCGAAAACCTGAACGAAGGTCAAACGGAATTTCTGCAGGCCGTACGTGAAGTCTACGGTTCACTTGCTCCCGTGCTGGAGGAAAACCCGGAATGTTTTGATCAAAAGGTGCTTGAACGAATTAGTGAACCGGAACGCCAGATTATCTTTCGTGTGCCCTGGCAGGACGACAACGGGGAGGTTCACATCAACCGTGGATTCCGCGTGGAGTTTAACAGTGCGCTGGGCCCGTACAAAGGGGGGCTGCGGTTCCACCCGTCGGTAAACCTGAGTATCATCAAATTTCTCGGATTTGAACAGATCTTTAAAAATGCGCTGACGGGCAAACCGATCGGGGGCGGCAAGGGTGGTGCTGACTTTAACCCGCGGGGCAGATCCGATGATGAGATTATGCGGTTTTGCCAGAGCTTTATGACTGAACTTTATCGCCACCTGGGCGAAAATCGCGACATTCCCGCAGGAGATATCGGCGTGGGCACGCGCGAGATCGGGTATCTTTTTGGACAGTACAAACGAATTGCCAATCAATACGAATCCGGGATGATCACCGGCAAAGACCCGGAGTGGGGCGGCACGCTTGTCAGAAACGAGGCAACCGGGTACGGGCTGGCCTATTTTGTCCGCGAGATGCTGGCGGTGCAGGATGAAACACTGGAGGGTAAAACGGTTGTGGTATCCGGGTCGGGGAATGTGGCGACCTACGCCATCGAAAAAGTAGAGGAGCTGAACGGCCGGGTAGTGGCCTGCTCCGATTCCGATGGATATGTATACGACAGCAGCGGGATTGACCTTGAGCTGGTGAAGCAGATCAAGCAGGTGGAACGAGGACGCATCCGCGTGTATGCCGAACGAAAAGAGGGAGCGGAGTTCCACGATGAGGGCTCCATATGGTCGATCACCTGCGATGTTGCGCTCCCCTGTGCAACCCAGAATGAACTGCAGGCCGATGATGCCAAAGCGCTGGTTGAAAATGGATGCATGGTTGTGGCTGAGGGTGCAAATATGCCGGCCTCGATCGAAGCGATAGATATTCTGCATGAGGCAGGCGTAGCCTTTGGGCCCGGGAAAGCGGCAAATGCCGGCGGTGTTGCCGTATCTGCTCTCGAAATGCACCAAAACGCCAGCCGTGATGCCCTTACCTTCGATGAAACGGACAGAAGACTACAGGAAATCATGAAGCAGATCCACGCCACGTGTATCTCCACGGCTCGTCAGTACGGAACGCCCGGTAATTATATTCACGGTGCGAATATCGCCGGGTTTAAAAAGGTGGCCAACTCCGTACTGGCCCTTGGGGTAATTTGAGCATATTTTTAGCGATGAGCGCCATCATTGAAATTTGTGCGGCTTAATAACGTTCTGTGCTGGTACACTTCCATCACCAAGCGAATGAAGATGAAACGAATCGTACCGGTATTTCTGCTTCTATTCCTGTTTATATCGGGGTGTTTGATTTTTCGCCAGCCGGCCGGTGGAACACACTATAACTTTGAGTATCAGGGGGCCGTGTATGAGATCATCGGGGTTCAGTCGGACAAGGGCGAAACCGCAAATTTCCTGATTAAACGGGAAAAAAGCGGCGTTGTTTTCAGAGCGATAGACCGAAACCAGGAAGGCAAACTGGAGCAGGTGCTCTCCGGAAATATAGAGCTGGACCGGGCAAACCGGATCTATCGAGCGGGAATCCGGATGGCACAGGAAGAGGGGCGGTATAACGAAATTGAAAAATATCGGGAATTCCTCTACAGGTATGGGTCGGTACGGCTGGTTGTGCAATCAACCATAGAAAAGGAAGAGACGTTTGTGAACCTTTTTGTGATTTATGATAACGATGGATCGGTGGTTGGTATCTACAGAGACGATGGAAGTGACGGGATACTCACCGGTGTTGAAAAGGGCAAAGCGGAACTTGAGAACGCCAGAGAGCTATACAAGATATTGCTCGATAGAGCGCGCGAGGAAAACCGGCTGGATGAAAGCTACCCGGATCGATTTATCATTACCATAGACGACCCGGTGGAGCTCTTGAGAAGATGAAAAACCAGGCGTTCAATTACCGCAATCATCTTTCCAGGCAAATAAACTTTCCCCGTTTCCGGGTGCGGCACCTGTCAAAATCTGCATTCATTCTACATCATAAAATTCAAACAGGTCGTTGACATCACATTCAATATTCGGTATTTACGTACGGTTTAGTATATTGGGGAATTAAACAGATATCATTACAGGCTTTCACGGACCTTCAGCTTTTGCTCATGAATAAAATTATGATATGCTTCAGTACGTTTAACCGAAAAACAGTTTTATCTGCATGAATAGGTTCACTCGTGGTGTGCTGTTTTTTTTACTGATGGTTAGTTATTTCGGGTGTAAAGGTGATAAACCTTCCATTCCTGAAACAGAATCGAATGTGCTGAACGAGTTACTGCAGCAGGCACCTGTCAGCTCTATCAATCTGATGGAGCAAGAACCGGACATTACCATCATACCGGCGGAAAATATTATTCCCCTGCCGGAATCGGATGGCGGGACACCGGTACTCGACAGACCCACCCAGGCACACCCTTTTGGCGACCACCTGGTTGTCATGCAGTTCAGGTCAGCCGACATTGCGGTTATCAACCGCCAGGGCGAGCTGGTAAAACGTCTTGGCAGCGAGGATGGACTGGAGCAGCCGGTAGGCCTGATGAGTGACAGCGAGAGGCTCTATATTTATGACGACCAGAAAGAGCTCCTGCAGCTCTATGATTCAGATTATGTCCTGCGGGATTCAATACCGTTTAAAGGTCCCTACTTTTCGCAGGGAAGCACGGTTATGACGCCGTCGTACATTGCCTACCAACCGGATGAGGCCACGGGATTCCGGGCCTCTTCAACCGGGCGGCACCTGCTGGAAATTGCCCCCAAAGAGAAACCGGACTCTACAGTGTTCAGAATGTTTCCGCGCATAGTTCCGGCGGGAAAGCACCCGGGCGGGTATAATAACCTGTCATTTTCTATCAACAAAAACGACGAGATTGTGGGCGCCTACCCGGCCCTGCCCTACCTGTTTGTCTACAGGAATTTTGACCATAGCCACACCATTTTACTGGAATCCGACCGTTTTACATCAGTCGACAATCCACCACTCACACCCACGGAACCCGTCATGGGTGAGGCGGTAATGGTACGAAGCCTCTTGGGCCATCTCCACTTGATGAATAACGCTGATATTCTGCTCTTTAGCCAGGGTATTCTCCATCATATCGCGTACGACGAGGGTAAATACCGGCTCCGGCGGAGTGTGACGCTGGTTCGGGGTGATACCGGGGAGGAGATCGGGTTTGTAAGCAGTATGGAGGTCCATCCCACGGATCCAAACCGTGTTATTGCAACCGGTGACGGAGTGCTTTTTATTTTGAATTTGTCCGGGTAGAAATCTCTTCGTTCAGCCCGCACCGCCCGCCGCATGGCCAGAAGGGCAATTTTTACTCACTGGACAACCTATTCCACTTGTTGTCGAATCCATTCCGTTTCGATCCGGATTACTCTCCAGGTGCAGATCTAATATACCGTGATCATAGCTTTTTTGTCCTCTCCATGCATATCTTGGTCCGGCAGACGATCCCGAATGATTCAGTACACGATGTAGTGTATGATTTCGCTGAAATTCAGGAAACCTAAAAATAGCAAGGACCCATCCTATGCAAAAAGAGCTCCAGTTACGAGTATTGCCCGAAGTTGCCGCCGATAATGAAAAACTGAAGGATGAAATTTCGCAGGATCAAAATATTCCAAAACGTGAGATTCGCCATATTGACATTCTGCGCCGATCGATCGATGCGCGCCAGAAACAGGCGATCATCAACCTGAAAGTGAATCTTTATGTGAACGAGGAGTTTACCGATGAGCCCATCACGCTGCCCGACTACCCCGACGTCACAAATGCTGAAGAGGTTCTGATTGTGGGAATGGGTCCCGCGGGACTTTTTGCCGCCCTGCAGCTTATTGAAGAGGGGAAGAAGCCGGTGATCCTGGAGCGCGGGAAGGATGTAAAAAAACGGATCAAGGACCTGAAGGGGATCAATGTGGATCATGTTGTGAATGAAGATTCCAACTACTGCTTTGGCGAAGGAGGTGCGGGCACCTATTCCGACGGAAAGCTCTACACCCGGTCCAAGAAGCGGGGCGATGTGCAGCGGATCCTGGAGCTGTTTGTGGGGTTTGGAGCCGTGAAGGAGATCCTGGTCGAGGCCCACCCGCATATCGGAACCAACAAACTGCCCCCGATTATCGCCAACATGCGGGAGTGCATTCTCAACAGCGGCGGTGAGATCCATTTCAACACAAGAGTTATCGATTTTCTGCTTGAGGGAGATCAGGTTCGCGGCGTGAAAACGCTGAGCGGCGATACGCTCAGGGCCGACAATGTGATACTGGCTACCGGCCACTCCGCCCGCGATATTTTTGAGCTGTTGCACCGAAAAGGGATTGAAATTGAGCTGAAGCCGCTATCGGTAGGCGTACGGGTTGAACACACGCAGTCGCTGATCGACTCTATTCAGTATAGCTGTGACGAACGCAGCCCGTACCTGCCGCCGTCTGCCTACAATATATCGAAACAGGTTGATGGCCGCGGGGTCTACTCGTTCTGCATGTGTCCCGGCGGCGTGATTGCTCCCTGTGCCACACAACCGGGCGAGATTGTCACCAACGGCTGGTCCTCCTCCCGCCGGGCTCGTGCCACCGCCAACTCCGGCGTTGTTGTGGAGCTAAGCAAAAAAGACTTTAAACCGTTTGAAAAACATGGTCCCCTGGCCGCCATGGAGTTCCAAAAAGCGATTGAGCAGAAAGCGTGGCTCGAGGGCGGTAAAACCCAAACGGCTCCCGCCCAGCGGCTGGTCGATTTTACGGAGGGGCGCCTGTCCGGTGACCTGCCGAACACCTCCTACTCCCCGGGCATCAGGTCCGTGGATCTGCGCTCGGTGCTTCCCGGCTTTATTTACAGCACCCTGCGCGACGGTTTCAAAGAGTTTGACAGGTCCATGCGCGGCTACCTGACCAACGACGCCGTGGTTCACGCCCCGGAGACCCGTACCTCCTCGCCGGTAAGCATTCCGCGGGACCGAGCCACGGGTCAGCATGTAAGGATTAAGGGCCTCTATCCCTGCGGGGAGGGCGCGGGCTACTCCGGCGGCATTGTTTCCGCGGCAATGGACGGCGTAAAATGCGCCCGCAGGGTGGCAGAAAACTCCGCCACGTAATTCTCGATAAACAGACTCATTTCAGGTTTCTACTTTCGGTTGATCTGCAGTATGTTATGTGGACTTCTTCACATTCATCCCTGACCTGCCAAAATGAAATCATACGATTTTGAAATCGAAATGGACGTCCGCGACTATGAACTGGATACCCAGGGGCTGGTAAACAACTCCGTCTATCAGCAGTACCTGGAGCATGCCCGCCATCAGCTGTTGAAAAAACTGGGTCTGAATTTCAATGAAATGCACAACAACGGGGTAGACGCCGTGGTCCACAAAGCAGAACTGGTCTACAAAAAACCGCTGATGGGTGATGACTCCTTTGTGGTTCGCTCATCCATTCGCCAAAGTGGGAATGTGCGCTTTCTGTTCGACCAGGACATCTACCGCCGGCCAGACGAAACGCTGATGCTGACGGGTGTGGTTACCACGGTCTTTATGAGTGGTGGCCGGCCCATTCGCCCGCCGGAAGAGGTCGTTGAGGCGTTGAAAAAATATCGGAAATCACATGAGTAAACCAAGCCCTATGAACTATCTCTCTTTCATCGTTCTTGTAATTGCCCTGCTCACCTCCTGCAGCACTGAGCAATCGTCCGATACAACAGAATCTGACGAAATACTTCTTGAAAACCTGCTGAATGAATTCCTGGATGGAGCTTCTTCGAATGATACTGAGATGCACGACCGGTTTTGGGCGGAAGACCTGGTCTATACAGGATCTGCCGGGAACAGAATCACAAAAGAAGACATTATGACCGGCCTGGACGAGGCTGAACAACCGGCAGAGGGAGAAACTCCGAGATACGGGGCGGAAGATGTTCAAATAAAGGTGTACTATGACGCGGCTATAGTGGCATTTCGCCTGACCGCCGATGCAATTGATGGTCGGACAGAGTACTACAATACCGGCACATTTCTGAAGCGTGACGGGGTGTGGCGGGCCGTAGCCTGGCAGGCCACCCGAATTCCTGAATAAGAACATGTTGCGTGACGGTAAATATTCAGAGATCCAGCTGAATGTCGATGTCTGACGCTTCGTACGTTGTGAACCAAAGCGGAACATAGATAGCGGCAAGGTAGCAGGCTGCGCCAATCAGTGTAAAACCGGCGCCAATAACGGCATCGTAATGCAGCAGCTTCCAGGACGAGAGCAGATTACCCCAGTCGTGGGCAGAATCTCCCAGGCCTCCAATCAGCGGAAGCTGACGAGCACCAGCATCGGATGCATAAAATCCTACGCTTATAAAAGCAGCTCCGACAAGATAAAATCCGAATTGCACACCTAAAGAAATTCGGTTATACCAAAAATATCCAAGGATGAATACCGGCAGCATAATTTCATAAAGCGACCCGCCAAGGATTGTAAACGTTCGATTGCCCAGGATACTCGAGAACGTATGACCGGCTTCATGAATAATGAGCAGAAAGTTTTGAAGGATCAGGTTCTCTAAATTAATGGGAAAGGGGAAGTCGTAGGTAATGCTGAAGAAAACATTGTAGTGAAGCGTCCAGTATGCCTGGTGCAGGTGGTAGCCCACAAAAGGCAGCAGGCAGATAGACAGCCACCATCTCTTTACATAGGGTAGGTAGTTCATAGTATTGAAGTCCCGCACCAATGATTGCAACTCTTCTTTTTGTACAATGATTTCATTTTATGTAGTTGTGGTTATCATCGGGAAATGAGGTCTGCTTCTTAAGCCTGGCCGGGAAAGTGAAAATGAAGGGAGGCAGTGTTGGTAGTCCGTTTCAGGAAATACAATCAGCCATTACATGGGGTTTACTTACTCTTATGCCGATCGGAGCAACGAACCTTGCCCAAATACGGGGCAATACTATTTTGGGGTTACAGTTGGAATAATCCCCTCTTCAGAGGGGAAAGGCATAAACGAAACGGCGAAGCCGGGTGAGTTTAGCGAGGGGTGTGTTCCGAAGCCTTGATCGCGAACCGTAGCAATTTCAAATCCCTCTCCTTCGCAAACACACCCCTGAATCCCAAAACAAACGCTTCGCATTGTTTTGGGATACTGTCCCCTCTTCCCAATGGGATCCCTATGGGGCGAGAGGGGACTTATAAGGCTTTTACACGTTTCATTTCTGTAATCTGTCATCGTTAGCAACGAATCTTGCCCAAATACGGGGCAAGACTATTTTGGGGGTGACAGGATAAAATCTCCCCTTCGGAGGCTGTCAGGAAATACATAGTCAAGTATATCAGCCAGTTGTTTTTGCCACGAGGACGCAAAGTCACGAAGGTGCACGAAGTGAAATACTATCAATGAAATAACCTTCGTGAAATCTTTGTGTCGTCGTGCCTTCGCGGCACACATAGCGAGTGTTTGTAATGCTTGTTGTTCTATTTTTTCACAGCCCCGGAGGGGTGTTTAACGGGGTTCATTACTAAACTGAAAAGCAGTCTTCGACTTCGTCATTATGTTTCTGAACACCCGTCAGACCCTGTTCTAAGGTGATAAGAATAATCTGCCTTCAAGGGGAGATTAGACTCACAGCCAAAAAAAGCCACCATCCCCAAAAAATAATTTATAACCTGTCAATGGCAGGTGGTTATGAATCTGTTGAAGTTATGACTTGATCTAAATAGTACCTATTCCACAGGTTCCAGGTCTTCAAGCTGTTCCTCTGTAAACATTTTTGATTTGATGAGGAAGCGGACCCCCATCGGGATTTCAATGGAGAAGCTGGAGCCACGGCCTTCCTTTACATCAAGCGTAAGCTGCATATACTGCCAGTACTCGAACTGGTCTTTTGCCATGTAGAATGGCGCGCCATAGACTTCACCCAGTTTTACGTCGCTCTTACCGACCCGAAATTGACCTGCCTTGTAGCACATCGGGGAGGATCCGTCGCAGCAGCCGCCACTTTGATGGAACATCAGCTCGCCGTGCGTTTCGCGCAGCTGATCCATAACGTCTTTGGCTTCATCGGTAATGAGAACGCGTTTTACTGGCATATTGGGTATGACTTAGATGTTGAAAAATTTAAATGTCTATGATCCGGACAAACAATCTCCAGCGGAGGTTGATCGCTCATGAAGCTGAGAACCATTCGAACACGGTATGGCAAACCACTGACTGGGTACTGGAGAGACCCAGACAGGGCGAACCGTTTACAGAACTTCAGTTTATATTTAATACCATTCGGCCATCGATTTTATTCGCCCGCATATCATCCAGGACGCTGTTGATGCTATCCAGGTCAGCTGCGTGAACGCTGGCTTTTACTTTTCCTTCGGTCGCGAAGTCTATCGATTCCTGCAGATCTTTCCGGGTTCCGACGATGGAGCCGCGAATCGTGATTCTGTTTAGCACCGCGTTGAAAATATCCAGGTCAAAGCTGCCCGGTGGCAACCCGTTCAGTGCAAGAGTGCCTTTGCGGCGAAGTGTGCTGAGGGCCTGGCTGAATGCCTGCGGTGCTACAGCAGTAACAAGTGCCCCATGCATACCTCCGGTTTCCTTTTTCAGATAGCTGCCCGGATCTTCTTCCATGGCATTAACGGTTAAATCGGCTCCAAGCTTCTTTGCAAGCTTGAGTTTATCGTCTGCGATATCAATTGCGGCCACATGCATTCCCATCGCTTTCGCGTACTGAACAGCAAGGTGCCCCAATCCGCCAATTCCTGAGATTGCCACCCACTCTCCGGGTTTGGTTTCAGTCTCTTTCAATCCTTTATAAACGGTGACTCCGGCGCATAGGATCGGTGCAATTTCTGTAAAATTGACATTGGAAGACAGGTGTCCGACATATTTTGGATCGGCTATCACATATTCGGCATAGCCTCCATCAACGCTGTATCCTGCATTTTCCTGCGATTCGCATAGCGTTTCCCAGCCGGTGATGCAGTGTTCGCATGTGCCACAGGCGGAATAGAGCCAGGGAACTCCAACGGCATCGCCCTCCTTAACATTGGTCACATTTTTACCTGCTGCTGCAACATAGCCCACACCTTCATGGCCCGGGATGAGCGGCAATTTCGGCTTTACGGGCCAGTCGCCATCTATGGCGTGCAGATCGGTGTGGCAGACACCGCTGGCTTTTACTTTCACAAGTATCTCATTATCGCCCGGTTCCTTTACCGGGACCTCTTCAATATTTAGCGCATCGCCGAAATTATGAGCGACCGCAGCTCTCATTGTTTTTGGTAACATGGCAGTCCTAATCTTGAATATTGTTTGAGAATAAAAATCCGGGCCGCCCGATGTCGGCCCGGTTGAACTTACTCCGGTTTAAAAGAAGCCCATTGCTTTTTTATCGTACGATATCAGCATATTTTTGGTCTGCTGGTAGTGGCTCAGCATCATCTTGTGATTCTCGCGGCCAAACCCGGATTTCTTGTATCCGCCAAAGGCTGCATGCGCGGGGTAGGTGTGATAGCAGTTCACCCACACGCGGCCCGCTTTAATGGCACGCGGCACCTGGTAGAGTTCATGGGCATCGCGCGTCCACACGCCGGCACCAAGGCCGTAGAGCGTATCATTGGCTATAGAAATGGCATCGTCCACATCTTTGAAGGTGGTTAGTGACGTCACGGGACCGAAGATCTCCTCCTGGAATACCCGCATGGAGTTATCGCCGCCAAAAATTGTAGGCTGTACATAATAACCGTTTGAGATACCATTGCTGCCCACATCGGCTTTTCCTCCGCCTACCAGAACCTTGGCTCCTTCCTCACGGCCAACGTCAAAGTAGTTCAGGATTTTTTCATACTGATCGTTTGATGCCTGGGCGCCTACCATCGTTTCATCATCCAGCGGGTGGCCCATTTTGATCGCTTTCACGCGTTCAATCACACGCTCGGTAAACTCATCGGCGATCGACTCCTGCACAAGGATACGGGATGGGCAGGTGCAAACTTCACCCTGGTTTAGGGCAAACAGTGCAGCGCCTTCCAGTACTTTATCGAAGTACTCGTCATCGGCATCCATCACGCTTTCAAAGAAAACGTTGGGGCTCTTGCCGCCAAGCTCCAGCGTGACAGGGATGATATTTTCAGAGGCGTACTGCATAATCAGTCGGCCTGTGGTTGTTTCTCCGGTAAACGCGATTTTGGCGATCCGTTCGCTGGTGGCCAGGGGCTGACCGGCTTCCGGTCCAAATCCGTTCACAACGTTCAGGACTCCATCGGGAATCACATCCCCAACAAGCTCCAGCATCACCATGATGCTTGCGGGCGTCTGTTCGGCAGGTTTTACGACCGTGCAGTTTCCTGCGGCCAGTGCCGGGGCAATTTTCCAGGCGGCCATCAGCAGCGGAAAGTTCCAGGGAATAATCTGTCCCACAACGCCCAGCGGTTCCGGCAGGTTGATGGATACTGTGTTTGCATCATGCTCGGAAATTCCTCCCTCCTGCGTACGGATTGCGGCAGCAAAATAGCGATAGTGATCCACAACCAGGGGCAAATCGGCATTCATCGTTTCCCGGATCGGTTTGCCATTGTCGATCGTTTCAACCCGCGCCAGGTATTCGAGGTTCTCTTCAATGATGTCGGCCATCTTGTTGAGAACTGAAGCGCGCTCGGCCGCGGATGATCTGTTCCATTCCGGTGCGGCTGCATGGGCGGCATCCAGTGCAAGCTCAATATCTTTTTCATTCGATCGCGCACATTTTGAAAACGCTTTACCATCCACCGGCGACATCGCGTCAAAATATTCGCCGTCGACAGGGGCTACAAATTTGCCCCCGATATAGTTGTCATACTTTTCTTTAAAGTTCGGACGTTCATGTAACATATTGATCTCCATTCGTTAATTAGATTGATGTGTAATTATAATGTGTTAAAAAGCGCTTCCAATCTTGGTGAATGATCTCAAAAAGTATCGCGATCGTCTCAATTTGGTTTAAACCCGTTGTTTATCTATCATATTCAGACCTTGTCTGTAAGCGCTTTTTGTCCTGAAAATGTTCTGCCATGATAAACCAGTCCATCGTCCGCGAAAATAAAAACCCGCCCCAACAGCTTGTAGAGAACCGGACCAGCTATGCGGGAAGAGACGCCGTTTTTTCCGTCTACGATACCTACCAGGAAGCGCAGATGGTGGAGCTAAAGTCCGACAGCCCGATGTATTGCGGCATGATATCCGGAAAAAAGGTGATCCATTCCGGTGATGAGAAACCGTACGAATTCGTTCCCAGTGAATCCCTGGTACTTCCGCCTGACACAACCATCTACATCGATTTTCCCGATGCCAACCTGGACGAACCCACCAAGTGCATTACGGTAGAGCTGCCGCTGTCGATGATTGATGAGATCGTGGCCCGGATGAATGAACAGCTGCCGCGTACGAAAACATCAGGTGAATGGGAGTACGACGCTACAGCTTCAGTCCATTTTTCCAATACCGAATCCGTAGACCTGTTGATTCGAAAGCTGTTCCATATTTTTACGGAGGAGCACGATCAAAAAGATCTGCTGGTGGAGATGAACACATCGGAACTGATTGTGCATATGCTGCAGACCGAATCCCGAAACCTGCTTCTCAAAAATTACAGAAAGTATGTAACCAAAAGCGGCCTTGCCGCGGCGGTTGAATTTATCGAGAACAACCTGGACCGGCCGATCTCCATCAAAAAGCTGGCCGATATTGCCTGCATGAGCAAGGCGTCGTTTTACCGATATTTTAATAACGAGTTTGGCGTGAGCCCGGTCGAGTATATAAACCAGGAACGGATTAAAAAGGCGTGCACCCTTCTACAAAATGAGAGCCTGAACGTAACGGAGGTTTGTTTCAGGTTAGGCTATTCCAGTCTAAGTCATTTTATTAAGCTTTTTAAGGAACATACCGGCATCACCCCCAAACAGTATCAGCTGAAGAAGCTGAATACCTGAAAAGCAGGAAAGAACGGGTAGGCTGGATTTCATGCTGTACGGAATCTCTGCTCGGGTATAGGTCGTGCAGAAGCCCTGGTAGTATTCCCTCCGCTCCTGTTGGCGATACACAATCAAGGGATGAACGAACCGGCCCGGTGCATTGCTGTATTAATCCATAAACGCGATTAAAAACTTCACGAAATAAACCCAGGAACAATCTTATGAAACCGACTTTGATATATGTGTACGATCCACTTTGTGGCTGGTGCTACGGTTTTCATCCGGTAATTGAGAAAATCCAGACGCGTTTTAAAGAGCAGTTAACCATCGAAGTAAAGCCGGGAGGGTTAGCTGTTGGTGATCGCGCCGAACCAATTGGTGAGGGATATGCATATATAAAAGATGCCCTTGGTCAGGTTGAAAAAACCACCAACGTTGCGTTTGGCAGAAATTTTAAATTACTGGCTGAAGAAGGGAGCTATATTTACGATTCGGAACCACCGGGCCGCGCGCAGGTAATTGTAAATGAACTGGCCCCCGGTCATTCTCTCTCTTTTGCCGGGAAACTGCAAACCGCGATTTTCAGGGATGGAATGAACCTGAATGATATTGAGACGTACGCTGAGCTGCTGTCCGATACAGGCATCCCATTTGAAGACTTTACCAAACGCTTTCAAAGTGAAGAAACGCAGAGAACACTGGAAAAGGAGTATGACTGGTGCAAAACCCACGGCGCCACAGGTTTCCCAACTCTGTTGATCCGGATCGGCGATGAAATCAGCCTCATGGCCCGCGGGTACCGCCCCTTTGATACCATCGAATCCCATCTCCATCATCTTATTAATAACCTGCAAAGGATGAACGTTCAGGGTGCTGAATGAGAAAGGTTCTGCCGGCCATACCTGCGGAACGGACTCTTTACGGTTCAGGGGTCACTGAACCGGATGCTGCAGTGAGGTCCAGATACCGAAACCGGGCGCCATCTGCGCTGTTTGTTACGGTGTAGATTCCGCCGTGCCCATCAGCAGCCATAGTAAACGGATAGTGATCCAGCTGATAAGCCGTCACAAGATTCAAATTGTAATCCAAGACATGAATCTTATCGGCTTTGAAGCGATCAAGGTCCGACTGCAGCTCGCCGGAGTAGAGCGCATAGATATACTGCTCATCGGCATCCGCCCAAAGATAGCCGTAGATACTGCCGTCATCCACAGGCCAGTTCTGTCCCTGAACGGTCTCCAGCTTCATTCGCGGATATGGATTCTCAATTCCTTTTACGGTTTTGAGCAGATCGCCGTTCTGTAAACTGTATTTTTCGATGTGATCTGAATTGGAGGAAAAAAGATACAGAGTATCGCCTGATGGCGGCACAGCAGAAAAGCTATACCAGGAGATGGCAAGCTGACGTCCGGTAAAGGATTCATTAAAAGGATAAAGCTCACCGTGCCCCGCAATACGTTGGCCATCTGATCCATATATTTGGAATCGTTCGTTCGGGAACAGCCCGCCGGAGACAAAGAGCCCTCCGGGCAGGCCGTAGACTGACAGGGGCCGCCCTTTTGTGCGCACGGGTACCTCCACAGGCGTAGCGGCCGGTAATTCGGGATCGTAGATATTGAACTTGAGCTGCTGACCGTCGAAGATATAGACCAGCGAATCGGCATCAGCAAAATCTTCAATTAATACGAACTCTCCGGGCCCGCGTCCCTCTTGGCCCACTCCCCTGATGTAGCGAAGATCACCGTTTTTTCCAGGCTTTAAAACGTGGAATGACGGCTGGTTGCTGAAATCAGAGACATACAGACGGTCGTCGATCATCCGCATTCTGCGCGGCTGCAGGATCTCTTCAAACGTCATGAGCCGTTCTGCCTCGACCGGGCGGTACTCTGTTGATTGGTCAAAAAACGTGCGACCTGTCTCTCCGCATGAGATCAGCAGTAAACCAATGCTGATTGTGGCAATTGCCTTGTGAACCATCTGATTTTATCTATACATTAAGGAATAACCTGAAGCTACGGGTGTTTTCTAATGAAAAAAAATATCAACTAATCCTAAAGATATGCTTTTCTGCTACCGGAAGAGGTTCGCTTCTTTTTGTACAATGTATGGAAAGCTCCATTCTATCCTATATATCTGATGAATACAATACAGACGATTGCGGTTGTGGGTGCAACCGGTATGCTGGGTGCTCCTGTTACAAAAACCCTCCGCCGGCAGGGATTCTCTGTGACGGCTGTTGTGCGGGATATGCAAAAAGCACAACAAAAGCTCGGGGCAGGTACACACCTTTTTAAAGGAGACCTGGCCGATAAAAACAGCCTTCGATCGGCCTTTGCTGACTCAGATTATGTGTATCTGAGTTTAAGTACACAGCCCGGTGAAAAGAACAGCCGGTTTAAAACCGAAATCGACGGTTTGCGAAACGCCATCGAGGCAGCAAGATCCGCCCGCGTTAAACGAATCGGGTATCTCTCATCGCTTGTGAAGGATTATAAGGCGGACGACTGGTGGGTGTTCGACATCAAGGAGGAGGCGTGCGAAATACTACGGAGTGCCGATCTGCCGGTCACGATCTTTTACCCGTCCAGTTTTTTTGAAAACCTGACGCAACTCCAGATGAAGGGCAGACGCGTACTGATGGCCGGAAACCAGAAAACCCAAAGCTGGTGGATCAGTGCAGAAGATTTCGGCCGGCAGGTGGCCAATAGTTTTCGGCTGGATCGCGAACACGACCGGGATTGTGAGTACAGCGTGCAGGGCCCCGAACCATTTAGCATGGAGGAGGCTATCGATCAATTCATACGGAACTATAAAGCAGCAGATCTCAAAAAAACAAAGGTTCCCATGGGGATTTTCAAGCTTTTAAAACCATTGTCGCCGAGCATAGATTTCCAGTATCACATCCTTAACGCTATCAACCGGTACGATGAAAAATTCCAGTCGGAAAAGACCTGGCAGCGGCTGGGAGAACCGACCCTGAGCCTGGCAGACTGGGCGGCAGCGCAGGGGTGAGTTTGTTGTGCG